>CAZJDU010000061.1:0-6603 GCA_964544855.1 uncultured Nocardioides sp.
CGCCCGTGGATCTGGTCGAACTCGTCCTCGTCGACGAGAAACGCATAGTGCTGCGGGTGCACCGTCCCCTCCTCGAGAAAGTCCAGCGAGACATCGTTCGCCACCTGGACCACTGAGAACGGTCCGAACGTCGTCGGGGCGGGCAGCCCCAGGATCTCCGACAAGAACGATGCCGAGGCCTGCTTGTCGCGGCAGTGCACAATCGTGTGGTTGAGCCTCACCGGCATCCGAACCTCCTCAGTCAGATCATGCAGCGGTGCGGTGGCGGTCCTCGCGGCCCGGGTGATCACCCCCGCGTCGTGTAGCAGAGTGTTGGCCGCGTGCGCCTGACGGTGGAACCAATCTAGGCCTTCGGGCTCGTCAGTGGCGTGAGCGTCGACGCTGGCTGTTGCCCTGGGCGGAGTCCGCGTGCCGGATCGGACGGCGGCCCTGCTATCGGGCTGGTGGGTCGTCGGTGGTGGGCGGGTCGGCGGGGAGCCCGCGCAGGTACAGGTTGAAGACCTGGCTCAGGTAGGCGATCAGTCGGGTGCGGTCGGCGTTCTCGAGTGCCGGCGCGCCGACGACGTGGCGGACGAAGGTCAGTCCGACGATCTGCGAGGCCATCATCGATGCCCGCAGCTCGGGCTCCTCGCCGCCGAAGTGGCGTGCCAGCGCGGTGAGCAGCCGGGTCGCGACCAGGTCGCGGATCTGCGCGGCGGCAGCCTCCTCCGAGGCCGCCGCCCGCATGATGCCGGTCAACGTGCTCCGTGCGCGGGGGTTCTCGAGCAGTGACAGCAGGAACTCCGCCAGCTGCTGCCCGGCGTCCTCACCGCCTCCGGCAAGGAGCGTGTCGAAGGTCGTCTCGGGGTCGAAGGGCAGCTCGACGACCGCGACGAACAGCTGCTGCTTGGACCCGAAGAAGTGGGTGATCAGCCGTGGATCGACGCCGGCGTCGGCGGCGATCGCCCGCATCGTCGTCCGCGGGTAGCCCAGCTCCGAGAACAGCCGGCGCGCCGAGACCTCGATGGCCGCCTTGGTGTCGCTCCCGGCCGGGCGTCTGCCTCGAGCGTGCGA
Organism: uncultured Nocardioides sp.; assembly: GCA_964544855.1. Lineage (GTDB taxonomy): Bacteria > Actinomycetota > Actinomycetes > Propionibacteriales > Nocardioidaceae > Nocardioides. The sequence continues at coordinate 1,054 of CAZJDU010000061.1, forward strand.
GCTCGGCATCAGGCACCTCTCCTACGTCGCCTTGACAATTCCACAAGCGAAGAATAACACTATTCGTCAAGTGACGAATTAACACACCAGGAGATCCACCATGAACGTTCACTCCACCCCGACGAGAGCGCGGACCGGGCCGATCCTGGCCGTGGTCTCGCTCGCTCTGATGACCGTCGTCTCGGCGGTCAGCGGCCTCAACGTCGCGCTCCCCGACCTCGCCCGGGAGACCGGTGCGTCGCAGACCCAGGTCACCTGGATCGTCGACGCCTACACCGTCGTCTTCGCCGGCCTGCTGCTGTTTGCCGGCGCCCTCGGCGATCGGTACGGTCGCCGGCTGCTGCTGATGGTCGGCCTCGCCGTCTTCGGCGGCGCCGCAGCGCTCGGGATGGTCACGAACGACCCCCAGCAGCTGATCGCGCTGAGGGCCGTGATGGGCGCGGGCGCCGCGGCGATCATGCCGACGACGCTCTCGGTGATCACGACCTCGTTCCCGGTCGAGGACCGACCGAAGGCGATCGGCGTCTGGGTCGGCATGGCCGGCGGCGGTGCGGTGCTCGGCTTGTTCGGCAGCGGTCTGCTGCTCGAGTTCTTCTCGTGGAACTCCTTCTTCGCCATGAACGTGGCCCTGGCGGCGGTCGCCCTGATCGGCACCCTCGCGGTCGTCCCGACCTCGGTCGACGACGACGCGCCCCAGCTCGACCTCGTGGGCGCGATCCTCTCGCTGGTGGCCGTCGCATCGCTGGTCTTCGGCATCATCGAGGGCCCTGACCGCGGCTGGGAGGACCGGTGGACGATCGTCGGCCTCGCGGTCGGCGTCCTCGCCTCGATCGCCTTCGTGCTCTGGGAGCTGCGCGTGCCCAAGCCGATGCTGGACCCCCGGCTGTTCCGGCTGCGCGGCTTCAGCGCGGGAACGCTGACCGTCCTGGTTCAGTTCTTCGCGACGTTCGGGCTCTTCTTCATCGTCATCCAGTACCTGCAGTTCGTCGTGGGCCGCTCCCCGCTCGAGGCCGCGGTGTCGCTGCTGCCGCTGCCGCTGGTCATGATCCCGCTGGCACGCCATGCGCCGCGGATCGCCCGGCGGGTCGGCTTCCGGCGGATCGCTCCCGTCGGCCTGCTGCTGACCGCGGCGGGCCTCGTGGTGGTCTCGCAGGTCGACGTCGAGCTCACCTACTGGTACTTCGCGCTCGGCCTGGTGCTGTTCGCCGCCGGCATGGCTCTCGCGGGCACGCCCTCGACGACCGCCATCACCGAGTCGCTGCCAGCGAGCAAGCAGGGCGTGGCCTCCGCCGTGAACGACACCTCGCGCGAGCTCGGCAGCGCGTTCGGGATCGCGATCCTGGGCAGCGTGCTCAACCAGACCTACCGCGACAACATGGCCGACGCCGTCCACGGCCTGCCGCCCCAGATCGCCGCGGCGGCGCAGGACTCGATCGCCGCGACCCAGGCCCCGGGCATCGAACGGCTCGGCCAGACCGGTCAGCACCTCGTCGCATCCGCGCAGACCGCGCTCGTCGACGGCAGCGGATCCGCGTTGCTCCTCGCGGCCGGCGTGGTCGCGATCACCGCCGTCGCCGTCGCCTTCCTGGCACCGCCGACGCGGCGGACGCAGAGCACGGTCGAGCCCGACGTCCTGGCCCCGACAGCGGACGCGGCGGAGGCGGCCGAGACGGCGGAGGCGGCCGAGTCGTGTGACGCCGAGCCCGCCACCGCCGGCCGATGAGAGGTCAGCCCACCGCGCGATCACGACCGGGCTCCCGCCGACGGCTGCTCCCAGCGCGCTTGGTCCGGTGGACGCCTCGCCCACCGGCTGTCGTGGTCCGGCGTCTCCGGCCTCGGTCGCCGGCGAATCGCAGGCACCGGTGCCGGTGAAACCCGGATCCTCACGCGTGCTGGGCTTCGCCGGAGGATCCTCTCCGCCTGGTGCGTGGGATTCTCCGCTGAAGCGACCCGAGCCGGGCGCCCGCTGCGTCTCGCGATGTGCTGCCACGAGATGTCGGACGCTGTCCCGGAGCGCCGCTAGCTCGCCTTGTGGCGGCCCGGGCACAGCGACGCGCCGTCCCTCGCCATGCACCCCTGACAAGCGTCGACAGCACGATCCCATGCTCTGCCTGGGGTCGCACTGCGTCGCGGCGCGAGGCCCATCGCGTCGCACGTGCGGAGTACAGGTCGACGCCGGTTGCGATCGGGCCCTCGGCCAGGACGACGGTCAGCCTCCGGAGCGGAAGAGGATGTCGACGATCCGCCAGCCCTCGGGAGTCCTCACGAGGTGCAGGTAGTCGACGAAGTCGGCGCAGTGGGTACGGGCGCTGGCGATGTCGTCCGACACGTGCTCGACGACCACCTGGATCGCCGGATCGGCCACGTCACGGCCGCCGCCGGCGGCCGTCAGCTCGACCATGCGTGGCTTGGGCACGCTCCGCAGGTCGGCCCCGGCCGGTGCGTCCCCTGACGGCGTCCGCTTGACCAGGTCGTCGTGCAGGGCCCGGGCCATCCGCTCCGCGTCACCGGCGTACCAGGCCTCGAGGTAGTCGAGGGCGACGGCGCGCACCGCGTCGGCGGCCTTCGACATGGGGGAGGGGGACGTGCGGGAAGGGTCCGTCGAGGGGCCATCGCTCGTCATGGGATCCTCCGCTCCGCTCTGCGTCCGGGCACCACCGCAGCGCTCCCGCGGCTCACGCCCGCGCCCGGCTCCGGCCAGTCTGGCCTGGTCGCGTGCTCCGCGCACGCCGCCGGGTCCGCGGAGCACGAGGACGGTGCCGGCGCGGGTCGTCGGAGCTCCTTGCGGAGTAGCGTGTCGCCGTGAGCACGACGGCGGCGTCCGGCGAGCCGGCCCTGCGGCTCGACTCGCCCGGCGGTCGCTGGGTGCTGACGGCCAGCATCCTCGGGTCGGCGCTGGCGGGCATCGATGCCACGGTGGTCAACGTCGCGCTGCCGGCGATCGGCGACTCGCTCGATGCGAGCTTCACCGCGCTGCAGTGGGTGCTGACGTCCTACGCACTGACCCTGGCGGCCTTCATCCTGCTCGGTGGCGTGCTCGGCGACCGCTTCGGCCGGCGCCGGGTCTTCGTGGTCGGCGTGGTGTGGTTCGCCGTGGCCTCGCTCCTGTGCGGGCTGGCGCCCACCGCCGAGGTGCTCGTGGCCGCCCGGGCCCTGCAGGGCGTGGGCGGCGCGCTCCTCACTCCCGGCAGCCTGGCGCTGCTGCAGGCCTCGTTCGCCGGCGAGGACCGGGGCCGAGCGATCGGCGCGTGGTCGGGCCTGGGCGGTGTGGCCACGGCCGCCGGGCCGTTCCTCGGCGGCTGGCTGGTCGACGTGGTGTCCTGGCGCTGGGTCTTCCTGGTCAACCTGCCGCTGGCGGTCGTGGTGGTGTGGCTGGCAGCCCGTCACGTCCCGGAGTCCCGGGATCCCGCCGCCGGCGGACGGGTCGACATCGCCGGCGCCCTGCTCGGCGCCACCGCGCTCGCCTGCCTGACCTACGCGCTCATCGCACTCGGCGACGGCGGGCCTGACGTCGTGACGGCCGTCGTCGGCGCGGCGGGCCTGCTGGCGGCGGGCGGCTTCGTGGTCGCCGAGCGCCGCGCGGCCCACCCGATGCTGCCGCTCGCGGCCTTCCGCAACGCCTCGTTCAGCGCCGCCAACGCGGTGACCTTCGTCGTGTACGGCGGCTTCGGCGCGATCTTCTTCCTGCTCGTGGTGCAGCTGCAGGTGGTGGCGGGGTTCTCGGCCCTGGCGGCCGGCACCGCCATGCTCCCGATCACGGTGCTCATGCTGCTCCTCTCCTCCCGCTCCGGCGCCGTGGCCGCCCGCATCGGCCCCCGACTGCAGATGTCGCTGGGGCCCGTCGTGTGCGCCGGTGGCGTGCTGCTCATGCTCCGCGTCGGGCCGGGGGCCGACTACCTCGGCGACGTGCTGCCCGCGGTGCTGGTCTTCGGCGCCGGCCTCACCATCATGGTCTCCCCGCTCACCGCGACCGCGCTGGCCGCCGCCCCGCCCGAGCACGCGGGCCTCGCGTCCGGGGTCAACAACGCGGTCGCCCGCACCGCCGGCCTCGGCGCGATCGCGGCGTTCCCGGCACTCGCCGGACTCCAGGGCCGGGTGTACGACGACCCCGTCGCCTTCGACGCCGGGTTCGCCTCCGTGGTCTGGATCTCCGCCGGCGTGCTCCTGGCGGGCGGGCTGCTGGCGGCGGCCACGATCCGCAACGACGTGCTGGGGCCGGCCGGCGCCGAGGCGCCGGCGTACCTCCAGCTCCGGCACTGCGCCGGCTGGGGTGGCCCGCCGCTGGCGACCCGCGTCGACGCCGACGGACACGCCGACTGCGACCCGGTGCCGGTGCACACCGTCCCGATGCCGCGGGGCGGTGCCCCGCCTCCGGAGGGCAGCGTGTGCGAGCACCTCGCCGAGGTCGACCCACCCGCGCCGGGCGCCGACGGGTGCCAGACCTGCCTGGCCGACGGCGGCACCTGGGTGCACCTGCGGGTGTGCCAGGCCTGCGGCCGGGTCGGCTGCTGCGACTCCTCACCCGGGCGGCACGCCACGGCCCACGCCCACGCGTCCGGCCACCCCCTGGTGCGCTCGTACGAGCCCGGGGAGGACTGGTTCTACTGCTACGTCGACGGCGTCGCCCTCGACGTGCCCGACGCGCCGCCGGCACCCAGCCACCCCTGACCCACCACCTCCCGTCGGTGCGCCGACCGTCGGCACGTGCCTGCTCCGCCCGCGCGCGGTCGCGTTTTGGTAGCGTGACGCCGCAAGGAGCCCCGGCGTGCGTGCTGGGGCCTTTGCATTGCTGGTCCAGCTACCTAGGAGCGAGCGATGCCCGCGATCGTGATCGTCGGCGCCCAGTGGGGCGACGAAGGCAAAGGCAAGGCCACCGACCACCTCGGCAGTCAGGTCGACTACGTGGTCAAGTTCAACGGCGGCAACAACGCCGGCCACACCGTCGTCATCGGTGAGGAGAAGTACGCGCTCCACCTGCTGCCCAGCGGCATCCTCACGCCGGGGTGCACGCCGGTCATCGGCAACGGCGTGGTCGTCGACCTCGAGGTGCTCTTCGAGGAGATCGACGGCCTCGAGGCCCGCGGCATCGACACCAGCAGCCTGCGCGTCAGCGCCAGCGCCCACGTGATCGCCGACTACAACCGGCAGATGGACAAGGTCGCCGAGCGGTTCCTCGGCTCCCGCAGGATCGGCACGACCGGCCGTGGCATCGGCCCGACCTACGCCGACAAGATGAACCGGATCGGCATCCGGATCCAGGACCTCTTCGACGAGAAGATCCTCGCCCAGAAGGTCGAGGGCGCGCTCGAGCTGAAGAGCCAGATCCTCGCCAAGATCTACAACCGCCGCGCCCCCACGGTCGAGCAGACCGTCGAGGAGCTCGTGGCCCACGCCGACCGGCTGGCGCCGTACGTCTGTGACACCGGGCTGCTGCTCGGGCTGGCGCTCGACCGCGACGAGACCGTGCTGCTCGAGGCGGGCCAGGCGACGCTGCTCGACGTCGACCACGGCACCTACCCGTTCGTGACCTCGTCCAACGCCACCTCGGGT
>CAZJDU010000061.1:6613-22484 GCA_964544855.1 uncultured Nocardioides sp.
TAGTGGTACAACACGAGCCGGCTTTCTTCTTCCCAAACTGTCGCTGAACCACGGCACCTACCCGTTCGTGACGTCCAGCAGCGCCACCGCCGGTGGCGCCTGCACGGGCTCCGGCATCCCGCCGACGCGGATCGACCAGGTGATCGGCATCGTCAAGGCCTACACCACCCGGGTCGGCGAGGGGCCGTTCCCCACCGAGCTCGACGACGACAACGGCGAGTTCCTGCGCACCGCCGGCCACGAGTTCGGTACGACGACGGGCCGCCCGCGCCGCTGCGGCTGGTACGACGCCGTCATCGCCCGCTACGCCGCCCGGGTCAACGGCGTCACCGACTTCGTGCTCACCAAGCTCGACGTGCTCACCGGGCTCGAGCAGATCCCGGTCTGCGTCGCCTACGACGTCGACGGGGTCCGCCACGACGAGATGCCGGTCGACCAGAGCGACTTCCATCACGCGGTGCCGGTCTACGAGTACTTCCCGGGCTGGAGCGAGGACATCTCGGGGTGCCGCAGGTTCGAGGACCTGCCGGCCAACGCGCAGGCCTACGTCCGTGCGGTCGAGGAGATGTCCGGTGCGCGGATGTCGGTGCTCGGTGTCGGGCCGGAGCGCGAGGAGTCGGTGGTCATCCACCCGCTGCGCTGAGCTCACTGCAGCGTGAAGGTGTCCTCGCACTCCGCACCGCAGTCGAAGGCCCCCCACGGCGTCGGGGCGGCGAACCGGTCGCCCTCGGCCGCGTGGACCCGGATGTCGAACCGCTGCTCGGCGGGCCGGGCGGGCCTCATCTCGACCAGGTCGGCGTCGCCGTCGCCGTCGACGTCGGAGAGGGTCCAGTAGCCGCCGTAGTAGCGGTCGAAGCAGGCGCGGGCCTGCTGCTCGTCCAGGTCGCGGTCCCACCACGACGAGGGGTCGGCCAGCACGCCGTCACCGAGGTCGTGGACGTGGACCGCACGGCAGATGGACTCCGGGATCACCAGCTCGTCGGCCTCGTCGCCGTCGACGTCGCCCACCAGCCACACCGACAGGTAGCGGCTGACCGCGGCGCTTCCGACCCGCCGAGCCTCGCCGGCCTCGAAGCCGCCGTCGACCGCGGTGAGGACCTGGACCCGCTCGCGGTCGTCCTCGCCGACGCTGACGAGCAGCACCTCCGAGCGACCGTCGGCGTCGGCGTCGGCGGTGAGGAGCCCCGAGGTGTCCACGTCGGCCGGTACGGCGTACCACTGCTCGACGGGCCCGAACCCGTCCCCGGTCGACGCGGCCACGTGGACGCCGCCGACCCCGTCGCTCGGCCGGCCGAGGAGGACCAGGTCGTCGCGGCCGTCGCCGGTGACGTCGCCGACGGCCGAGTCGGGCACCAGACCGAACAGCGCCGGGTCGAGGTCGATCTCCTGTCGCCAGGGTGCGCCGTCGGCCGGCGTCACCTCCACGCCGATGGCGTCGTCGACGGACACCTTGTCGAGCCAGAGCTGGTCGGGGCGGCCGTCGCCGTCGACGTCGCCCCTGTCCGGCCGGCCGGTGCCGAGCGTCCCGCGCTCGGGTGAGGTGAGAGCACGTCCGTTGGACGGGATCCGCCAGAGGGCGACGGGGCTGAAGGCGGCGCTGTCGCTGCGGGTCTGCAGGACCTGGAGGTCGCCGTACCCGTCGCCGTCGAGGTCGCCGGCGACCATCGGTGGTGCCGTCTCCGGGTCCGCCGTGCCCGCGCCGCCGGTGAGGACGGCGCCCGCCGTGACACCGGCGACCACAGCGAGAGCGGCGACGCCAGCAGTCAGGAGGAGCGTGCGACGCGACCGCCGGGAAGCCCGGGCGCCCGATCCCTGGGTCGCCGGCAGCGCGCGCCGGACCGTGCGGGGGACCGTCGTCGGCGCATCGACGAACGGCGGCTGGTCACCGGCGGCGCTCGCGAGCTCCTCGAGCTCTCGCCGCAGCGCGGCGGCGTCGGCGGGACGATCGGCCGGGTCCTTGGCGAGCACCCGGGTGACGAGCGCGTTGAGCCGCCGGGTGAGGGCGTCGTCGCCGGCGAGCTGCGGGATCGGGTCGTTCACGTGGGCGAGCGCCGCCTCGGCGTCGGTGCCGGCGTAGGGCACCTCCCCGGTGAGGCAGGCCCACAGCACGCAGCCGAGTGCGTAGAGGTCGCTCGCCGCCGTCGCCGGCTCGCCGCGCAGACACTCGGGTGCGAGGTAGGCCCAGGTGCCGGTGACCGCGCCGGGAGCGGTGAGCTGCTGCTGGTCGCTGTGCTCGGATCGTGCGACGCCGAAGTCGCACAGGTAGGCGTGGGCCTCCGGGGTGCCGGCGTCGCGGACGAGCACGTTGCCCGGCTTGACGTCGCGGTGGACGATGCCGCGGCGGTGGGCGTCGCCCAGTCCTCGCGCCAGCTGGGCCGCCAGCCGCAGCGCCTCCTGCGGACGCATCGGCCCGCGGCTGTCGATGTGGGTCGCGAGATCGGTGCCGTCGACGTACTGCGTGACGATGAACAGCACGTCGTCGGTCTCGTCGTGGTCGTGGATCTGGGTGACGTACGGCGAGTCCAGCCGGGCCAGTGCGGCCGCCTCCGCGTGGAACCGCTGCCGGAACTCCGGGGACCGCGCCAGCGCGCCGGTGATGACCTTGAGCGCCACCGTGCGGTCGAGACGCAGGTCGGTCGCGGCGAAGACCACCGCCATGCCGCCGTGACCGACGACGCGGTCCAGACGGTAGCGCCCGAGCGTCTCGCCCGCCTCCGGGACCCGCATCCGCTGCCTCGCTTCCTGTACGCCGACGACGCGGGCCAGTGTCTCAGGGGCAGCCTGCTCGTCGTCCTCAGACCGCCTCGGAGCGGCTCGCGTCGTACCGGTCGGACAGGGCGTAGCGCAACAGCACCACGTCGCCGACCGCCCTCGTCTCGACGAGCTCGGCCCGGCGGTCGGCACACCACGGGAACTGCCCGTCGCCCACGAAGCGCCGCGCGCGCGAGTCACCGACGAAGAACGGCGCCACGGTCAGCTGCAGCTCGTCGGCCACCTCCTCGGCCAGGAACTGTGTGTGCACGGTGCCGCCGCCCTCGACCATCAGCCGTCGTACGCCACGTGCGTGCAGCTCCTCGCCCAGGGCACGCATCCGCACCCGCGGCCCGCCGTCGACCACCGTCGCGACCGCGGCGAGGCGCTCCCGCGCCGAGCCGACCGCGTCGGACGGGCAGAAGACGAGCTTGTCGCAGCTGCCCAGCGCGAAGAACCGGCTGCGCGGGTCGAGCTCTCCGCCGGCGGTGAGCGTCACCTTCGTCGGCGTGGCGGACCGGCCGGACGCCACCCGCTGGCGACGCCGCTCGGGCGAGCGCACCAGCAGCCGGGGGTCGTCGTTGCGCACCGTCGTCGCTCCGACCAGGATCGCGTCGCTGTCCGCCCGGACCGCGTCCACCCGGTCGAGGTCGTCGTCGTTGGAGAGCACCAGCCGCCGGTCGGAGGCGTCGTCGAGGTAGCCGTCGAGCGACATGCTGCAGCTGAGCACGGTGTACGGACGGTCAGCCATCGTGCTCCTCCTGTGCGCCGGGGGTGGTTTCGAGGCTCGTTCCTCGCACCTCGACCCCCGTGCCGACGGTGGTCGAGGTGCGAAGGCCGCCAAGGCCTGAGCCTCGAGACCACCGCCCGCCGACCAGCACGACCGCCCCCGGCAGCGTGGCGACCAGCGCCATCACGCCGTAGGCGACGGTGACCTCGACGCCGGTGCTGCTGCCCGGTCCCGCCGCGGCGAACACCCACGCCGCGGCCCCTTCCCGCGGACCCCAGCCGGCGATGTTGAGCGGGATCGCGGCGGCGACCAGCACCACGAGTGCGAGCGGCACCAGCTCGGTGAGCGGCACGGCGACGCCGACGGTGCGGGCCGCCACCACGAACACGACGACGTGACCGGCGGCGGCGAGCGCCGAGAGCAGCACCACCCGCGGCCAGACCCCGGCCGCGCCGGGCACCTGTCGGATCTCGGTCACCAGTGCGCGGAACACCCGGCGCGGCACCACGACCCACGCGACCACCGCCGCCGACAGGACGACGAGCACGGTCCACAGCGCCGCACGCTGCACCGGAGCCGTCAGCCAGAGCACCGCCGCGAGTGCCATCAGCGCCTGCACGAGCTGACCGGTGCTGCGGTCCCAGACGACCGAGCGGAGCCCGCGGGAGAGTGCGCCGGCGTCCCGGCCGTGGCGCACCGCGCGGTGCACGTCACCGACCACGCCGCCCGGGAGGACGGCGTTGAGGAACTGCGCGTGGTAGCACGCACGGTAGGCCGCGCCGACCGACACCGGGACGTCCAGCCGGCCGGCCAGCAGGCTCCACCGGCGCGCGCAGCACCAGGTCGTCGCGGCGGTGAGGATCACGGCGGCGAGGAGCGCCCGGCCGTCGACCTGCCGGAGGCCGTCGAGGAACGGCTCGGCACCGAGGTGGACCACCAGTCCGGCCAGGATCGCCGCGCCCGCCACGGGGCGCAGCCACCCGCGAAGAGCGGTCGCGCTGCTCGCCATCGGTCACCTCCCTCGCGTCACCCACTCGTCGGTGTCACGGTCGGCCGGCGCTCACGGTTCAGGCCGGGTCGGCATCGGTGAGCACGGTCGCGAAGCGCTCAGCGGTGTCCGGCCAGGTGGGCAGTCCGTCGCGACGTCGTACGGCGGCACGGCGGAGCCGTTCGCGCAGGTCGCCGTCGATGAGCCATCGGCCGAGGGCGTCGGCCAGCGCGCCGGGGTCGTCGGGCGGGACCAGGAGCCCGGGGCGGCTGCCGTCCTGGACCCGGCCGACGGCCTCGGGCTGGCCGCCGACCGCGGTGGCGACGACGGGGATGCCACGGCCGAGCGCCTCGGCGGTCGCCATGCCGTAGGACTCCCGCCGGGAGGCGGAGACCGCCAGGTCGGTCGCGGACCGGAGCTCCTCGAGCGCCGCGGGGGAGAGCGCACCCGGGAGGTCCACCCGGCCGGCGAGACCCTCCTGGCGAAGTGACGTCCGCAGCTGGGCCACGAAGCCGACGTCGAGGTCGTGGGAGCCCGCACAGGTGCAGTGCCAGTCGAGGTCGCGCAGCCGTGCCAGCGCCGCCACGAGCGTGTCGTGGCCCTTGTCCGGTGTCACGGCGGCGACGTAGCCCAGCCGGTGGCCGCGGGCGGACGGCGCGGCCGGGTCCGCGCGGTCGGTGCCGGGCTCGACCACGCGGAGCCGAGCCGCCGGGACGTCGTGGCGCTCGTGCAGCCAGTCGCGGCACCAGTGACTCGGGGTGACCACGAGGTCCGCGGCCGTCAGCGCCGCTCGCTCGACCGCGGCCACCTCGGGCGACGGGTCGGCCTCCGCGAGCGGCATGTGGACCAGCACCACCACGCGCAGCCGGTCCGCGACGGAGGGGACGGCGGTCGCGGCCGAGCCGACCAGCCCGTCGAGCACGACGGTCGCACCGTCGGGCACATGGCCGAGCACGTGGTGCAGCAGGGTCTGGTCCGCCGTCGTCGGTCGGGGCCAGCCGCCCGGCACCGGGCGCTCCTGCACGACCCACCCACGGGCGCTGAGCGCGTCGCAGAGCCGTCGGTCGTAGACGTTGCCGCCGGACGGCCGGGTGGTGTCGTCGATGCCCGTCGGGACGACGACGTGCACGGTGCTGCCGGCGGGCTCGGTCACGGCTCCATCACACACCCCGCTCATAGCTGGCCCAGGCGATATGCGACTCCCGGAGTGTCACCTCCAGGGTGGTCAGCTGCTCGGACGCCCCGGGTGCGAAGCTCCCGTCGTGCACGCGCTCGGCGAGCCGGTCGGCGATCAGCCGGGCCAGCGCCTCGGTGGACGTGTTGGCCCCGGCGAGGCCGGGCTCGTCGTCCAGGTTGCGGTAGGTCAGGTCGGCGAGCACGTCGTGGAGCTGCTGGCCCGCGCGGCCGATGTCGACCAGGATGCCGTTGCCGTCGAGCTCGGGGCCGGCGAAGGTCGCGTCGACGACGTACGTCGCGCCGTGGAGGCGTTGCGCGGGTCCGAAGACCTCGCCCTGCAGGCTGTGCGCGATCATCATGTGGTCGCGGACGGTCACGCGGAACATCAGGGGGTCTCCTCGGTGTCGTAGTCGATCGTGTGGCACAGCGCCGACAGCGACCCGTCGCTGAGGGCCGCCATCACCTCCGGCAGCTCGGCGAAGTCCGAGCTGCCCGTCAGGAGCGCGTCGTACGCCGGATCCCGCAGCAGCTCGAGCGCGAGGGCGCGACGATCCCGGTCGGTGCGGCTGCTCCGGCGCGCCGGCGCCACCGATCCGACCTGGCTGCTGCGGATGGTGAGCCGTGACGGATGGAACCGCTCACCGAGGGGCAGCGTGACCGGGGTGTCGCCGTACCAGCTGAGGTCGACGACGGTCGCGTCGGCGGCGAGCAGCTCGAGCGAGCGGCGGAGTCCCGCGGCGGTGGCGCTGGTGTGGACCACGAGATCGAGGCGGCCCTCCATGTCGGCTGTGCCGGCCGGGTCGGCGAAGTCCACGCCGAGCGCGGCGGCCGTCTCGGCCCGGGAGGGGTCGGTGTCGACCAGGGTGACCGCCACGCCGGGGATGCCGCGGACCAGCCGGGCGACACAGCAGCCCACCATCCCGGCGCCGACCACCGCGACCCGGTCACCGACCAGGGGCGCCGCGTCCCACAGCGCGTTCACGGCGGTCTCGAGGGTGCCGGCGAGCACGGCCCGCCCGGTGGGCACGTCGTCCGGCACGGGCACGACCGCGGCGGCGGGGGCGACGTACGCGGTCTGGTGGGGGTAGAGACAGAACACCCGCTGCCCGACGAGCCCGTCCGGGCCCTCCTCGACCCGGCCGACGTTGAGGTAGCCGTACTTCACCGGGCCGGGGAAGCCGCCCTCCTGGAACGGCGCCCGCATCTCCTCGTACTGGCTCTCGGGCACCCGGCCGGCGAAGACCAGGGCCTCGGTGCCGCGGCTGATCCCCGAGCACAGCGTCCGTACCCGCACGTCCTCCCGCCCGCGTGGTGCGAGCGGGGCGGGTCGGATCTCGCCGCGCCCCGGCTCGACCAGCCAGTAGGCCAAGGCGTCGTCGGCCACCAGCTCACCTCCCCCTCTCCTGAACCGGCAGCGGAACCGGTCGCTGAACCAGCATCGTCCTCGCCTCGTACCCAGGGGTACCACCAACGACACGGAGCTGCGATGGATCGGGTTCAGCCGGGGCGTGCGCTCGGGCCCGCGGACCGGGTGACCGCGGTCCGCGCGGTGCTCGCCGCGATCGTGGCCGGCCTCGTCGTGAGCGGGCTCCTGGGCGCGTCGTACCCGGTGCTCCTCGTCGGTCTCGCGACGATCGCGCTGCTGCTCGACGCCGTCGACGGCCACGTCGCACGCCGCACCGCCACCGTCTCCGCCTTCGGTGCCCGGTTCGACATGGAGGTCGACGCGTTCCTGATCGCCGTGCTCAGCGTGCACGCGGCGCCGGAGTACGGCTGGTGGGTGCTGGCGATCGGTGCGATGCGCTACGCCTACGTCGTGGCCGGGTGGCTGCTGCCCTGGCTGCGACGCGCCACGCCGCCGCGGTACGCCGCGAAGGTGGTCGCAGCGATCCAGGGCATCGTGCTCACCGTGGCGGCCGCCGGCGTGCTGCCGATGGGAGTGACGCGGCTCGGGCTCGCTGTCGCCCTGCTGCTGCTCGTCGACTCGTTCGGGCGGGACATCTGGTGGCAGTGGCGGCATCGCCGGGAGGAGCCGGTGCCGCCGCGGCCGGCGTTCGCCCCGGTGGTCGCGACCGCGGCCGCGGCTGCGGGCCTGTGGGTGGTGCTCGTGCCGCCCGGTGGCGCGGTCGACCTGCTCCGGATCCCGGTGGAGGGCCTGGCGCTCGTCGCGCTGGCTCTCGTCCTGCCGGGCCGCTGGCGGAGCGTGGTCGCGGCCGGGTTCGGGCTGGTCCTCGCCGGGCTGCTCGTGCTGCGCGCGCTCGATGTCGGCTTCCAGGCCGTGCTCGACCGGTCGTTCCGCGTGGTGGGGGACTGGTCCTACCTCGGCAAGGGCGTCGACGTGCTGGGGGACACCGTCGGCGAGACCCGCGCGGCGCTGGTGCTGGTGGTCGTGGTGCTCGCGGTGGCCGCGGCCGCTCTGCTGCTGCCGGTCGCCGCGGTGCGGGTCTCGCGGGTCGCGGCGGAGCATCGGCGCCGTACGGCGCAGACGCTGGTCGCGCTGGGCACGGTCTGGGTGCTGTGCACCGCCCTCGGCGCTCCGGCGGACCGGGTGGCGGCGGCGAGCTCGGTCGACCTCGCGGCCGACACCGTCGAGCAGGTGCGCGCCGATCTCCGGGACCGGAGCGTCTTCGCGGCGGAGCTCGCCGATGACGCCTACGCCGGCACGCCGACCGACCAGCTGCTCACGGCCCTGCGCGGCAAGGACGTGCTGCTGGTGTGGGTGGAGAGCTACGGCCGGGTCGCCGTGGAGGACTCGTGGTTCGCCCCCGACATCCTCGCGGCGCTGGGGGAGGGCGAGGAGCGGCTGGCCGGGGCCGGCTACGGGATGCGCAGCGCGTTCCTCACCTCGCCGACGTACGGCGCCGCCAGCTGGCTGGCTCACGGCACGCTCCAGGCGGGCGTGTGGGTCGACGGCGAGCGCCGCTACCGCCAGCTGCTCGACAGCGACCGGACCTCGCTCACCTCGGCCTTCGGCCGGGCCGGCTGGCGCACGGTCTTCGACGTGCCGGCCAACACCCGTGACTGGCCGGAGGGAGCGGCGTACTACGGCTTCGACGAGCTCTACGACTCCCGCGACGTGGGCTACGAGGGGCCGGAGTTCGGCTACGCCTCGATGCCGGACCAGTACACGCTCGAGCACTTCCGCCGCACCGAGCTGGCGCCGGCTGACCGCCCGCCGGTGTTCGCCGAGATCGACCTGATCTCCAGCCACCACCCGTGGACGCCGCTGCCCGACCCGGTGCCGTGGGACGAGGTCGGCGACGGCTCGGTCTACGACGGCATGCCCGAGCGGGGCGAGCCCGCCGTCGACGGTGTCGCCGACCCGCGGACCGCCCAGCGCTACTACGCCGCGTCGATCCGCTACACGTGGCGCACGCTGGTCTCCTTCCTGACGACCTACCCCGACCCCGACCGGGTGCTGGTGGTGGTCGGCGACCACCAGCCGCACTCGTTCGTGAGCGGCGACGACGCCGGTCACGACGTGCCGGTCTCGGTGATCGCACAGGACCCGGCCGTGCTCCGCCGGATCGACGGCTGGCGGTGGCAGGACGAGCTCGTGCCCGGACCGGACGCCCCGGTCTGGCGGATGGACGCCTTCCGCGACCGGTTCCTCGCGGCGTACGGCGACGGAACTGTTCCCACGGCCGCTGAACCACAGCCCGTGCTGCTCCGTGCTACCTCCAGACCCAGCAACGATCGGAGCGGACGATGGCAGTGCGACTGGTAGGAGCGGTGGCGGCGCTGGTCTCGGCGGCGGTCCACCTGTGGCTGTGGTTCGACGGCGTGCGTGATCAGGGCACGGTGGGGCAGCTCTTCGTGGTGAACGTGGTGGCCGGCGTGGCGATCGCCGTCCTGCTGGTGGCCTGGCGGCACTGGGCGCCGCTCTTCCTGCTCGCCGGCTTCGGCGTGGCGACGCTGGGTGCCTTCGTGATCTCCGCGACGGTCGGCCTGTTCGGCATCGAGGCCTCGTGGGACACCTGGTACGCCTGGCTGGCCGCGATCTCGGAGGTCGTCGCCGTCGGCGTCGGGATCTGGGGGCTCGCCGCCGAGGGCTCACTGCGTGAGGCGCAGCACCGGCTGTCCGCCGGTCGTGCGCACCACGACTGAGGCGATCTCGTCCGGTGGGGCGGAGGTCGGCGCGCTGACCTCCGTCTCCTGGCCGGCGACGGCGGTGAAGGTCCCGACCTGCTCGGTGCCGCCGTCGGTGGTGTGGACGACGATCTCGTAGGTCCACTCGCCGTAGCCGTCGGTGTCGTAGGTGCAGGAGAGGTCGATCCGGGTGCCCCACGGCACCTCGGTCAGCGAGACCCAACCGGCGGCCGCGTCCGACACGCTCTCCATCCGCTCGGGCGCGGCCGTGCTCACGGCGGCCGGCCGGTCGCGGTCCACCACGGCGGTGACGGTGACGGTGGTCCCGGTGATCAGCAGCACCGCTGCGGCCACCGCCGCCGCGACGGCTCGCGTCCGGCGCCGCCGGCGGCTCCGCCCCATCGCGGACAGCACGCCGGGCAGCAACGTGGCGGGGGGCTGCTCGTGGCGCTCGTGCTGCTCCAGGGTCTCGGGCGGCACCCGGCCGAGCAGGCCGGGCATCCCGGCGAGGTCGCGGACGCTGCGCGAGCACTCCTCACAGCCGGCGAGGTGGCGCTCGTAGTCCGCCCGCTCGGCGGGGGCGAGCGAGCCGAGGACGTAGGCGCCGTCGAGATGCGCGAGCTCGCAGGTCATGAGCCGACCCCCAGCTCCTCGAGCGCCAGCCGGAGCGCCCGCAGCGCGTAGTGGGTGCGTGACTTGACCGTCCCCTCCGGGACGCCGAGCCGCCGCGACGCCTCCGCCACCGAACGGCCGCGGTAGTAGCACTCCACCAGCACCGAGCGGTGGTCGGTCGAGAGGCTGGTGAGCGCCTCGGCCACCACCCATGAGAGCAGCAGCTCGTCGGTGCGGTCCGGTGTCGCCTCCACGTCGGGGACCTCGTCGGTGGGGTACTCGCTGCGCGCCCGCCGGGTGCGCCACTCGTCGATCACGATGTTGCGCGCGACGGTGAACAGCCACGACCGCACCGACCCGCGGCTCGACGTCAGGTGGTCGGCGTTGCGCCATGCGCGCAGCAGCGTCTCCTGGGCCACGTCCTCGGCCCGGGCCCGGTCGTTGCCGGTGAGGTGCAGGCAGAACGCCCACAGCGCGGCAGCGTGCTCGTCGTGGAGCTGCTGCATCACGTCGGTCGGGTCCTCGGGCATCACACCTCCCATCGCTGACACGGTGCGGTGAGCCCTCGGGTTCAGTCTGGCGCGGATCGCTCGTGGACGGCAGCGGCACGCTGCGCCGTCCGGAGCGCGACGGCGGCCCACGCCGCGACGGCCAGCCCGGCGAGGAGATAGGCGTTGCCGACCACGTGCTCGGCTGCGTTCCAGGCGTACTCCTGGCCGTCGGCCCAGGGTGGCCACAGCATCGGCCGAGCGACGAAGACCACGGTCCACGCGACAGCCACCCAGCGGCGGTGCTCCCAGAGCGCCAGCGCCGTCGGCAGCGCCCACACCCAGTGGTGCGACCAGGAGACCGGCGAGGCGACCAGCATCGCCACGGCCGCGAGGCATGTCGCCAGCACCCGGTCGCCGCGCCGCCACCACGCGGCGGCGACGAGCAGCACCAGCGCCGCCAGCACGCCGGCGACAGCGAGCCAGACCAGCGTGGCCGGGCCGTCGCCGAGCACCCGGTCGAGGGCGCCGTACGCCGACTGGTTGTGGGCCAGCGCCGGTGGGCCGACGCGTCCGGCCGCCACCAGGTCGTCGGTCCAGTACGTCGCCGCGGAGCCCGGGGCGACCGCGAACCCCACCAGCACGGTGCCGGCGAACGTCACCGTCGCGCGGAGCGCTGCGCTGCGGCGGCCGACCAGCACCAGCAGCACCACGAGGACCAGCGGCGTCAGCTTCACGCCGGCGGCGACGCCGACCAGCACCCCTGCCCACCGGCGGTCCGGTCGGGTGAGGTCGACCAGGATCGCGAGCATCAGCACCACGTTCACCTGGCCGAAGGTGAGGTTCTGCCAGACGGGCTCCAGCGCGAGCGCGCCGACGCCGACGAGCAGCACCAGCCATCCCGACGTCGGTCGGCCGTAGGCGCCGCGCACCACGACCACCGTCCCGGCGAGGCACGCGGCGGTGACGCCGGTCCACAGCCCGGCGGCCAGCCACCCCGGCAGCGGCGCCAGCGGCGCCAGCAGGACGGCCGCGAACGGCGGGTAGGTGAACCGCAGATCGGTCAGCGGCTCCCGCGCGTCGTACAACGGCCGGCCGTCCAGCAGCGCGTCGCCGGCGTACCGATAGACGTGCAGGTCGGTGAAGCCGCCGACGAGCGCACCGACCGTCACGCCGGCGACCAGCAGCAGGACGACAGCTGACCGCATGTCTCCACCACGGAGCCGCGCTCGGCCGGGTTCACCGGCGCCGTGCCCGGTAGCGTGACCGCTCATGGTGCGCCGAGCGGTCGCGGGTGCGGTGCTGCTCGACCTGGCGGTCTCGCCCCTCTTCGTCTGGGACGTCCTCGACGACCATCTGGCACGCGAGATCGGACGCTCGACGTCGGACCTCACGGTCGTGTACGCCATCGGGCTGGCCTGCTTCACGCTGGGGGTGGTGCTCGGCGGGCGCCTCGCCGACCGCCTGGCGCCACGACGGCTCGCACTGGCGACCGCCGCGGGCGTCGCTGCCGGGCTGCTGGGCGCCGCCGGCGCGCCGGATGTGACCGCGCTGACGGTGACGTTCGGGATGGTGCTGGGAGGCGCCACCGGTGCCGGCTACGCCACGGCGGTCCGGGTCGCCGGCTCGGTCGCCGGCCGGCGCGGGCTGGTCGTCTCCCTCGTGGTGAGCGCGTACGCCGCCGGCGCGGTGGTGCTGGGGCCGGTCGCGGACCTGCTGCTCGACCGGGTCGGAGCGGTCCGGACGCTGACCGGACTCGCGGTCGTGCTGGCCGGGCTCGTGCTGCTGGCAGGCCTGCTGCTGCCCGGCACCGCGCCGTCGCGCGTGGCCGCTCGGCCGCGGGGATCGCTGCGGCCGGTGCGCGGGACGGTCGCGGTGTGGTGGTGGGTGTTCGCCCTCGGCAGTGCGCCCGCCCTCGTCGCGTTCGGCCTGGCCGGCGGCCTCGCCGGCGACGTGGGACTCGCCGCGGCGGCCGTCATGCTGCTCAACGGCGGGAACCTCGCCGGCCGACTCCTCGCCGGACCCGCTCGGGACCGGCTGGGGAGCACCCGGTCGCTCCACCTCACTGCGCTCGCGCTCGTCGGCGCGGTGGCCGCGCTCGCCGTACCGGCTCCGACCGCCGTCGCGCTCGCGGCGCTGCTGCTGCTCGGCGCCCAGTACGGCGCGGTCTCGGTGCTGGTCCCGGTCGCGGTGAGCGAGGTGGTGCCGGCGGACCGGTTCGGCGCGGCGTACGGCGTGGTCTTCACCGGGTGGGGTGCGGCCGGGCTGCTGGGCCCGATGCTCGCCGCCGGCCTGGCCGAAGCGGTCGACGTCGGCGCCGTCGCGTGGGCGCTGGCGGTGCCGGCGGTCGGCTTCTGGCTCGTGGTGCCGGTCGCTCTCCGGAGCCGCAGCCGCCACGCCGTAGGCTGAGCGCCCGTGACCAGCGAACTCACCGCCCTCGTCATCGGCACCGGCGGGCGCGAGCACGCGCTCGTCCGCTCGCTCACGGCCGACCCCGGCGTCGGCGCCGTGCACGCCGCGCCCGGCAACCCCGGGATGGCGGCGTCGGCGCAGTGCCACCCGGTCGACGCGATGGACGGTACGGCGGTCGCGTCGCTGGCCCGGCAGGTCGGCGCGGACCTCGTCGTGGTGGGCCCCGAGGCGCCGCTGGTCGCCGGGGTGGCCGACGAGGTTCGGGCGGCAGGAGTCGCGGTCTTCGGGCCGAGCCGGGACGCGGCACGGATCGAGGGGTCGAAGGCCTTCTCCAAGGAGGTGATGGCGGCTGCCGGCGTGCCGACGGCCGGGTCGCGGACCTGCACGACGGTCGACGAGGTCGCGGCCGCGCTGGACGAGCTCGGCGCGCCCTACGTCGTGAAGGACGACGCGCTCGCCGCCGGCAAGGGCGTCGTCGTCACCCGTGACCGCGCCGAGGCGCTGGCACACGCGGCGGCCTGCGGTCAGGTGGTCGTCGAGGAGTTCCTCGACGGCCCGGAGGTGTCGCTCTTCGCGGTGTGCGACGGGGCGACGGCCCACCCCCTCCAGCCGGCCCAGGACTTCAAGCGGATCTTCGACGGTGGCCGCGGTCCCAACACCGGCGGCATGGGCTCCTACACCCCGCTCACGTGGGCGCAGCCCGACCTGGCGTCGGTGGTGATGGACACGATCGTGCAGCCCACGCTGGACGAGATGGCCCGTCGCGGCGCCCCGTTCGTCGGATGCCTCTACGTCGGGCTCGCGCTGACCGCCGACGGTCCGCGGGTGATCGAGTTCAACTGCCGGTTCGGCGACCCCGACATCCAGCCGGTGCTGGCGGTGCTCGCGAGCCCGCTCGGGCAGCTGCTCCACGCCGCCGCCCGGGGGCGGCTCGCCGACGTGCCGCCGCCGACGTTCCGTGACGGCGCCGCGGTCAGCGTGGTGCTCGCCTCCGCCGGCTACCCGGAGTCCTCGTCGAAGGGCGACCGGATCGCCGGTGTCGCCGCCGCCGAAGCGATCGACGACGTCGACGTGATCCACGCCGGCACCGCGGTCACCGACGACGGCGACCTCGTCACCGCGGGCGGTCGGGTGGTCTCCGTGCGCGCCGTCGGCGCCGACGTCGCGGACGCACGGGCGCGTGCCTACGCCGCTGCCGACCTGATCGCCTTCCATGGCATGCAGCGACGCTCCGACATCGCCGCCGAGCCGCTCGGCGTCGTCGAGGGGGCCTCGGTCCGGGAGGCCTGAGCCCGGCCTGTGGACGGCGCCGGCGGCCGGTTTGGCCGTCGGCGGCACCGGTGAACCTTCCTTCCTGCCCGGCTTGACGCCAGAATGGAAGGAGTCTCGATGTGCCTGAGCCCGCAGGAGTGGCCGTGTCGCAGCAACAGGTGCCCGACGTGGAGCGCCGGCGGATGTCCTACGACGAGTGGTGGGCACTGCCGGAGAAGCCCAAGGCGGAGTGGGTTGACGGCGAGGTCGTCATCGTGAACGTGCCGCCGAACCTCGATCACAGTGACAGCACATTCGGTCTCTGGACTGCCCTCAGACGGGCGATGCCCGAGGTCAAGGTGTATGCGGACGTCGACCTGCGGCTTCCTCGCAATCGGGTCCGGCGCCCGGACCTGATGGTGCTTCCTGCCCGCCCTAGTGAGCTTCCCGTGACGGAGACACCGCTGCTCGTCGTGGAGATCCTGTCGCCGGGCACGCATGCGGTGGACACCCTCGAGAAGGCGCCGGAGTACGCCCAGGCGGGAATCGGGCAGTTCTGGATCGTCGACCCCGAGGCGCGCACCCTCGACATCTACCGATTGGTCGACGGCGGGTGGGTCGCACTGCTCCGGCTCGATGCGCATGCGTCGAGCGGTGAGGTGGCGGTCGGCGAGTACGGCGTCGTACCGCTCGATCTC
The DNA here is from genome assembly GCA_964544855.1 of uncultured Nocardioides sp. Lineage (GTDB taxonomy): Bacteria > Actinomycetota > Actinomycetes > Propionibacteriales > Nocardioidaceae > Nocardioides. The sequence continues at coordinate 21,809 of CAZJDU010000061.1, forward strand.
GACGATGTCCTCGCGGGCTGAGGCTGAGCGGCGAGTCGGCCGGTCCCGGCGGCCGTGGGAGAATCAGCGGTCGTGACCGTTCCCAACGTGCTTGCCACCCGTTACGCCGGCGCCGACCTGGCCGAGATCTGGTCCCCCGAGCACAAGATCGTGCTCGAGCGGCAGCTGTGGATCGCCGTGCTGAAGGCCCAGCGCGACCTCGGCATCGACGTGCCCGACGGCGTGGTCGAGGCCTACGAGGCCGTGGTCGACAAGGTCGACCTCGGCTCGATCGCGGAGCGGGAGCGGGTGACCCGCCACGACGTGAAGGCGCGCATCGAGGAGTTCAGCGCGCTGGCCGGGCACGAGCACATCCACAAGGGGATGACGTCCCGCGACCTCACCGAGAACGTCGAGCAGCTGCAGCTCAAGCAGTCGCTCGAGCTGCTGCGGACCCGCGCGATCGCCACGCTGGCCCGACTGGCCCGGCTCGCGGCCGAGCACGAGACCACCGTGATGGCGGGCCGGTCGCACAACGTCGCGGCGCAGGCGACGACCCTCGGCAAGCGCTTCGCGACGGTCGCCGACGAGCTGCTGGTCGCGCTGGAGCGGGTCGACGACCTGCTCGCGCGCTATCCGCTACGCGGCATCAAGGGCCCGATGGGCACCGCGCAGGACATGCTCGACCTGCTCGGGG
>CAZJDU010000062.1:0-22119 GCA_964544855.1 uncultured Nocardioides sp.
TGGAGCGCTACTACCAGATCGCGCGGTGCTACCGCGACGAGGACTTCCGTGCGGACCGGCAGCCCGAGTTCACCCAGCTCGACGTCGAGATGAGCTTCGTGGAGCAGGACGACGTCATCGCGCTCTCGGAGGAGATCCTGTCGGCGCTGTGGCGGCTGGTCGGCCACGAGATCACCACGCCGATCCCGCGGATCACCTACGCCGAGGCGATGGCCCGCTTCGGCACCGACAAGCCCGACCTGCGGATGGGCCAGGAGCTCGTGGAGTGCACCGAGTTCTTCGCCGACACCCCGTTCCGCGTGTTCCAGGCGCCGTACGTCGGTGCCGTGGTGATGCCCGGGGGAGCCGACCAGCCGCGCAAGCAGCTGGACGCGTGGCAGGAGTGGGCCAAGCAGCGCGGCGCCAAGGGGCTCGCCTACATCCTGGTCGGCGAGGACGGCGAGCTGGGCGGGCCGGTGGCGAAGAACCTGACCGACGCGGAGCGGGCCGGCATCGCCGAGCACGTCGGTGCCCGACCGGGTGACTGCATCTTCTTCGGTGCCGGCGGCCTGAAGTCCACGCGGGCGCTGCTCGGTGCCGCGCGCCTCGAGGTGGGCCGCCGCTGCGGCCTGATCGACGAGGAGGCCTGGTCCTTCGTCTGGGTGGTCGACGCGCCGCTGTTCGAGCCCGCGGACGAGGCGACCGCGGCGGGCGACGTGGCGGTCGGCAGCGGAGCCTGGACCGCGGTCCACCACGCCTTCACCTCGCCCCAGGACCTCGACGCGTTCGACGCCGACCCCGGGAGCGCCGTGGCCTGGGCCTACGACATCGTGTGCAACGGCAACGAGATCGGGGGCGGCTCCATCCGTATCCACCGCGAGGACGTGCAGCAGCGGGTCTTCGAGGTGATGGGCATCGGCCGCGCCGAGGCGGAGGAGAAGTTCGGCTTCCTGCTCGAGGCGTTCAAGTACGGCGCACCGCCGCACGGCGGTATCGCGTTCGGCTGGGACCGGATCACGGCGCTGCTCGCCGGCACCGACTCGATCCGCGACGTGATCGCCTTCCCCAAGTCCGGGGGCGGCTTCGACCCCCTCACCGCAGCACCTGCGCCGATCACGGCCGAGCAGCGCAAGGAAGCCGGTGTCGACGCGACACCGGAGGAAGACTCGGTAACGGAGGCCTGACCCTCCGGGAAACCTTCCCGGTCCTGGTCGAGACCAGATCGTTACCGCTCCTTGATCCCACAGGCGGAGCACCTCACCTAGAGTCTCATCCGGCGCGGGGCAGAACGCCCTGCGCCGGACGAGACCGATCGATCACTCGAAGAGGTGGGTATGACAGCGCCGGGTACCGAGCTGGAGAGCCACCTCGCCTCCCCCGAGGAGCACGCGGAGGAGGTCGGCGACCAGAAGGTCACCAGCAAGTCCCCGACCCAGCTCGCGGTCGCACGGTTCCGCAAGGACAAGCTGTCGATGGTGTCGTTCACCGTGGTCGCGCTCTTCGCGCTCGCCGCGGTGGCAGCGCCGATCCTGGTCTGGGTCGGCGTGCTCGACCCCTACAGCAACAACTCCGACCTGGTCGGCCCCACGGGGCTGCCCATCGGTGGCATCCTGGACAGCGGGATCTCCGCGGACCACTGGCTCGGGGTCGAGCCCGGCGGCGGCCGCGACGTGCTGTCCCGGGTCTGGTACGGCATCACCTTCTCGCTGGCGATCTCGCTGGCCGCGACCCTCATCGCCATCATCATCGGCGTGACGCTCGGCATCGTCTCCGGTGCCGCCGGGGGTTGGGTGGACGCGATCATCGGCCGCGGCATCGACCTGACCCTGGCCTTCCCGCAGACGCTGATGGTGCTGGCGCTCTCGTCGGTGGCGTTCGCGTTCATCGAGGAGGTGATGGGGGTGCCGGGCGGCACGCCGACCCGGGCGCTCTACGTCACCGTGTTCCTCGGGATCTTCGGTTGGACCGGCATCGCCCGCATCGTCCGCGGTCAGGTGCTCTCGCTGCGCGAGCGCGAGTTCGTGGCGGCGTCCCGGATGATCGGTGCCTCCAACTTCCGGCTCTACTTCCGCGAGATCCTGCCCAACGTGTGGGCGCCGATCCTGGTCACCTTCACGCTGATGCTGCCGACCTTCGTCTCCGCCGAGGCGGCCTTCGCGTTCCTCGGGGTCAGCGTCCAGCCGCCGACGCCGACGCTCGGCAACGTGCTCTTCGACTCGCTGCGGTACGCCGAGCACGATCCGATCTACTTCTTCTTCCCCGCGATCCTGATCGCGACGATCGTCATCAGCTTCAACCTGCTCGGTGACGGTCTCCGGGACGCCCTCGACCCGAAGGGTCACCGATGACCCTTGTCGGGTCACCGATCCAGACTTCGTCGACAGCGTGTCGTCGAACGTGCCGCCGCACCGCGCGCTGCACATCCAAGGAGGAAAGAAATGGGTAAGAAACTGAAAAGGACCCTCGCAGCCGGTGCTGCGTCGGCCTTGGGGTTGACCCTCTTGGCCGCCTGTGGTGGTGGGTCGACCGACGACGGCGACTCCGGCGCCAGCGGGGAGGGCACCAAGGGCGGGACGCTCAAGGTGCTCCAGCACTTCCCGTTCGAGAGCTCGGACCCGCAGCGGATCTACTACGGCGTCCAGCTGGCGTGGTACCGCCGGCTGATCTATCGCGGTCTGCTGGCGTTCCCGATGTCGGAGGACCCCGAAGAGGCCACCACCCCGGTACCCGACCTGGCGACCGACACCGGCACCTCCTCCGAGGGTGGCGCGGTGTGGGAGTTCACCCTCAAGGAGGGCGTCACCTGGGAGGACGGCTCGGAGATCACCTGTGAGGACGTGCAGTACGGCACCTCGCGGGTCTTCGCCAACGACCTCATCACCGGTGGCCCCAACTACACGCTGAGCTACATCGACGTCGAGGACTACCCCGGTCCCTACAAGGCGTCCGACGAGCAGCAGGCCGCCTTCGAGGAGGCCGTGAGCTGCGACGGTCGCACCATCACCTTCCGGTTCAACAAGCCGTGGGCCGACTTCCCGCAGGCCGTGGCCGGCATGATGATGACCGACCCGTACAAGGAGTCCTTCGACGAGGGCGCCAAGAGCCAGTGGAAGGTCCTCTCCAACGGCCCCTACAAGGTCGACGGCGGCACCTGGGACAAGAACAAGGGCGCGACCCTGGTCCGCAACGAGGAGTACGACGAGTCCACCGACGACCCGGAGGCCCTGCGGCTCGCGCTGCCGGAGACCATCGAGGTCCAGATCGACCCGTCCGACACCGCGGGTGAGCTCTTCAACGACCGGATCATCCAGGACAACCCGGACGTCCAGAACGCGATCACCACCTCCCGGGTGGCCCCGTCGCAGTTCCCGAACATCACGGGCCCGGTCGAGGACCGCTACGTCAACGTGCTCTCGCCGTACAACTCCTACCTGGTGCCGAACTTCAACCAGGACTCGATGAAGACGCCTGAGGTCCGCGAGGCGCTGGCGATGTCGACCAACCTCAACGACTACGTCAAGGCGCTGGGCGGCGAGCAGGCCGGTGCGCCGAGCGAGACGATCGTCAACCCCGGTGTGTCCGGCGCACAGGACAACCCCGCGTTCGCCAACGACGCCGACAACGACGGTGACCCCGAGGGCGCGAAGGCGCTCATGGAGGACGCCGGTGTCGACCTGCCGGTGAAGATCACGGTGGGCTACGGCGCGTCGCCGACGCAGGACAAGGCGATGGCCGTGCTCGAGGAGACCTGGGAAGAGGCCGGGTTCGACGTCACCCTGCAGGGTGAGAGCGACACCTACTACGACATCATCTCCCGCCCGGACGACGACTTCGACGTCACCTGGGCCGGGTGGGGTGCCGACTGGCCGTCGATGATGACGGTGCTGCCGCCGCTCTTCGACAGCCGGCCGAACTTCTCCGAGGCCACCTGTGGCCAGGACTACGGCTGCTACCAGAGCGACGAGTTCGAGGCCAAGGTCGACGAGGCGGCGAACTCCGCCGAGATCGAGGAGCAGGTCGGCCACCTGCAGGATGCCGACAAGATCCTCGGCGAGGACTACGCCTACATCCCGCTGGAGATCACGAAGTTCAACTGGGTGCACGGCTCGAAGGTCACCGGGTTCACGACGACGCCCGCGTCGTCGTCCTACCCGGAGATCGGGCTGCTCGGCGTCACCGAGTGACGACCGGTTGATCCAACCCTGAATCAGGGTGCCGGGTGGGCGCCGTCACGGCGTCCACCCGGTGTCCTGCCGGGCCTCTCGCTGAGGGGCCGATCCGGCGAATCCCGCTTACTCTTGACTTCGCGCCCCTGGGCGCGCCTGTCCGACCCCCAGGAGGGGAGACCGACCGATGTGGGCCTACACCGTGCGCCGCTGCTTCATCGGCGTGGCGTTGCTGCTGGCGCTGACCCTGGTGACGTTCATCCTGTTCTTCGCCTCTCCGGTCGACGCCGCGCGCTACGCCTGCGGCAAGAACTGCACCGAGGACCAGCGCGATCAGGTGCGCAAGGCGCTCGGCTACGACGTCCCGGTCTTCCAGCAGTGGACCGACTTCCTCAAGGGAGTCGTCGTCGGCCGCGACTTCCCGGCCGACCCCGAGCTGCGGGCCGCGGCGCCGGAGGTCGTGACGCACTGCGACGCTCCCTGCCTGGGCTTCTCGCACCTCAACTCCAAGACGGTCAACGAGCTGATCATCGAAGCTGCGCCCGTCTCGATCTCGCTGGCCGTCGTCGCGCTGGTGATGTGGCTGGTGGGCGGCGTGCTCTTCGGCATCCTCGCGGCCATCTTCAAGGGGTCCTTCATCGATCGTGGCATCGTCGGTGCGACCCTCATCGCCTTCGCGTTCCCGACGTTCTTCATCGCGGTGTTCTTCCTCAAGTACATGTCGGTGAAGTGGGGACTCTTCCCCTATCCGAGCTACGTCCCGATCGAGGAGGGCGGCGTCGGTGCCTGGCTGGGCAACCTGATCATCCCGTCCTTCACGTTGGCGCTGGTGTTCATGGCCGGCTACGTCCGGATGACCCGCGCCTTCGTGCTCGAGTCGATGAGTGAGGACTACATCCGCACGGCGCGGTCCAAGGGGCTGCCGGGACGGACCGTGCTCTTCAAGCACGGGCTCCGTGCCGCGCTGACGCCGCTGGTGACGATGACCGGTCTGGACTTCGCGACGCTGCTGGGCGGCGCGATCATCACCGAGACGGTCTTCGCCTATCCCGGCCTCGGCCAGCTCACGGTGCAGGCGAGCAACGCCTGGGACCTGCCGACGATCATCGGCGTGGTGCTCGTCGCCGGAGCCTTCGTGATCGTGGCCAACATCATCGTCGACATCTCCTACGCCTTCATCGACCCGCGGGTCCGGCTGGGCTGAGGAAGAGGAGTCATGGAAGCGTTTCTGACCGTCGAGGACCTCGCGGTCCATTTCCCGACCGCCGACGGCATCGTCAAGGCCACCGACGGGCTCTCCTACCACCTCGAGCGCGGCCAGACGCTCGGCATCGTGGGGGAGTCCGGCTCGGGCAAGTCGGTGTCCAGCTCGGCGATCCTCGGGCTGCACCGCGGCACGAACGCCCGGGTGAGCGGTGAGATCCGGCTGGACGGCACCGACCTGCTGTCGATCAGCGACGAGGAGATGCGTCAGCTGCGGGGCAAGGAGGTCGCGATGATCTTCCAGGACCCGCTCTCGGCGCTGCACCCCTACTACACCGTCGGCAACCAGATCGCCGAGGCCTACCGGGTGCATCACGACGTCAGCAAGAAGGCCGCCCGCAAGCGGGTGGTGGAGATGCTGGAGCTGGTCGGTATCCCGCAGCCGGACCGCCGGATCGACGACTACCCCCACCAGTTCTCGGGCGGCATGCGGCAGCGGGCGATGATCGCCATGGCGCTGATCAACGACCCGAGCCTGGTGATCGCCGACGAGCCGACCACGGCGCTCGACGTGACGGTCCAGGCGCAGATCCTGGACCTGTTGCAGAGCCTGCAGCGCGAGTTCAACACCGCGGTCATCATCATCACCCACGATCTGGGTGTGGTGGCCGAGATGGCCGACGACGTGCTGGTGATGTACGCCGGCCGCGCGGTGGAGTACGGGCCGGGCAAGGAGATCCTGACCCACCCGGAGATGCCCTACACGTGGGGCCTGCTGTCCAGCATCCCGGACCTCGCCTCGGACGTCGACCAGGAGCTGGTACCGATCCCGGGTGCACCGCCCAGCCTGCTGAACCCGCCTCCGGGCTGCCCGTTCCACCCACGGTGCCCGCACGTCGACAAGGTGGCCGACGACCTGTGCTCGACGGCCCTCCCCGACCTGGTGCCCGGCGGTCGCGGCGAGCAGCACCTCAAGCGGTGCCATCTGCCCGACCCGGACGCCATCTACCAGAGTGAGGTGGCTGTCCGATGACGGCGAAGGCGACCGAGGCGACGACATCGGAGGTGACGAGCACGGACCCGGAGGGTCAGCCGTTGCTCGACGTCCGCGACCTGCGGATGTACTTCCCGGTCAAGTCGAGCGGGATCATCCGACGTACCGTCGGCCACGTCCAGGCGGTCGACGGTGTCAGCTTCCAGGTCCAGGCGGGGCAGTCGCTCGGCCTGGTCGGGGAGTCGGGCTGTGGCAAGTCCACCACCGGTCGGCTGATCACGCGGCTGCACAAGCCGACCAGCGGCACCATCGACTTCGAGGGGCGCGACATCGCGCAGCTGCGCACCGGGGCACTGAAGCCGCTGCGTCGGGAGATCCAGATGATCTTCCAGGATCCCTACAGCTCGCTGAACCCCCGGCACACCGTGGGCAGGATCGTCGGCGCCCCCCTCGAGATCCACAAGGTGGTGCCGAAGAAGCAGGTCCTGCCCCGCGTGCAGGAGCTGCTGGAGATCGTGGGCCTCAACCCCGAGCACTACAACCGGTACCCCCACGAGTTCTCCGGGGGCCAGCGGCAGCGGATCGGCATCGCCCGGGCGCTGACCCTGCAGCCGAAGCTGCTGGTGGCCGACGAGCCGGTCTCCGCGCTCGACGTGTCGATCCAGGCGCAGGTCATCAACCTGCTCCAGGAGATCCAGCGGGAGTTCAACATCGGCTTCCTCTTCGTCGCCCACGACCTCGCGGTCGTGCGCCACTTCTGCCCCGAGATCGCCGTGATGTACCTCGGCAAGATCGTGGAGATCGGCGAGCGCGAGGAGATCTACCACCACGCCAACCACCCCTACACCCAGGCACTGCTCTCGGCGGTCCCGGACGTGAAGCAGGCGGAGGTCGGTGGCCGTCGCGAGCGGATCGAGCTGCAGGGCGACGTGCCGAGCCCGATCAACCCGCCGTCGGGCTGCCGGTTCCGGACCCGGTGCCCGATCGCCCAGGACATCTGCGCGGCGATCGAGCCACCGCTGGTCCAGATCGGTCGGCGCCACAAGGTGGCGTGTCACTTCGCGGGCGAGCTGGGCCACCACCCGGCCGAGCCGGTCACCGCGCCGCTGCTCGGGGTCGACAAGCACGGGGATGCCGTCCCAGGCGCCACACCGGCCGACGACCTCGGCACCGGCTCCGGGTACGCCGACTCCTGGTACGACTTCCCGGGTCGCCGGGTGGTGCGCGCCGACGAGGCGTGATCGGGCCGCCTGGAGGCACCCCCTAGATTGGAGCCGGTGGACGGGCTCTTCGAGATCGAGGCGAGGACACCAGGGGCCGGTGGCGGCTCCCTGGCGTCCTCGACGCATGCCGCGACGCCGCTCGCCGTCCGGATGCGGCCACGCACCGTCGACGAGCTCGTCGGCCAGTCGCAGCTGAAGGCACCGGGATCGCCGCTGCGGCAGCTGATCGAGGGTGACCAGTCGCTCTCGCTGCTGCTGTGGGGGCCACCGGGCACCGGCAAGACCACGATCGCCTCGATCCTCAGTCAGCAGACCGGCCGGCGCTTCGTCGAGGTGTCGGCGGTCTCCGCCGGCGTCAAGGAGGTACGCCAGGCGATCGAGGCGGCGCGGTCGACGCTGGTCGGCTCGGGCAAGGAGACGGTGCTGTTCGTCGACGAGGTCCACCGCTTCAGCAAGGCGCAGCAGGACGCGCTGCTGCCCGGGGTCGAGAACCGCTGGGTCACCCTTGTGGCCGCCACGACCGAGAACCCGTCCTTCAGCGTCATCTCGCCACTGCTCTCCCGCAGCCTGCTCCTCCGGCTGGAGTCGCTGGCCGACGACGACATCGCCGCGGTGCTGGACCGGGCCGTCGCCGACGAGCGTGGGCTGGGCGGTCGCCTCGACCTGGCCGATGACGCCCGGGACCACATCGTGCGGCTCGCCGGCGGCGACGCGCGACGCTCGCTCACCTACCTCGAGGCCGCGGCGGGTGCCGCCGGCCAGCAGGGAGCGGAATCGATCGACCTCGCCACCGCCGAGGCGGCGGCAGACCAGGCAGCGGTGCGCTACGACCGGGACGGTGACCAGCACTACGACGTCATCAGCGCCTTCATCAAGTCGGTGCGCGGGTCCGACGCGGACGCGGCGCTGCACTACCTGGCTCGGATGATCGAGGCGGGGGAGGACCCGCGCTTCATCGCGCGTCGCCTCATGATCCTCGCCAGTGAGGACATCGGTCTCGCCGACCCGACGGCGCTGACGACGGCCGTCGCAGCAGCGCAGACCGTGCAGCTGATCGGCATGCCGGAGGCCCAGCTGACGCTCGCCCACGCCACCATCGCACTCGCCGTCGCGCCGAAGTCCAACGCCGTCACGACCGCGATCGGCGCTGCCCTGGCCGATGTCCGCAGCGGCAGGATCGGCACCGTGCCGCCGCACCTGCGCGACGCGCACTACCCGGGAGCCAAGGGGCTCGGCCACGGGGAGGGCTACACCTACAGCCACGACGCGCCGTACGGCGTGGCGGAGCAGCAGTACGCGCCCGACGTGATCGACGGTACGGCGTACTACCGCCCGACCGAGCTCGGTGCCGAGGCTGCTGTCAAGCAACGCTGGGACCGGATCCGGCGGATCATCCGCGGTGGCCGTGGCTCCTGACTCCCTGGTAGCGCCGCTCCCGACGGGCGATAGGGTCGGGGACTGTGACTGACGAGCTCGCGGTGCCCGCCTGGCTGGCGGTCCTGGTGCTGCTCTGCCTGCTGTCCCTGCTGATCGCCGTCACGGTGCTGGTGAGCTCGGTCCGCCGGACCCGCGCTCGCACCGAGGACGTGCTGCGCTCAGCGGCCCACGACGCCGAGGAGCTGCGGACCCAGCTGGCCTCGATCGAGGAGCGCCTGGTCGAGAGCGAGCGGCCGCCCCGCTCCGTCGTGGCCCGGCCGGACGACCCCGAGTACCTCATCACCGAGCTCGGCAAGCCCCGGGAGGCCGTGCCGACCGTCCCGGCGCCGGTCTTCGTCGACATCGTGCTCCGGGAGTCGATGATCCGCACCGCGTCGCTCGCGGCCGGCCTGCGCCGGGCGCTCTCGCCGGAGGTGCGCCACCGGATCCGGTTCGAGATGAAGCGCGAGGTGAAGCGCGCCCGCAAGCAGCGCAAGGTCGACCTGAAGCAGGCCCGCCGCGAGTGGGAGGCGCGCCAGCGCGAGAAGGTCGAGGTCTGATGATCGGACGTGGTCTCTGGTTCGCTGCCGGTGCGGCGGCGGGCGTCTACGGCATGGTGCGCGCCCGGCGCATCGCCGAGGCGTTCACGGTCGACGGCATGCGCGACCGGGTGGGTGCGGTCGTGCTCGGGGCACGGATGTTCTCCGAGGAGGTCGCCCAGGGCGCGGTCGAGGCCGAGGGCGACCTGCGCGAGCGGTACGAGCTCGCCGCCGCCGCCCACCGAGCGCGGGAGCTCACCGCGCCCCAGCCCGCGGAGGATGCTCCGCCCCAGCTCGCACGACAACAGGAGGGCCAGACCTGATGGACACCGCCGAGATCCGCCGCCGCTTCGTCGCGCACTTCGAAGCAGCCGGCCACACGGCAGTGCCTTCGGCCTCGCTGCTGCTCGACGACCCGAACCTGCTGTTCGTCAACGCCGGCATGGTGCCCTTCAAGCCGTACTTCCTGGGGCAGGAGGCGCCGCCGTACCCGCGCGCTGTCAGCGTCCAGAAGTGCATCCGGACGCCCGACATCGAGGACGTCGGCCGGACCACGCGGCACGGCACGTTCTTCGAGATGTGCGGCAACTTCTCCTTCGGCGACTACTTCAAGGAGCGCGCGATCGAGCTCGCGTGGGACCTGGTCACCAAGCCGGTCGCGGACGGCGGCTGGGGCTTCGAGGAGAGCCGGCTCTACCCGAGCGTCTACGCCGAGGACGCCGAGGCGATCGAGCTCTGGCGCAAGGTCACCGGGCTGCCCGACGAGCGGATCCTTCGACTCGGCAAGAAGGAGAACTACTGGTCGATGGGCGTGCCCGGGCCCGGAGGTCCCTGCTCGGAGATCCTCTACGACCGCGGCCCGGCGTACGGCCCGGACTTCGATCCCGCCGACCTCGGCCCGGACATGCCGGTCGAGCTGGAGGACCGGCTGCTGGAGTTCTGGAACCTCGTCTTCATGCAGGACGAGCTGTCCGCGGTGCGGGCCAAGGACGACTTCGACATCGCCGGCTCGCTGCCGAAGAAGAACATCGACACCGGCATGGGGCTCGAGCGCGTCGCTTTCCTCGCGCAGGGCCGCGAGAACATGTACGACATCGATGTGATGTTCCCGGTGATCGAGAAGGCCCAGGAGCTGTCCGGTCGCCGTTACGAGGCCGGCCGGCACGACGACGACGTCAGGTTCCGCGTCGTGGCCGACCACGTCCGGTCCTCGATGATGCTGATCAGCGACGGTGTCACGCCCGGCAACGAGGGCCGCGGCTACGTGTTGCGCCGGCTGCTCCGCCGGGCGGTGCGCTCGATGCGGCTGCTCGGGTGCGAGGACCGCGTGCTGCCGGAGCTGCTTCCCGTCAGCCGCGACCGGATGGGCGAGACCTACGACGACCTGCACCGCGACTGGGAGCGGATCTCGACGGTCGCCTACGCCGAGGAGGACGCCTTCCGGCAGACGCTCAAGGCCGGCACCCAGATCTTCGACACCGCGACCACCGAGCTCAAGCGGGCCGGCGGCACCCAGCTCTCCGGCGACCGTGCGTTCGCCCTCCACGACACCTACGGCTTCCCGATCGACCTCACCCTCGAGATGGCCGCCGAGCAGGGGCTCAGCGTCGACGAGGACGGGTTCCGGCGGCTGATGTCCGAGCAGCGCGAGCGCGCGAAGGCCGATGCCCGCGCCAAGAAGGGCGCGCACCTCGACGCCGCGGCCTACCGCGAGATCGCCGACGAGCTGGGCCGGGCGGTCGAGTTCACCGGCTACGGCGGCACCGTCGACGAGGGCACGGTGCGCGGCATCGTCGCCGGGGACGGCGGTCTGGTCGCCTCCGCGGCCGAGGGCGACGAGATCGAGGTCGTGCTCGACCGGACGCCGTTCTACGCCGAGGGCGGCGGTCAGCTGGCCGACCAGGGGGTGATCGAGCTGGCCAACGGTGCACTGTTGCAGGTCGAGGACGTGCAGTCGCCGATCACCGGTCTGATCGCCCACCGGGCGCGGGTGCTGGCCGGTGAGGTCACGCCGGGTCTCGCGGCGCAGGCGAAGGTGGACACCCAGCGACGGGTGTCGATCTCGCGGTCCCACACCGCGACCCACATGGTGCACAAGGCGTTCCGCGAGGCGCTCGGCGACACGGCGACCCAGGCGGGCTCGGAGAACTCGCCGGGCCGGTTCCGGTTCGACTTCTCGGCGGCCGGCGCGGTGCCGGAGTCGGTGATGGCCGATGTCGAGGCCCGGGTCAATGCGGTGATCCTCGACGACCTGGCGGTCCAGGCCGAGGTGATGACCCAACGCGAGGCCGTCGCATCGGGCGCGATGGCGCTGTTCGGTGAGAAGTACGGCGACGAGGTCCGGGTCGTCTCCGTCGGTGACTGGGCGCGCGAGCTGTGCGGCGGCACCCACGCGCAGAGCTCGGGCCGGCTCGGTGTCATCAAGCTGCTGGGTGAGTCGTCGATCGGCTCCGGCGTACGCCGCGTCGAAGCCCTCGTCGGCACCGACGCCTACCAGTTCCTCGCTCGCGAGCACGTGCTGGTCGCCCAGCTGGCGGAGACGCTGAAGACTCGGCCGGAGGACCTGCCCGGGCGGGTCAACGACCTGGTCGAGCGACTCCGCACCGCGGAGAAGGAGATCGAGAAGGTCCGGGTCGACAAGCTGCTGGCCAGTGGCGGCGAGCTCGCGGCAGGCGCGGCGGACGTGGCCGGTGTCAAGCTCGTCGCGCACCGCGTCGACGGCGCCACGGGCGGGGACGTCCGTACGTTGGCGCTCGACGTGCGTGGTCGGCTGCCCGCCGAGGCGCCCGGCGTCGTCGTCGTGATCGGGGCCGCCGACGGCAAGGTCTCGGTCGTCGCGGCGGTCAACGACGCCGCCCAGCAACGTGGCGTGTCCGCCAACGAGCTGGTGCGCGCGGTCGGTCCGTTCGTCGGCGGCAAGGGCGGCGGCAAGGGCGACGTGGCCCAGGGTGGCGGCAGTGACGCGAGCCGGATCGACGAGGCACTGCAGGAGGTCGCTGCTGCCGTGACCGCCGCGGTGACCGGCTGACCGTGCGGCACGGCGTCCGACTGGCGGTGGATCCGGGAGATGCCCGGATCGGGGTCGCACGCAGCGACCCGTCCGGGATGCTCGCGACTCCGGTGGAGACGATCCGCCGCGGTCGCGGCGACCTGCGCCGGATCGCCGAGCTGGTGCGGGAGACCGAGGCGATCGAGGTGGTCGTCGGGCTGCCGCGGTCCCTGTCCGGCGGCGAAGGACCGGCGGCCGGCAAGGTGCGCGCCTTCGCCGGCCGGATCGCGCGGCTGGTGACGCCGGTGCCGGTACGGCTGTGCGACGAGCGGCTCAGCACTGTGGCGGCGGAGGCTATGCTCACCGGGCAGCGCAAGGGCGCTGATCGGCGAGCGGTCGTCGACCAGGTCGCCGCGGTCGTGATCCTCCAGCAGGCGCTGGACTCCGAGCGTGCGACCGGCGAGCCGCCGGGCGAGCCGGTCGCGACCGAGGCCGACCAGAGCGCCGAGGAGACACATGAGTGAATCGCTCCTGCCGGGGGACGACCAGCCCCGGACGCGGCGCCGCCACGCGCACCGCAAGCGGCGTCGGCTCTCGGGCTGCCTCCCGATGCTGCTGGTGATCCTCGGGTTCGCAGTGCTCGCTGTCGTGTTCGTTCCACGGGGCATCGACGAGGTGCGCAGTGCGCTGGCCGGTCCCGAGGACTACCCCGGCCCGGGCACGGGCGAGGTGCTGGTCGTCATCGACCCCGGCCAGTCGGTCGCGTCGATGGGCGAGGAGCTCGCCGAGATGGACGTGGTCGCTTCCTCCGAGGCGTTCGTCGACGCTGCGTCGAGCAACCCCCAGTCGACCGGGATCCAGGCCGGCAACTACCTGATGAAGGAGCAGATGACGGCCGCCGACGCGGTCGCGATCCTCGTCGACCCGGCGAACGTCGTGCAGACGGCGGTCACGGTGCCCGAGGGGCTGCGCGTGGAGGACACCGTCGCGCTGCTCGCGAAGGAGACCGACTTCTCGAGGAAGCAGTTCGACCAGGTGCTGGCCAAGCCCGGGCAGCTGGGCCTGCCGAAGTACGCCGAGGGGGACCCGGAGGGGTATCTGTTCCCGGCGACCTACCCGGTCACCCCGAGCGATACCCCGGAGTCCATCCTCAAGGCGATGGTCACCCGTTGGCGGCAGGCCGCCGACGAGGTCGGGCTGACCCAGGGCGCCAAGGAGCTCGGCTACACCCCGCAGGAGATCATGACGATCGCCTCGCTGATCGAGGCGGAGGCGCCGCCGGAGTACATGCCGCAGGTCGCGCGCGTGATCTACAACCGGCTCGAGCAGCCGGATGCGGAGACCCGCGGCTTCCTGCAGCTCGACGCCACCGTGAACTACGCCCACGGGACCGACATCGGTGCCCGGACGACCGATGCGGAGCGGCGGATCGACTCGCCGTACAACACCTACCGGTACCAGGGACTGCCTCCCGGACCGATCGAGTCGCCGGGAGAGGACGCGATGGCGGCCGCACTCGCCCCGGACGACGGAGACTGGCTGTTCTACGTCACGGTCAACCTCGCGACGGGCGAGACCAAGTTCGCCGTCACCGGCAGCGAGCACCAGCAGAACGTCGCCGAGCTGAACGAGTACTGCCGTACCCAGTCGGACCGCTGCTGAGCGCGGGGCGAGTCGCGACGATGAGATGCGCTGTGCTGGGCGCCCCGATCGCCCACTCGCTGTCGCCTGCGCTGCACCGGGCCGGGTACGCCGAGCTCGGGTTGGACTGGTCCTACGACGCCCACCGGGTCCCGGCCGGCGCTCTCGCGGACTTCGTCGCCGGCCTGGACCCCACCTGGCGGGGGCTGTCGGTCACGGCTCCGCTGAAGCGGGAGGCGCTGGCGCTGGCCGACGTGGTCACCGACCGTGCCCGGCTCGCCGGTGGCGTCAACACCCTGCTGCTCGGCAGCGGGGTGCACGGGGACAACACGGATCTGCCGGGGGCCGTGGCCGCCGTGCGCGAGCGCTACGACGGTCCGGTCACCGTCGGCACCGTCGTCGGCGGCGGCGCGACCGCAGCCTCCACCGGCCTCGCCCTGGCCGAGCTCGGCGCCACCCGGATCCGGGTGCTGGCCCGCAGCCGGGAGCGCGCCGCCGAGGCGGTCCGGGCGATCTCCGCCCACCCGGCGGGACCGGCCGTGGAGGTGGCCTCGCTCGACGCGGACGTGATCGGCGAGGTGGTCGTGTCCACCGTCCCTGCCGCGGCCCAGGACGACGCGCTGATCGAACGGTGCGGCGACGCGGCCGCCGTCTTCGAGGTGCTCTACGACCCCTGGCCCACGCCGCTCGCAGCGGTCGCAGCGGGCCGAGGACAGGCACTCGTCAGCGGACTGGACCTGCTGGTCCACCAGGCTGCCCTGCAGTTCACCGCCTACACCGGACTGCCGGCGCCGCTCGCGGTGATGCGGACCGCCGGAGAGACGGCGCTGCAGGAGCGCGCGGGATGAGCCTGCTGGCCGGGGTCGTCGGACTGGTCGGGTGCGCCGCCGCCGCAGGGGTCGTCGCGCCGCTGATCCGCCGTCTCCCCGAGCCCGCCCCGGACCCCGAGGCCCCCGTGGACGAGCCGCCGAAGGAGCCGTACGCCGACCTCGGTGCCCGGCGCGGCGTGCTCCCGCTCGCCGTGGCGTCGTCGGCGGTCGCGGGCGCCGGGTTCGGCGTGGTGCTGGGCTGGGACCCGCTGCTCGCGCTGCTCTGGCCGCTGGTTCCGCCGGGGGTGCTGCTCGGCATCGTCGACTGGCACACGCGGCTGCTGCCGCGGGTGGTGGTGCTGCCGGCGACGGCGTACGCGATCGGTTACGGCCTCCTCGACTGGGCGGTGCGGGGGGACTCCGAGGTGCTGGTACGCGGCCTGGTCGCCCTGCTGGCGGTGCGGACCTTGTTCTGGCTGCTGTGGTTCATCCGGCGTGCCGGGATGGGCTTCGGCGACGTCCGGCTCGCGGCGCTGCTCGGGTGCACGCTGGGCTACGTCGGGTGGTCGGCCGTGGTCGTGGGGCTCTACGCCGCCTTCGTGCTCTTCGCCCTGCCCTTCCTCGCCCTCGCCGTGCTGCGGCGAGACCGCGGCGTGATGAAGCGGCAGTACCCGTTCGGACCGTTCCTGCTGGCTGGGGCGTGGCTCGGTGTGGTTGCCGGCGAACCGGTCGCCCGGGCGCTCGGCTACTGACGCTGTCGGCACGGTGGTTGCGAGGCTCAGGCCTTGGCGGCCTTCGCACCTCAACCACCGTGGTGGGACGGCCTTCGCACCTCGACCACCGTGACGGGACGGCCTTCGCACCTCAACCACCGCCACGGTGGTTGAGGAGCGAGGAGCGCCAGCGACGAGCCTCGAAACCACCCCACCGATCCCTCCCCGAAACGCGCGGCGGGGACTACTGTCGGTCCATGGGGGAGGACGTCGACGATCGGAAGTTCACCGGGGCCGACCGCACCCGGCACCGGCAGAAGGTGCGCCGGTGTCTCGACGTGTTCGCCCGGATGCTGATCGAGTCCGCCTTCGACACCGACGACCCCTGGACCGGGCTCGAGGTCGAGCTCAACCTGGTCGACGAGGCGGGCGATCCGGCGCTGCGCAACCGAGCCGTGCTCGACGCGGTCGCCGACCCGGACTTCCAGACCGAGCTGGGCCAGTTCAACATCGAGATCAACTCCGCGCCCGGCCCGCTGCGCGGCGAGAGCCTGGTCACGTTCGAGGAGCGGCTGCGGCGTTCGCTCAACCACGCCGAGCAGGAGGCCGCGGGCGTCGGTGCCCACATGGTGATGATCGGCATCCTGCCGACGGTCGCCGAGGAGCACCTCACGCTCGACGTGATCAGTGAGAACCCGCGCTACCGCCTCCTCAGCGAGCAGATCCTGCAGGCTCGCGGAGAGGACATCAGCATCCACATCGACGGGGACGAGCGGCTGCGCACCACGGCCGACTCGATCATGCCGGAGGCGGCGTGCACGAGCACGCAGCTGCACGTGCAGACCTCGCCCGAGCGGTTCGCGGCGTACTGGAACGCCTCCCAGGCCGTCAGCGCGGTGCAGCTGGCGCTGGCTGCGAACTCGCCGTACCTCCTCGGGCGCCAGCTCTGGCGCGAGACCCGGATCCCGCTCTTCGAGCAGGGCACCGACACCCGCAGCGACGAGCTCCGCGCCCAGGGGGTGCGGCCCCGGGTGTGGTTCGGCGACCGGTGGATCAACTCGGTGTTCGACCTGTTCGAGGAGAACGTGCGCTACTTCCCCGCACTGCTGCCGATCACCCACGACGAGGATCCGGTGGCCGTCTTCGAGGCCGGCGGCACCCCCAGGCTGGCCGAGCTGCGGCTGCACAACGGCACCATCTACCGCTGGAACCGGCCGATCTACGACATCAAGGACGGGGTGCCGCACCTGCGGGTCGAGAACCGCGTCCTCGCTGCGGGCCCGACGGTCGTCGACACCGTGGCCAACGCCGCGTTCTACTTCGGGCTGGTGCGCTACCTCGCGGAGAGCACCCGCCCGCTGTGGTCCCAGATGTCCTTCAGCGCGGCGAAGGAGAACTTCCACTCCGCCGCCCGCTACGGCGTCGACGCCGAGGTCTACTGGCCCGGCGTCGGCAGCGTGCGCGCCACCGAGCTGGTGGTGCGACGACTGCTGCCGATGGCCTACGACGGCCTCGCGTCGTGGGGTGTCTCGACCGAGGTCGCCGAGCGCTACCTCGGCGTCATCGAGCAGCGGTGCCTGCGCGACACCAATGGCGCCGAGTGGTTCGTCCGGCAGATGGCCGACCGCACCGGCGACCGGTACGACGCGCTCCGGGCCACCCTCGGCGAGTATCGCGAGCGGATGCACGCGAACCAGCCCGTCCACGAGTGGTGAGACGCCGCAGGAAAATCGGTGGCCCGCGGGCCGGGCGCGTCCCTAGCGTGACCCGGTGCGCACGCTTCCGCTGACCGATCCCGGGACAGCCGACCACCGCAGTCCCGGTCGGTTCCTGTGGTGGATGGCCAGGGGCCAGTGGCGCACGCTGGCGCTGGGGATGTGCTTCGGCATCGTCTGGATGAGCAGCCAGGCGGTGATGCCGGCCGTGATCGGCCGTGCCATCGACGAGGGCGTGACCGCCCGCGACACCCGGGCGCTGCTCGGATGGGCGGGCCTGCTCCTCGGCATCGGCCTGGTCCAGGCGGTGAGCGGCATCCTGCGTCACCGCTGTGCGGTGACCAACTGGCTGACGGCCGCCTACCGCACGGTCCAGCTGGTCGGCCGCCACGCCGTGCATCTGGGGGGCTCGCTGCCCCGCCGGGTGTCGGCCGGCGAGGTCGCCGCGATCGGCACCAGCGACATCTCGCACCTGGGTCAGGTGATGGACGTGTCAGCTCGCTTCACGGGCGCCGTCGTGTCGTTCGTGCTGGTCGCCGTGATCCTGCTGCAGAGCTCGGTGACGCTCGGTCTGCTCGTGCTGCTCGGGATGCCGCTGCTCGTGCTGGCGATCGGCCCGCTGCTCCGGCCGCTGCAGCACCGCAGTGCGCACCAGCGGTACCTGATGGGCGAGCTGGCCAACACGGCGAGCGACATCGTGACCGGGCTCCGCGTGCTGCGTGGCATCGGAGGCGAAGAGCTCTTCCACCGGCGCTACCAGCGGGAGTCGCAACGCGCGCGTCGCGCAGGCGTCCGGGTCGCCCGGCTGCAGTCGGTGCTCGACGCCCTGCAGGTGGGTCTGCCCGGGCTGTTCGTGGTGGTCGTGGTCTGGATCGGGGCGCGGTACGCCGCATCGGGGCAGATCAGCGGCGGCGAGCTGGTCGCCTTCTACGGCTACTCGGCCTTCCTGATGATCCCGCTGCGGACCGCGACGGAGTACGCCAACAAGATCATCCGCGCCCGCGTGTCGGCCGCTCGTGTGTGCGGGGTGCTCAGCCAGCAGCGCGACGTCGTCGACCCGCGCGAGCCCGCGCCGTCCCCTCCGCCGCCCGCGACGCTGGCCGACCGCCGGACCGGGGTGCGGGTCCGGCCCGGCCGGCTGGTGGCCCTGGTCGCCGCTGAGCCCGACCGCAGCGCGGTCCTGGCGGACCGCCTCGGCGGCTGTACCCCGGAGGAGGATCCGGACGTCACGCTCGGCGGGGTCCCGCTCGGACTGCTCCCCGTCGCGGAGGTACGGCGGCGGATCGTGGTCAGCGACACCGCTGCCGGCCTGTTCTCCGGTCCGCTGCTCGACGGCCTCGACGTCCGCCGCCGGGGGCGCGGCGCCGTCGACGCCGCGATCGCCGCGGCCTCGGCGGAGGACGTGCTCGAGGCGCTCCCCGCGGGCCTCGACTCGGAGGTCGCCGAGCGGGGCCGGAGCTTCTCCGGTGGTCAGCGGCAGCGGCTGGTGCTCGCCCGTGCGCTGGTGGCCGACCCCGAGATCCTGGTCCTCGTGGAGCCGACCTCGGCCGTCGATGCTCACACCGAGTCCCGGATCGCCCGACGGCTGCGTGAGCATCGTGTCGGCCGTACGACGGTGGTCACCACGTCGAGCCCGCTGCTCCTCGATGCCGCCGACGAGGTGGTCTTCCTCGCCGAGGACCGTGTGGTCGACACCGGCGGCCACGGCGAGCTGCTCGACCGGTGCCCGGCGTACCGTGACGTCGTCACGCGCGGCGTGCGCGAGCGGGAGCCGGTGCGATGAGCGCCGACACGCCCCTCCCGGTCGCCGACCGCGCGGCAGTGCGGTCCTACGCGATCTCGTTGGCGCGGCGCTACCCGCGCCTGCTGTGGGGTGCGCTGGCGTTGCACGTCCTCGCGGCGATCGCGGCGCTGGCGGCACCCCGGCTGATCGGCGACCTCGTCGAGGAGGTGACCCGGGGGACCACCGTGGCCCAGGTCGACCGCACCATCGCGATCCTGGGCGGGTTCCTGGTGGTGCAGGTCGTGCTGACCCGCTACGCCCGGCTGGTCAGCCAGGTGCTCGGCGAGCAGGTGTTGGCCGAGCTGCGCGAGGACTTCGTCGGCAGCACGCTGGCGCTGCCGGTGAGCGCCGTCGAGGAGGCCGGGTCGGGCGACCTGCTCACCCGCACGAGCCGGGACGTCGACCAGCTCGGGTGGTCGGTGCGACTGGCGCTGCCGGAGTGGACGATCGCACTGGTCACGGCGGTGCTCACGCTGGCGGCGGCACTGAGCGTCGGCTGGTGGGTCGCGTTGCCGTGCCTGCTGGGCGTGCCGCCGCTGGTGCTCGGGCTCCGGTGGTACCTCGCCCGTGCCAAGGACGGCTATCTCCGCGAGAACGCGACGTACTCGGTGATCAACGCACGGCTCAGCGAGACCGCCGGCGGTGCGCGCACCGTGGAGGCGCTGGGGCTGGGTGAGCAGCGGGTCGCCACCATCGACGACGCGATCGGCGACTCCTACGCCGCCGAGCGCTACACGCTGCGACTGCGCACGGTCTTCTTCCCGTCGATGGATATCAGCTACCTGGTCCCCACGGTCGGCACGCTGCTGCTCGGGGGCTGGCTCTACACCCGCGGTGAGGTGTCGATCGGCGACGTGACCGCCGCGACGCTCTACGTGCAGATGCTGATCGACCCGGTCGACCGGATCGTCTCGATCCTCGACGAGCTGCAACAGGGCGCCGCGTCGCTCGCCCGGCTGCTCGGCGTCGCGCACGTGCCCGACGACCGACAGGTCTCCGAACGGCGACCCGGAGGGGAGGACCTCGCCGCCCGCGACGTCCGGTTCGCCTATGTCGACGGGCGCGACGTGCTGCACGGACTCGACCTCGACATCGGGGTCGGCGAGCGACTCGCCATGGTCGGTCCCTCGGGCGCCGGCAAGTCCACGCTCGGACGGCTGCTCGCCGGTATCCATCCGCCGCGCACCGGTGAGGTGACCGTGGGCGGCGTCGGCCTCGTCGAGCTGCCCCTCGGCGACCTGCGTGGCCACGTCGCGCTCGTCACGCAGGAGCACCACGTCTTCGTCGGCACGCTGCGGGAGAACCTCGCGCTCGCGGCGCCTCCGGGGGCCGACGACGCCGACATCCGGGCCGCGCTGGACGCCGTCGACGCGCTGGGCTGGGTGGACGCGCTTCCCCAGGGGGTCGAGACCGTGGTCGGGTCGGGCGGTCGCGCGTTGACCGACCCGCAGGCACAGCAGGTCGCGCTCGCCCGGCTGGTGCTCGCCGACCCGCACACGCTGGTGCTCGACGAGGCGACGTCTCTCATCGACCCTCGAGCCGCGCGGCACCTCGAGCGCTCGCTCGCGGCCGTTCTCGACGGCCGCACGGTGATCGCCATCGCCCACCGGCTCTTCTCCGCCCACGACGCGGACCGTGTCGCCGTGGTCGAGGACGGGCGGATCACCGAGCTCGGGTCCCACGACGAGCTGGTCGACGCGGCGGGGTCCTACGCCGCCCTCTGGGACTCCTGGAACGGGCGTCACTGAGTGGTGTGCCGAGTCGGCTGGTCTCTGGGCTCGTACGACGCCGAGTCGGCTCGCGCCGTCGGTCGCTTCGCTCCCTCGGACGCGCTGCTCGGGTCGCTCACGACTCTGAAAGACTGTGGCCCATGTTGCGCTGGCTGACCGCGGGGGAGTCACACGGTCCCTCCCTGGTCGCGATCCTCGAGGGCCTGCCCGCCCACGTCGAGGTCACGACCGACGACATCGCCGACTCGCTGGCCCGTCGCCGGCTCGGCTACGGGCGAGGCGCCCGGATGAAGTTCGAGG
Source organism: uncultured Nocardioides sp. (assembly GCA_964544855.1). Lineage (GTDB taxonomy): Bacteria > Actinomycetota > Actinomycetes > Propionibacteriales > Nocardioidaceae > Nocardioides. The sequence goes on from CAZJDU010000062.1 coordinate 21,201, forward strand.
CCGACGAGGTCCGGTTCGTCGGTGGGGTCCGGCACGGCCGCACCCAGGGCGGCCCGGTGGCGATCGAGGTCGGCAACACCGAGTGGCCCAAGTGGGAGAAGGTGATGTCGGCCGACCCGGTCGACCCGGTCGACCTGGAGGGCATGGCGCGCAACGCGCCGCTGACCCGCCCCCGGCCCGGGCACGCCGACCTGGTCGGCATGCAGAAGTACGCCTTCGACGACGCTCGGCCCATCCTGGAGCGGGCCTCCGCCCGTGAGACCGCCGCACGGGTGGCGCTCGGCCGCGTGGCCGGCAACTTCCTCGACCAGGCGCTCGGTGCCCGGCTCGTCTCGCACGTGATCGAGCTCGGCGGCGTCCGGGCTCCACAGGGCGTGCTGCCCGGTCCCGACGACCTACGACGCCTCGACGACGACCCGGTGCGGTGCGTCGACCCCGAGACCTCCCAGCGGATGGTCGACCGCATCGACCAGGCCCACAAGGACGGTGACACCCTCGGCGGCGTCGTGGAGGTCGTCGTGCACGGCCTGCCGCCGGGCCTCGGCTCCCACGTCCACTGGGACCGTCGCCTCGACTCCCGTCTCGCCGGAGCGCTGATGGGCATCCAGGCGATCAAGGGCGTCGAGGTGGGAGACGGCTTCGAGCTCGCGGCCACGCCGGGCAGCCGGGCGCACGACGAGATCGAGCCGGGACCCGACGGGATCCGCCGTGCGAGCGGCCGCTCCGGCGGCACGGAGGGCGGCATGAGCACCGGCGAGACCCTGCGGGTCCGTGCCGCGATGAAGCCGATCGCCACGGTGCCCCGGGCGCTGCGGACCGTCGACGTGGCGACGGGCGAGGAGACCGTCGCGCACCACCAGCGCTCCGACGTGTGCGCCGTCCCTGCCGCCGGCATCGTCGCTGAGGCGATGGTGGCGCT
>CAZJDU010000063.1:0-21865 GCA_964544855.1 uncultured Nocardioides sp.
AGCACCTCGGGGTGCCACGCCCACTCCTCCAGCATCTGGCTCGGCGCCTCGACGAAGTCCCACTCGGTCGCGACACCGGCGAAGCGTGCCCACTCGCCGTGGCCCGCGAGCACGTGGTGCAGCAGGTGGCCGAACTCGTGGAAGAGCGTCACCACGTGGTCGTGCTCCATCAGCCCACGGGAGAAGTTGCAGACCAGCACGCCCTCGGGCAGCGACCGGCCCGCCACCCCGTCGAGGAGGGTGAATTGCGCGGCGTGCTTGTACTTCCCCTCGCGCGGATGGAGATCGAGGTAGATCCGGCCGATGCGCTGGGTGGATCTCGAGACGCTCGCTCGTTCCTCGCTCCCTCCTCGATCAGCGACGAAGACGTCGTACGCCGCGACCTCGTCGTGCCAGACCGGGACGTCGACCCGCTCGTAGCGTAGGCCGAAGAGCCGGCCGGTCACCTCGAGCAGTCCGGCGCGGACCTTGGCGAAGTCGAAGTAGGTGCGGACCCGCTGCGAGTCGACGTCGTAGCGCTCCCGGCGGACCAGCTCGGTGTAGTAGCCGGCGTCGTAGGAGGCGATCTCGTCCGCGTCGGGATGGTCACGGCGGTAGCGCTCGAGCAGCGTGTCGAGATCGCGCCGCATCGGGTCGTCCGCGACACCCGTGATCCGGTCGATGAACTCCGGGATCGCGGCGCCGTCTCCGATCATCTTCACGTCGGCGTCGTAGGACGGCCAGTCGTCGTAGCCCACGGTCGTGGCCAGCTCGTGACGGAGCCGGAAGAGCTCGGTGAGGAGCGGCTCGCTCTCCGGCCAGCCGCGCTGGAGGAAGGCGATCGTCATGTCCCGGCGGACGTCGCGGTCGTGGGCGAACATCCGGGTCGGCACCGCGTCGGGGTAGTCGGTGGTCACGGTGACCATGCCGTCGTCGTCGACGGGATGCGCCGCCAGCCAGTCCTCGGGCAGCCCGGCGAGCCGCTCGGGGGCGACCCGGATCGACCGCACGTCCTCCCGGACCACGCGGCTGAACTCCTGGTCCAGCTCGGTCATGCGCTCCTTGATCTCGGTGATCCGGGCGCGGGTCGCCTCGTCGCGGTCGACCCCGGCGCGGCGGAAGTCCTCGTGGATCTTGGTGAGCAGCCGGGCCGCTCGGGCGTCGAGGCCGCTGGTGTCGAGGGCGGCGAAGACGTCGTAGAGCTCACGGTCGAGCGACCACTCGGTGCCGAGCCGGTGGGCGGCCGCCTCGGCGTCGTCGCCGATCTGCCGTACGTCGGAGTGGGGATGGACGTTGCCGAAGAGCGACCCCGCGGCGCCGACGTTGCCGAGATGCCCGGTCGCCTCGTCCCACACCCGCAGCGCCTCGAGGGGGTCGGCGGGCGGATCGGCCTTCAGGCCGGCCACCAGCTCCCGTGCGCGGGCGAGCTCCTCGTCCACCCGGGTGCGGAGCCAGTCCTGGTAGTCCTCGGCGGCAGGCAGTGAGATCGGTGCGAGCGTCACGCGACGAGAGTAGAGGAGCAGGCGTGAGGGGTCAGGCGTACGCCGCGCGCCGACGGCGGCCGATGTCGTAGAGGGCGAAGCCCGCGGCCAGCAGCAGCGCGCCGAGCACGGTCGCGTTGACCGCGAACGCCGTGGGCCGGGTCACGTCGAGCGGCAGGTAGACGTCCAGCCCGCCGGCTACGTACCAGACGAGGTACGCCGCCGGCGGGAGCAGCCAGGTGGGTGGGTGCCACCACCGCACGTGGATCTGGTTGGCGCCGACGAGGACGAAGTCGGCGACGACCAGGGCCGGCGTGATCATGTGCTCGAAGACCGAGTACGGGTCCCACAGGTTGCCGTGGTGCATCGCGAGGAAGGCGAGCGCGACCAGCAGCATGGTGCTCGTCAGCGCGCCCCGCAGCCACGGCGAACGCGGCTCACCGAACGCGAGCCCCACGTAGGCGACCGCGACGGCGAGGCTGGCCAGCTGGCTCAGCGCGGTCCACCACACGTCGTACTGCCAGGCGGCGAGCACGACCCCGGTGAGCGCGCTGCCGGCGACCAGCAGCCGCCAGATCCGCACCGTCGTCGAGTTCACGCGCCGATGGTGCCACGTTCATCTTCTGTTCACCCAACGAACGGGTCAGACGAGCTCGCCCCGCTTGCGGGTGAGGAAGGCGCGCTCGGCGGTGTTCTCGCAGGTCGCCAGCGCCGCGTCGTACGCCTCCTTCGCCTCGGCGCTGCGGCCGAGCCGCCGCAGCAGGTCGGCGCGGGTGACGTGCCAGGCGTGGTACGTCGCCAGCTCGAGCCGGTCCACGATCGCGAGCGCCACCTCGGGCCCGTCGAGCTCGGCGATAGCGACGGCCCGGTTGAGCGCGACGATCGGTGAGGGGTCCACGGCCGTGAGCTGGTCGTAGAGCGCGACCACCTGCGACCAGTCGGTGTCGGCAGCGGTCGGCGCGTCGGTGTGGACCGCGTTGATCGCGGCGAGGATCTGGTAGCGCCCCGGCCGGTCGACCGCCAGGCACTCCCGCACCAGCGTGTGCCCCTCCCCGATCAGCGGCCGGTCCCAGCCGCCGCGGTCCTGCTCGGGCAGCGGAACCAGCTCGCCGCCGCGCACCCGGGCCGCCCGGCGGGCGTCGGTGAGCAGCATGAGCGCGAGCAGCCCGGTCACCTCCGGCTCGTCCGGCATCAGCGACCGCAGGGTGCGGGTGAGCCGGATCGCCTCACCGGTGAGCTCGGCGCGCACCGGCTCGCCGTCACCGCTGGCGAGGTAGCCCTCGTTGAAGACCAGGAAGAGCACCGCGAGCACACCGGCGACCCGCTCGGGCAGGTCCTCCGGCTCCGGCACCCGGTAGGGGATCTTCGCGCCGGCGATCTTCTTCTTCGCCCGGGTGATCCGCTGCCCCATCGTGGGCTCGGGCACCAGGAACGCGGCGGCGATCTCGGGGACCGTGAGGCCACCGAGCAGTCGCAGGGTGAGGGCGATCCGCGCCTCCTGCGAGAGCGCCGGGTGGCAGCAGGTGAAGATCAGCCGGAGCCGGTCGTCCTCGATCGCTCCGGTCGGCTCGTGCGAGGTGTCGTCATGGATCATCTCGGCCGCCTGATGCTTGGCGTCGCGCTGCTGCTCCCGGCGGATCCGGTCGATCCCCCGGCGGCCGGCCGTGGTGGTGAGCCAGCCGCCGGGGTTGGGAGGCACGCCGTCCTCGGGCCACTTCTCGAGAGCGGCGACCAGCGCCTCGCCGGCCGCCTCCTCGGCGATGTCGATATCGCCGAAGCGGCGGACCAGCGAAGCGATGATCCGGCCGTACTCCTCCCGGAAGACCCGCTCGATCGCGGCAGCGTCGTCGGTCATCCCGCGCGGTCTACTCGCCCTGGAACGGACGGACCTCGACCTTGCCCTTGCAGGCCTTCGAGGCCTCCGCCGCCAGCTTCAGGGCGGCGTCGAGATCGGGCAGCTCGAGCACCCAGAAGCCGCCGATGTACTCCTTGGTCTCCAGGTAAGGGCCGTCCGTCGACACCGGGGCATCGCCCAGGTTGTCGACCACGGTCGCGGTGGAGGGGGCCATCAGACCGCCGCCGAACACCCAGCTGCCGTCGGCCTGGCGCGCGTCGTTGAACGCGCTCGTGTCGACGAAGGCCTGCTGCATCTCCTCCGCGGAGGCATAGCCGCCGTACTCCTTCGCGTAGTCCTCGTCGCTGCCGTGCACTGCCAACAGGTACTGCGTCATGTCGCTCTCCTCAGTGTGGTTGCGGGACGGCCCCGATGACCGCCTCTCACCCATGCCACGAACGGGCCTATCGCGATCCGACAGGTCCCGACAAGGAGATTCTCGGCGATCCTCGACGATTCGCTCGCGGTAGATCCGATCCCTACGATCCAGGCGTGAGGATGCGGGGCTGGGTCGCCGACACCCGGCCGTTGCAGGAGCCGCACTTCCGGCGGCTCTGGGTCGCCAACATCATCACCGTCATCGGCGCGCAGCTGACCGTCGTCGCTGTGCCGGCCCAGATCTACGCCGAGACCGGCTCGTCGGCGTACGTCGGCCTCACCGGCGTGTTCGGGCTGGTGCCGCTGGTCGTCTTCGGGCTGTGGGGCGGTGCGCTGGCCGACGTCTTCGACCGGCGCACGATGCTGGTCGTCACCACGTGCGGGCTGATCGGGACGAGCGCCTTGTTCTGGGCGCAGGCGGCCGCCGGGCTCGGCAACGTGTGGGTGCTGCTGGGGCTCTTCTCGGTGCAGCAGGCGTTCTTCGCGGTGAACCAGCCGACGCGGAGCGCGATCCTGCCGCGGCTGCTGGACAAGACCCTGCTTCCGGCCGCGAACTCGCTCACCATGACGGTGTTCATGGCCGGCGCGATCGCCGGTCCGCTCGTCGCGGGCGTGCTGATCCCCGTCACCGGCTACGCCTGGCTCTACCTGATCGACACGGTCACGCTGTTCGCCACGTTGTCGGCGGTGCTCCGGCTGCCCCCGCTGCCGGTGCTCGGCGCCCCGACCGGCACCCCTGGACTGCGGTCGGTGATCGAGGGGTTCGGCTTCCTGCGCACCCAGCCGGTGCTGATGATGTCCTTCGTCGTCGACATCGTCGCGATGGTCTTCGGCATGCCGCGGGCGCTCTTCCCCGAGATCGCGCACGAGAGCTTCGGCGGGTCCCCGGAGGGCGGGCTCGCCTTCGCCGTGCTCTTCGCCGGGATCCCGGCCGGTGCCGTGCTCGGCGGCGTCTTCTCCGGCTGGGTGTCACGGATCAGCCGGCACGGGCTGGCGGTGATCTGGTGCATCGTCGTGTGGGGCGTGGCGATGATCGGCTTCGGGGTGGCCGTGGGCGCCGCGATCGCCGTCCCGGGCGCCGCGCACTGGCTGCTCGCGGCCGCGGTCGTGATGCTGATCCTGGGCGGCGCCGCCGACATGGCCTCGGGCGCCTTCCGGATGAGCATCCTCCAGTCGGCGGCCACCGACGAGATGCGCGGCCGGCTGCAGGGCATCTTCATCGTGGTGGTCGCTGGCGGCCCGCGGGTCGCCGACGTCGCGCACGGCGCGGTCGCGGCGCTCGTCGGCACGGCCGCGACCGCTGCGGGCGGTGGCGTGCTGGTGGTCGTGCTCACCGTGGCGGCGGCCCTGGCGGTGCCCTCGTTCGTGAGATACCGGGTCGGCGTCGCGGCCCGGTGAGTGCCGTCGTACCTGACGTATTCGTTGGGTTCTCGGCCGGAACGCAACGAAAACGTCAGGTACGACCGCCTGCCAGATCAGCCAGACGGTCGCGGGCCGACGCGGGCGCGCTGACGAACCCGGTCGCGTGGAACCAGCCGTCGGTCTCCTTGCCCTCGGGGTCCAGCCCGCGCCGGCGTACGTCGGCGAGCGCGCCCTCGCGCTCCTCGTCGTCGGCGAACCGGCGCTGCTTGAACGTGCCCGGGAGCGTCACCGTCTCCAGCCCGTACGTCGCCAGCAGGTCCTGGATGGGCGCGTAGTCGAAGACCCGCAGCACGAACACCACCAGCCACAGCTCCTCGGGACGCTCGAGCGCCTCGAGCAGCCGGCGGAAGGTGGGCACGCCGATGTAGCCGACGCCGCCCGTGCACACCATCAGGTCGACGTCACCGACACCGGCGGCGAGCTCCGGGGAGGGGTCGCCGTCCTCGAGGTTCTCGGCCCACCCGTCGGCCAGCAGCCCGGCACGACGGCCGTAGTCGATGGCGGGGCCGGAGACGTCGACGCCGAGCATCCGCAGGTCGCGCTCGCGGTTGAAGCGCTCCCGGTCGGCCTCGGCCATCTGGTCGCTGTCGAGACCGACCACGCGCGGGTCGGTGTAGCGGGCGGCCAGGCGGTCGGGCCCCGCACTGTGCAGCAGCGCGGAGATCATGCCGTAGGAGCAGCAGAGGTCGAGGACGGTCGGCCGACGGTCGGTCCCCAGGAGTGGCAGCACCCGCTCGACCACCGGCGTGGCGACCTCCGGCATCTGGTAGCCCAACGGCCCGAGCGTCGCGAAGTACGGCCGTGGATCGGGCGCGCTGTAGATGTCGTAGAAGTCCGCCTTCGTGCGGCTGGTCAGCGCGCCGCGATCACTCATCCTCGCTCAGCTCCTCGGGTCGTCCGGACCTCTCACCTTCGTCGCAGCACCCCCGCTTGTCCACTCCGAGCACCCGAACACTCCACCTGCTGAGACCCGGGTGAACCCTGCCCGCCACGGAGATGAACGGGGTGCCCGCGCACGGGCGCGACGTACCCGATTCGGGCCATGACACGCACCGGTGTCCGGCGAAGACTCGATCCCGGCCCCGTGTGACCTGCACCACATTCCCCAGGAGGTCGACCATGACACCGCACTCCGCCCGCCGCACCGGCGGCGTACTCCTCTCCGCACTGGCGCTGACGGCAGCCGCGGTCGGCGTCGCGGCCGCTCCGGCCACCGCCGACGGGCACATCCGGGTCGTCGCGACCGGGCTGGACAGCCCGCGCGGGATCACCGTGGCTGCCAACGGCGACCTCTTCGTCGCCGAGGCCGGCACCGGTGGGGACATCTGCGTGCCGCCCGACGCTCCGGCCGAGGAACAGGTGTGTCTCGGCGAGACCGGTGCGATCACCCGCATCAGCGCGGCCGGACAGCAGCGGGTCGTCGCCGGCCTGCCGTCGGTGGAGGTCGGGCCCGACGAGGTCGTCGGACCGTCCGACGTCATCGCGACCGGCGGCAACAAGCTGACGATCGCCGTCGGCCTCGGCGCCGACCCGGCCGACCGCGACGCCGTGCCGGTCCCCTTCGCAGCGGGCTTCGGTCAGCTGCACGAGGGTCACTGGAAGGTCGGCGACGTGACGGCGTTCGCCGACATCGCGGCCCACGAGGGAGCGACCAACCCGATCCACGAGGTCGACAGCAACCCGGTCTCGGTGCTGCGGCAGGGATCGTCGTACGTCGTGGCCGACGCGGGCGGCAACACCGTGGTCCGCGCGACCAAGCAGGGCGCCGTGGAGACCCTCGCGGTGCTGCCGGACCAGGACGCCGTGGCGCCGCCGTTCCTGGGGCTGCCCCCGGGTGCCACCATCCCGTCGGAGGCGGTGCCGACCGCCGTGGCCGTGGGCCCGGACGGTGCCTACTACGTCAGCCAGCTGACCGGCTTCCCGTTCGAGCAGGGGCTCGCGAAGATCTGGCGGATCGGTCCCGACGGGGGCCTCTCGGTCCACGCCAGCGGCCTGACCAACGTCACCGACCTCGCCTTCGCCGCGGACGGCAGCCTGTACGCCGTCGAGCTCAGCTCGACCGGCCTGCTCGAGGGGGTCACCGGCTCGCTCGTGAAGGTCGACCCGGCCGGGGCGCACGAGGTGGTCGCGGGCGACCTGTTCGCGCCGTACGGCCTGGCGCTGAGCAACGGCTCGGCCTACGTCACCACCGGCTCGGTCGCGACCGGCGGCGGCCAGGTGATCGAGGTGGCGCTGCCGTAGACCGATGATTTTCCGTACGTCGCGGGGTCGGTCCGGGTATGGAGACAATCGACTTCCGGCCGGCCACCGCGACGATGCGGGGTCTGGTCGACCGCGTGACCGACGACGAGCTGACCGGGGGCACCCCGTGCGAGAAGTACACGGTGGGTGACCTGGTCGACCACATCGGCGGGCTGACCCTCGCCTTCACCGGCGCGGCGCGCAAGCAGCCGGTGCCGGGCGCCGAGGACGGGGGCAGCGGCGACGCGTCCCGGCTCGAGGCGGGCTGGCGCCAGCGGATCGCCCGCGACCTCGATGCGCTCGCCGAGGCGTGGGCCGACCCGGCGGCGTACGACGGCGTCACCATGGCCGGGCCGATCGAGATGGCCGGCCCCGAGGCGGCGGCCGTGGCACTCAACGAGGTCGTGGTGCACGGCTGGGACCTGGCGACCGCGACCGGGCAGGACTTCGCGGTGGCCGAGGCCGATCTCGCGATCTGCCTGGAGCTCGCGCGGGCCTTCAGCACCCCGGAGACCGCCGAGCTCCGCGGCGACGCCTTCGGCCCGGTCATCGAGGTGCCCGACGGTGCGAGCGACCTCGAGCGGCTGCTCGGGCTCATGGGGCGGCGCGGCTGACGGCGCGCGACGGTGAGGTGGTCGCTGGTGGTCGCAGGCCAGCCCACCTCAACCATCGCCGGGCCAGCCGGTGTAGGCCTCGGCGAGGTACGTCGAGCCCGCGCGCGACGTGGCCACCGAGCGCAGCTCGGCCACCTGGCGTCGTACGTCGAAGGCGTCGGCGTCGGGGTGCCGATGCAGCATCGAGGTCATCCAGTAGGAGAAGTGCTGCGATCTCCAGACCCGGTCCACGGCGCGGCGTGAGTAGTCCTCCAGCACCGCGTCGTCGCCCGTCGCGAGCGCCTGCTCCACCACCTCGGCGAGCACGCGGACGTCGGCCAGCGCGAGGTTGAGACCCTTCGCGCCGGTCGGCGGCACGGTGTGGGCGGCGTCGCCGGCGAGCAGCAGGCTGCCGTAGCGCATCGGCTCCACCACGCTGCTGCGGAAGCGCAGCACCGCCTTGTCGGTGATCGGCCCCTCGGTCAGCTCGTGGCCGTTGGCCCCGACCCGGGCCTGCAGCTCGCTCCAGATCCGGTCGTCGCTCCAGGCGTCGACGTCCTCGTCGGGGTCGCACTGGAGATACATCCGCTGCATCGTCTCGGTGCGCTGGCTGATCAGTGCGAAGCCCCGCTCGGAGTGGTTGTAGATCAGCTCCGGCGCGCTCTTGGGCGCCTCGCAGAGGATGCCGAACCAGCCGAACGGATACTCCTTGCGGTACTGCCGGCGCTCGGACTCGGGGATCTCGTGGCGGCACCGGCTGTGCGAGCCGTCGGCGCCGACGAGGTAGCGACACCGGATCTCCTGCGCCGTGCCGTCGGCGTCGGTGAAGCGGATCGACGGCTGCTCGGAGGTGATGTCGTGCACCGAGGTGTCGCTGACCCCGAACCGTACGTCGCCCCCGGCGGCCTGACGTGCCTCGGCGAGGTCGATGAAGACCTCGGTCTGCGGGTAGAGCCACACCGAGGCGCCGGCCAGCTCCTGGAAGTCGAGGTGGTGCAGCTCGCCGCCGAAGCCGAGGTAGACGCCGCCGTGCCGGTCGCCCTCGCGCAGCACCCGGTCGGAGACCCCGGTGTCGGCGAGCAGTCGGACGCTGTCGTGCTCCAGGATCCCTGCCCGCACGGTGGTCTCGATCTCGTGGCGGGTGCGGTGGTCGACCACGACCGAGTCGATCCCGGCCGCGGCGAGCAGGTGCGACAGCATCAGCCCGGCGGGGCCGCCGCCGACGATGCCGACCTGCGTGGTGGTCGTGCTCATGGGCTCTGCTCCAGGACGTCCTGCGCGACCGCGAAGGCACGGTTGGCCGCCGGGACGCCGCTGTAGATGGCGCTCTGCAGGATCACCTCGCCGATCTCGTCGGGCGTGAGGCCGTTGGTGCGGGCGGCCCGCACGTGCATCGCCAGCTCCTCCCAGTGGCCGTGGGCGATCAGCGAGGTCAGCACCGCGACGCTGCGGGTGCGCCGGTCCAGACCCGGCCGGGTCCACACGCTGCCCCACGCGTAGCGGGTGATGAGCGCCTGGAAGTCCTCGGTGAACCCGGTCTTCCGGGCCTCGGCGCGGTCGACGTGCGCGTCGCCGAGCACCTCCCGGCGCACCCGCATGCCGTCGTCGTACGGATCGTCAGCCACCGATGGTCTCCTTCAGGTGGGTCAGCAGGATGTCGGCCACGCCCGCCGGGTCCTCCGCCGGCGGCAGGTGGGCGGTGCCGGCGGCCACGCGCAGCGTGCCGCCGGGCAGCGCGTCGGCCGCGCCCTGCGCCACGTCCGGCGGTACGACGACGTCGTGCTCGCCGGGGAGCATCGACACCGGCACCCGGGCGTCCCCCAGGCGGTCGGTGAGGTCGTGGTCGGCGAGGGCCTCGCAGCACCGGGCGTAGGACTCGTCGTCGGCGTCGGAGAGCGAGAGCAGCAGCCGGTTGACCGTCGCCGGGTCGCGCTGGAGGAAGCCGGGGGCGAACCACCGGGCGGTCGAGCCCTCGACCATCGCGGGCGTGCCCGCGCGGCGGACGAAGGCCGCCCGCTCGTGCCACATCCCGGACTCGCCGAACCTCGCTGCTCCCGCGATGCACGCCGTCGTCGCGAAGGGCCCAGGGTCGAGGGCGAGCTCGAGCGCGACGGCGCCGCCGAGCGAGACGCCGGCGTAGGCGGCCGGCCGCTCCGCGGCGAGATCGGTCGCGGTGCGTCGTACGGCGTCGGCCAGCTCGGCGACGGAGAACGACGCAGCCGCGGGCGCACTGCGGCCGTGGCCGGGCAGGTCCCAGCCGACCACCTCGTAGTGACCGCCGAGGTGGCGGGCCGCCGCGTCCCAGAGCGCCTCGACCGAGGTGCCGAGCGACGGGCCGACCACGAGCAGCGGCAGTCCGTCGCCGCCGGCGAGGCGGGTGAAGGTGAGCGCGGGCTCAGGCACCGGTGTCCTCCTTGCGTCCGATCCGGGCGAGTGCGGTGTCGACGAGACGGCCGGCGACGCCGAGGTAGTCGGCGACGTCACCGGTGGTGTCGCCGCGTTCGGCGAGCAGCTGACCGGAGGCGGCGTCGGCGTGGGCACGCATGGCTCCGGTGTCAACGTGCAGACCGGCCACCAGCTCGGCGGCCTGGGCGGCCGCGGTGATCGTCAGCTCGAGCAGCCGCCGGAGGGCCGGCCACTCGCTGTGCCACGCCCCGTCGGGTCGCTCGTCGACGGCCTGCGCCGCCGCGATGTGGAGCTGCGCGCCGAGCTGCGGCGCCTGCAGCGACGCGGTGCGCACGAGCACGCTGAGCACGGGGTTCTGCTTGTGGGGCATCGTCGAGGAGCCGCCGCGGCCGGGCACGGCACCCTCGCGGAGCTCGGCGATCTCCGGGCGGCTGAGCAGCGCCACGTCGGTCGCGATCACGCCGAGCGCGTCGCAGACGCCGACCAGCGCGTCGCCCAGCGCGGTGACCGGCCGGCGCCGGGTGTGCCAGGGCAGCACCGGCCACCGGAGCCCGAGCTCCCCGGCGAACGCCTCGGCGACCGCGAGCGGCCGGTCGGTGAGCTCACCGGTGAGCGCCAGCGTGCCGGCCGCACCGCCGCACTGCACCGGCAGGTCGCCCCGTGCGATCGTCACCGTCTCACGGGCGTCGTCCACGCCGACCAGCCACTGCGCCGCCTTGAGTCCGAACGTGACGGGCACGGCGTACTGCGTCAGCGTGCGGCCCGGCATCACGTCGTCGCGATGCTCGGCGGCGAGGTCCGCGAGCGCGGCGACGGTGAGGTCCAGGTCGCCGAGGATCCGGCCCGCGGCCTGGCAGCACAGCAGCATCAGTGCGGTGTCGAGGACGTCCTGGCTGGTCAGCCCCCGGTGCACGCGGCGGGCCAGCAGGTCGTCTCCCACCGCGTCGCGGAGCAGTCGCACGAGCGGCACCACCGGGTTGCCCGCCGCCTCGGTGGACTCGGCGAGCGCCACGAGGTCGACGTCGAGGCCGGCGGCGACCTCCTCGAGCCGGTCGGCGTCGGCCTCGTCGACGGCGCCGACCGAGCCGAGGGCACGCAGCCAGGCCACCTCGACCTGGAGCATCTCCGCGACCAGGGCGGCGTCGTCGACCAGCCCGGCGACGCGATGGCCGCCGGGCTCGAGCAGGCCACTCACCGGTCGTGCCCGGGGAAGGTCAGGAAGACCGTCTCTCGTTCGCCCTGCAGGTGGAGGTCGTGGGTGAGGGTGTCGTCATCGCGCATGGCGACCAGTGTGCTCCTGCGATCCTCCGGGAGCGAGGACAACAGCGGATCGGCGTCGGTCGCCGGCCCGGGCAGGTAGATCCGGGTGAAGAGCCGGTCGAGCAGACCGCGGGCGAAGACGGTGACGGCGACGTACGGCGCCGCGCCGGCGCGGGTCGGTCCCGGCTCGACGGTCGTGAACGCGTAGCGGCCGCCGGCGTCGGTGGCCGCGCGGCCCCAGCCGGTGAAGACGCCGTCGCGGGCCAGCGAGCCCTCGACCGCGGGGATCCGGCCCGCGGTGTCGGCCTGCCGGATCTCGAGCAGCGCGTCGGGCACCGGGTCGCCGGCTCCGTCGTACACGGTCCCGGTGAGGCGGACCGCACCGGCGCTGCCGGGTGGCACGAGGTGAGGGCCGCCGACGTACGGCAGGGCGTCGTGGAAGAACGGGCCGACGGTCTGGCCCGGGGTCGGCTCAGGCATGCTCCGCCTCCAGCGGGGTGGCGTGGGCTCCCGTGAGCACGATGTCCCAGCGGTAGCCGGTGCACCACTCGTGCTGCGTGACGTCGTGGTCGTACGACGCGACCAGCCGGTCGCGCGCGGCCTGGTCGGTGATCGACTGGTAGATCGGGTCGAGCGCGAAGAGCGGATCGCCGGGGAAGTACATCTGGGTCACCAGCCGCTGCGTGAACTCGCGGCCGAACATCGAGAAGTGGAGGTGGGCGGGTCGCCAGGCGTTGTGGTGGTTGCGCCACGGGTAGGGCCCGGGCTTGATGGTGGTGAACCGGTAGTTGCCGTCGGCGTCGGTGAGGCAGCGCCCGACGCCGGTGAAGTGCGGGTCGAGGGGCGCGGGGTGCTGGTCGCGCTTGTGCACGTAGCGACCCGCGGCGTTGGCCTGCCAGAGCTCGACCAGCTGGTGGCGCACCGGGCGGCCCTCGCCGTCCAGGACCCGGCCGGTGACGATCATCCGCTCGCCGATCGGCTCGCCGCCGTCCTGGATGGTCAGGTCGGCCTCGAGCGGGTCCACGTCGGAGTGGCCGAAGACCGGTGCGACCAGCTCGATGTCCTCGGGATCGACCTTCGCCGGCTCCTTGGTGGGGTGGCGCAGCATCGAGCTGCGGTAGGGCGGGAAGTCCACGCGGGGCTGCGGCGAGCCGGGTGGTGTCTCGTCGTGGATCCGCTCGATCTCGTCGCTGATCTGCTGCTGCGACGCGAGCTCGGGTGCTGCGGGCATGGGTCCCAGGATGGGCCGCCGGTCGTGGCGAACGGAAGGGTAGGCTTCCACTGAGCGGAAGGACTGCGATGGCCGGCAACACGTCCAGCCCGGGGGTGACGGTTGTCTCGCGCGCGCTCGCGGTCCTCTACGCCTTCGACGACCGGCACCGGAGGCTCACGCTGACCGAGCTCGCGACCCGCGCCGAGCTGCCGGTCCCGACGGCGCACCGCCTCGTCGGCGACCTGGTCGAGGGGGGCGCGCTGGTGCGCGACGAGGACGGGCGGTACGCCGTCGGCCGGCGACTCTGGGACGTCGGGCTGCTCGCGCCGGTGCAGACGGGGCTGCAGCAGGTGGCCTCGCCGTTCCTCAACGACATCCACGCCACCACCCGCGCGACGGTGCACCTAGCGATCCGGGACGGGGCGCAGGTGCTCTATGTCGACCGGCTCTCCGGTCGCGCGTCGGTGCCGGTGGTGAGCCAGGTGGGGTCGCGGCTGCCGCTGCACGCCACGGGGGTCGGCAAGGTGCTGCTGGCGCACGCACCACAGGCCGTGGTCGACGAGGTGGTCGGCGGCACGCTCGCCCGGCTGACGCCGTACACGATCACCCAGCCGGGGCGGCTGCGGCAGCAGCTGGAGCAGGTGCGTCGCGACGGCTGCGCCACCACCGTCGAGGAGATGACGCTCGGGGCCTGCTCGATCGCGGTGCCGATCACCACCCGGGCCGACACCGACGACGCACGGGTCGTCGCCGCGCTCGGCATCGTCGTGCCGTCGCTGAAGCGGGAGCGCACCCGGCTGCTCACGGCGCTCCAGGTCGCCGCGCAGGGCATCGGTCGCAGCCTGCGCTGACCCGCCCGGCCCCCGGGTCGTGCTGACGGGCGGCACGCACGCATTCTCGGCTGCTCGGGTCGAAGGTGCTGATCGGCACCTTCAACCCGACGTGCCCGGATCCGCCACCGTCAGTCGCTCCAGCCAGCGGTTCAGGTAGCGCTGCTCGGGCTGACTCGAGGTCAGCCGTGCCGCCTCCCGGTACGACCCGGCCGCAGCGGTCGGATCGCCCGCCAGCTCCGTCAGGTGCGCGCGCACGGCGTGGTACCGATGGTGCCGCACCATCGCCACGTCGTCCGCCAACGTGGCCAACAGCTCGAGCCCGGCGCCCGGCCCGTCGACCATCGCGATCGCCACCGCACGGTTGAGAGTGACCGCGGGCGACGGGGCGACGTCGTCAAGCATCCGGTAGAGGACGGCGATCTGCGCCCAGTCCGTGTCGTCGTAGGTCGCCGCCTCGGCATGGACCGCCGCGATCGCCGCCTGCAGCTGGTAGCGACCGACCGGACCACGTGGCAGCACCTTCTCGAGCAGCCCGACGCCCTCGGTGATCAGTCCCTGGCGCCACAGGCGGCGATCCTGCTCGGCCAGCGGCACCAGGTCACCGGCCGCGTCGACCCTCGCCGGCGTCCGTGCATGGGTGAGCAGCATGAGCGCGAGCGCCCCGGCGGCCTCGTTGTGCTCGGGCAGCGCGGCCCGCACCTGCCGGACGAGTCGGATGCCCTCGTCGGCGAGCGCCACGTCGACGAGGTCCGGACCGGACGTCCGGGTGTAGCCCTCGGTGAAGACCAGGTGAGAGACGTCGAGCACCGCAGCGACCCGCGCCGGCAGCTCGTCGGCGGTCGGCATCGTGAAGGTCGCGCCGACCCGCCCCAGCGTCGACCGGGCGCGGCTGAGTCGCTGGGTCATCGTCCGGGGTGGCACCAGGTACGCCGCCGCGATCTCCTCGACGCCCAGGCCTGCCACGGCCCGCAGGCTCAGCGCGACCTGGGACGGGCGGCTGAGGCTCGGGTGGCAGCAGAGCAGCAACAGCCGGAGCGTGTCGTCCTCGTCGGTCGTCGCCTCGTCCGCGGCGGGCGCGACGTCCTCGCCGACGGCTGCGGTCGCGGCCGCCAGCTCGCGTCGCCGTCGCGCCCGGTCCGACCGCACCCGGTCGATCAACCGGCGCGAGGCCACCCGCACCAGCCACGCGCGCGGGTCGTCCGGGAGCCCGGTGGCCGGCCACTGGCCGGCGGCGGCAGCGGCCGCCTCCTGTGCGGCGTCCTCGCAGTCGCCGAGGTCGCCGTACCGGCGCAGCAACGCGGCGTGGACGTACGGCGCCTCGCGGCGCCAGACCTCCGTGACCGGATCGGTCACCGGCCTACTCGTCGTCCCCGCCGGGCCACATCACGGGCCGCAGCTCGGCGGTCTCGCCCGGCCCGGCGAACCGGACGGCGACCTCCTCGGCGCGCTGCCGGCTCTCGACGTCGATGAGGAAGAAGCCGGCCAGGTGCTCCTTGGCCTCGGAGTAGGGGCCGTCCGACGCCAGCGGGGAGCCGTCCGCCCAGCGGTAGAGGCGAGCAGCCGCGGGGTCACCCAGCGCCTCGCCGCCCACCAGCTCACCGTTCTCGTGCAACTCGGTCATCACGCCCTCGAAGTCGGCCATCAGCCGCCGCTGGTCCTCGACGGGGAGGGCCTGGTGCTCCGCCACGTAGTCGGAGGTCGGGTGGCCCCAGGGCTGCGGGTTGGAGTGGATCAGGATCACGTACTTCATGGTCGTCTCCTCTGCTCGGCGGCGGCGGTTCCGTCGCTCTCCTGAGGAACGTCGGAGCCAACGGCGCGATGTCGACATCATCCACCGTCAGTCGCGCTCCAGGTCGCCGCACAGGGCATCGGCCGCAGCCTCGGCTGACCCGACTTGGTCCGCCGGGGATCCTGGTGACACCGCCGCGCACCGAGGGAGCACGATGACGACCAGCGAGCCAGCATCGGCCGATGCGACCTCCGAGCTGCTGCAACGCTTCGCCGACCGACTGTTGGCCAACGGCGTGCCGGAGGAGCTGCCCGAGGAGCTCCATGAGCTGCAACGCGGGATGACCCGCTTCCGGCTGCGCTACAAGTTCGCCATCGACGAGGTCACCACGAAGATCTCGATCCTGCGCGAGGAGTTCGAGCAGACCCACGACCACAGCCCGATCGAGCACGTGCGCAGCCGGCTGAAGTCGACCGAGAGCCTCTTCGCCAAGGTCGCCCGCCGCGGCTGCGAGCCGACGCTGGGGGCCATCCAGCAGCAGATCCACGACATCGCGGGCGTGCGGGTGGTGTGTCCGTTCGTCTCCGACGTCTACTGGATCAAGGACATGCTCGTGCGCCAGTCCGACGTGACGGTCGTCGAGGTCGAGGACTACATCGCCCGGCCGAAGCCCAACGGCTACCGCAGCCTGCACCTGATCATCCGGGTGCCGGTCTATCTCTCCGACCGCACCGAGCACGTGTCCGTCGAGCTGCAGCTGCGCACGATCGCGATGGACTTCTGGGCGAGCGTGGAGCACTCGATCTATTACAAGTACGACGGCACCGTCCCTGCCGAGCTGCTGGGCGAGCTCAGCTCAGCGGCCAGCACCGCGGCCGATCTGGACGCCACGATGGCCCGGCTGCGCGGCGAGGTGCGCACCCTCCAGGACTGACCCCGGTCCGACCGACTCAGTCGATGGGCGGAAGGAGCCGTGCGACACGTAGCGCGCGGGCGACCATGGCACGGACGTCGTCGCCCTCGTCAGCGGTCGTGACGATGCCGAACGCCATCCGTGCGCCGAGGATCACGTCGGCGGCGGTCAGCTCCGGGTCGATGAGACCAGCATCCTGCGCGCGCCGCAGCGACGGCTCGATCAGAGCGCGCTGTCGGTGCGCACCGTCGTAGTCGACGAGACTGCGGCGGGCGTCGACGGCCATCTCGACGAAGGCCGCGTCGGTGATCGTGTGCTCGATCATGAGCGTCCACAGGCGGTGGAAGGAGCGCGGGTCCGGGTCGACCGCGAGCTCCTCGTAGGCGGCCCAGTTCCTCTCGAACACCTCGAGGGCCAGTGACAGCCGGTCAGGGAAGTGCCGGTAGAGCACGCCCTGCCCGACACCTGCCTCCTTGGCGACCGCGCTGAGCGGCGCGTGGTAGCCCCGCTGGGCGAAGACCCGCCGCGCAGCGTCGAGGATCGCGCGGCGGTTCTCGGCAGCGGCGGCCGGGCCACGGTTGCGTGTCCGAGGTTCGCGAGGCACACTCGCAGCATAACCGGACAACATTGTCCGGATGAGGAGGGAGACCGCGATGGACCTCGACACCACCTACGACGTCGTCGTCGTCGGCAGCGGCGCCGCTGCCATGGCCACCGCGATGGGGGCGCTCGACGAGGGCCTCACCGTGCTGATGCTCGAGAGCACCGACACGTGGGGCGGCAACAGTGCCAAGTCCGGCGGCGGGATGTGGCTGCCCGACAACCCGCTGATGCGGGCCGACGGGGTCGGCGACTCGCGCGAGGAGGCGCTGACCTACCTCGATGCCACCGTCGGCGATGCCGGCCCCGCGACGAGCCGGGAGCGCAAGGAGGCCTTCGTCGACGGCGTGGCCGACTTCGTGCTGACCGCACAGCGGTTCGGCCTGCGCTTCGCCCGGGCCGCGGAGTACGCCGACTACTACCCCGAGCGGCCCGGGGGCAAGATCGGCCGGAGCATCGAGCACCAGCCGTTCGACCTGAAGCAGATCGGCGAGTGGTGGGACTCCTCCCAGGCTCCGGCAGCGATGCCGATCATGACCGACGACGTGTGGCTCCTGGGGCGCGCGTGGTCCACGCCGAGCGGCTTCCGCCGCGGGGTGCAGCTGGCGACCCGGGTGCTCGGTGGTGTCGCCACAGGCAAGAAGCTGGCCGGGATCGGCGCGGGCCTGACCGCCTCGTTCCTGCATGCGCTCGTCGTGCAGCGCGATGCGGAGCTGTGGTTGGAGTCTCCGCTGACCGACCTCGTCGTCGAGGACGGCCGGGTCGTCGGCGTACGGATCACTCGCCACGGTCGGGAGATGAGGATCGGCGCCACACACGGGGTCATGCTCGCCGGGGGTGGCTTCGACGCCAACATCGAGTGGCGGCAGAAGTACCACGGCATCGACGGCAACCCCTCCGGCGCGCCCGGCAACCTCGGCCTGCCGATCGACGTCGCCGTCGCTCACGGTGCCGCGGTGGACCTGATGGACGACGCCTGGTGGGGTGCCTCGGTGGCGCCGACCTCGGCCAGCGAGCCGGCCTTCCTGGTCGGTGAGCGGTCCTTCCCCTACTCGATCATCGTCGACGAGCAGGGGAGGCGGATCGCCAACGAGTCGGAGTCCTACGTCGACCTCGGGCACCACATGCTCGAGCACGACAAGGACGCGACGTACTGGATGATCACCGACCGCCGCCACACGCTGCGCTACCTGCGCAACTACGTCCTCGACCCCAAGGCCGCCACAGCGCTGCGCGAGGAGGGCGTGCTCCACAAGGCCGACACCCTCGAGGACCTCGCCACCCGCATCGGCATCGACCCGACACGGTTGCGGTCGACGGTCGAGCGGTTCAACGGCTTCGCCCGCGCCGGCGTCGACGCCGACTTCGGGCGGGGCAACTCGGCCTACGACCGCTACTACAGCGACCCGCTCGTCCGGCCCAACCCCAACCTCGGCCCACTGGAGAAGGCGCCGTTCACGGCCGTCCGGCTCGTCATCGGCGACCTCGGCACGAAGGGCGGCGTGGTCACCGACGCCGAGGCTCGCGCGCTGCGCGAGGACGGCTCGGTCATCGCGGGCCTCTACTCCGCCGGCAACAACTCCGCCTCAGTCATGGGCCGCACCTATCCCGGCCCCGGATCCACCATCGGACCCGCCGTCGTGTTCGGACTCCGCGGCGCCCGCCACCTCGCCCGTTCCCACTGAAGGGGCACTCACCATGTCCGCTTGACCGGCACGGTCGCCGACGTCACCGGCGACGTCGGCAGACCTCGAGGAGACCACGGCGCTGGTCGAGGCCGAGGGGCGTACGGCGATGCTGCGGCAGGTCGGCGTCGACGATCACCCATGCGACCGGTCGACCCGGACGTCTCACGGGCGAGCGGCCGGGTCGAACGCGCGGTCGGCGGTACGGCACTATGAGCCCCCGACACGTCGGTCTCGGGAGGGGAACGCCATGTTGGGCAGCGGCAACCATCACATCGACCCGCACGTACTCCTGGAGTCCTCCGGGGTGGAGATCCTGGTGTTCGAGCTGCTCGACGCCGAGACCTGGCAGCCGGTCGAGCTGCTGGCGCGGGCCGAGGAGGTGCTGGCGCGGCTGGCCGCGCGGGGGCCGGACGGCGATCCGGCGCACCTGGCGCTGCGCGCGCGGGTGACCAAGTCGCTGATGCAGGTCGACACGGACCACCACGAGCTGCTCGCGTACCACTCGGCCGCCGTGTGCCGGCTGCTCGATGCGATCGGTGAGGTGCTGCGGTCGGTGATGGTCGGCTATGCGAGGGACGCCGACTTCTGGGTGCGGTGGTACGTCGGTCCCTGGCGCGAGTTCCGGGATCGTGGCACGACCGGGCGACCCGGCGACCACGGGATCCGCGCCGGTGCCACGGGCCGTGGATACGGACCGTGATGCAGACCTTCCGCCTCCCGGGCACCGACCTCGTCGTCCCCAACCTGGTGCTCGGACTGATGCGCATCCAGGAGAGGTCCGACGAGGAGATCCGCGCGCTCGTCAGCGCTGCGCTCGACGCCGGGATCACGATGGTCGACCACGCCGACATCTACGGCTCCTCGCTGCACGGCTGTGAGCGCCGGTTCGGCGAGGCGATGCGGCTGACGTCGTCGGAGCGCGAGCGGCTGGTCATCCAGACCAAGTGCGGGATCGTCCCCGCGGGGCCGCACTACGACTTCTCCTACGACCACATCGTCGCCTCCGTCGAGGGGTCGCTCGCAGCGCTCGGCACGGAGCACGTCGACGTCCTGCTGCTGCACCGGCCGGACGCGCTGGTGGAGCCGGAGGAGGTCGCGCGTGCCTTCGACCATCTGGCGACGACCGGCAAGGTGCGGGCCTTCGGGGTCTCCAACCACACCCGCGACCAGATCGAGCTGCTCCGCCGGCACGTCGAGCAGCCGTTGGTCGTCAACCAGCTGCAGCTGTCGATCGTGCACGCCGCGCCCGTCGCCCAGGGCATCGCGGCCAACCTGCCCTCGCTCGACCAGTCCGCCGGTCGTGACGGCGGCGTGCTCGACCACTGCCGCCTGCACGACATCACCGTGCAGACCTGGTCGCCGTTCCAGGGCGCGGGGGGCGTCTTCCTCGGCTCGCCGGCCTACGCCGACCTCAACGCCGTGATCGCCCGGCTCGCGCAGCAGTACGACGTGCCGCCGATCGCGGTCGCGACGGCCTGGATCACCCGCCACCCGGCGCGCATGCAGGTGGTGCTCGGGACCACCTCACCCGACCGGGTGGCCGGCGCCGCGCTGGGCTCGGAGCTGCCGCTGACCCGCGCCGAGTGGTACGAGCTCTTCCGCGCGGCGGGTCACACGGTGCCCTGACGATCAGCTCACGGCGGCGAACGGCTCGTCCATCACCAGCACCTCCAGATGGGCGTGGTCGCAACGCTGACAGGTCCGGCCGGCACCAGCGGCCCCGGACCACCGTGCGTGGTGCGGGGCCGCTTGCCGTGGGCGACGCGCGGGCTAGCGTGTCCGCACGGCTCTTTCCTACGGTCATAGAAACAACGGTGCGCTCATGCCCGCTCCACCCGACCACCCGACCAACGCCCCATCCGTGGTGCACGCAGGTCCGCCCGGCTTCGCCGACCTCGGCGACCAGCTGCAGACCGCGGTGCGCGAGATGGGTGCGTGGATGGAGGAGTACGGCGCCTACACCCCGCACCCCTCGCTCGACGTCGACCGCGCGGCCCTCGAGGAGGCGGCCGCCGAGCTCCGGGGCCGGCTGCGGGACAACTACCCGTTCTTCCACCCGCGCTACGTCGGTCAGATGCTCAAACCACCCCATCCGGCCGCGGTGGTCGGCTACGTCTCGGCGATGCTGGTCAACCCGAACAACCACGCCCTCGACGGCGGGCCGGCGACCGCGCGGCTGGAGAAGGAGGCCGTGGCGCAGCTCGCGGAGATGTTCGGCTACGACGAGCACCTCGGCCATCTGACCAGTAGCGGCACGATCGCCAACCTCGAGGCACTCTTCGTCGCCCGCCAGACCCACCCGGGCAGGACCGTGGCCTACAGCGCGGAGGCGCACTACACGCACGCGCGGATGTGTCACCTGCTCGGCGTCGAGGGCGTCGCGGTGCCCACCATCGCCGACGGCACGATGGACCTGCAGGCGCTCGAGGAGCTGCTGCGCAGCGGCCGGGTCGGCACCGTGGTCGCCACCACCGGCACGACCGGACTGGGCGCCGTCGACCCGGTGCACGAGATCGTCCCGCTGTGCCGAACGTACGGCGCCCGCGTGCACGTCGACGCGGCGTACGGCGGCTTCTTCCGGCTGATCGCCGACGACGCTCCGGACGGCGTCGCGGCCGCCCCGTTCGCGGCCATCGCCGACTGCGACTCGGTCGTGATCGACCCGCACAAGCACGGGCTCCAGCCCTACGGATGCGGCGCCGTACTGTTCCGCGACCCCGGCGTGGCCGGCCACTACCTCCACGACTCGCCCTACACCTACTTCACCTCCGACGAGCTCCACCTCGGCGAGATCTCGCTCGAGTGCTCGCGCGCAGGCGCCGCAGCGGCCGCGCTGTGGCTCACGCTCCGACTACTCCCGCTCACCGCCGACGGGCTCGGTGCCGTCCTGCGGCCCGGCCGCCGAGCCGCGCTGGACTGGGCGCAGCGGATCGCGGCGAGCGAAGAGCTGGAGCTCTACCAGCAGCCGCAGCTGGACATCCTCAGCTACTTCCCGACCCGTCCCCGGCTCTCCCAGATCGACGAGGCCAGCGGTGCCGTCCTCACCCGCGGCATGCAGCTCCCTCCGGAGCGGGCGCTCTTCGTCGCCACCTACACGGTCGAGGCCGCGGCGCTCGCCGCGCGCGGTCACCGGGTCGAGGCCGACGTCCCCGCCGGCCGCATCCTGCGCAGCGTGCTGATGAAGCCGGAGACCGCCGACCACGTGCCCCGGCTCCACCAGCAGGTCCTCGACCTG
>CAZJDU010000064.1:0-14713 GCA_964544855.1 uncultured Nocardioides sp.
CGGGATCTCTCCGACCAGACGGTGGTCTCGAGGCTCACACGCTCGCACCTCCACCACCGCCGCCAACCCTGAACGCCGAGCCCCGACACCCCGCCCACCGGCGGGGCCATCGGCACG
Organism: uncultured Nocardioides sp.; assembly: GCA_964544855.1. Taxonomy (GTDB): domain Bacteria; phylum Actinomycetota; class Actinomycetes; order Propionibacteriales; family Nocardioidaceae; genus Nocardioides. The sequence continues at coordinate 118 of CAZJDU010000064.1, forward strand.
CCCGCGGGGGGTGTGGGCACGCGGCGCGAGCATGCGCGGATCGGATCGGGCGTCCTCCGGATACGGTCATGACATGGATCTCAGGCGGCGCATCGTCGATCGCGATGGCGAGTTCCTCCTCTTCGCGTTGACGCCTCCGCGGCTGTCGAGCACGCCGGACAGGACGCGGGAGATCGCCGACATCACGATGAAGCGGCTCGCACCGCTCGAGCTGGACGGGCTGATCCTCTACGACCTCACCGATGAGAGCGAACGCAATCCACAGGAGCGTCCGTTCCCGTTCCTGCCGACGATGGATCCGGCCGACTACCTCGATCGATACCTGACCGCGTGGACGACCCCGGTCGTCGTCTACCGGGCTGTCGGCAAGTACCCGGAGTCCGAGCTGAGGTCCTGGCTGGACGCACAACGTGTCGAGGACCGCCTCACCGTCTTCGTCGGAGCGTCGACGCGCGAGCAGCCGGTGGCGACGTCGCTGACACGGGCGCAGGAGCTGCGCGCCGAGATCCGGCCGGAGCTGCTGCTCGGCGCGGTCGCGATCCCCGAACGGCACGTGCGCAGCGGCCGAGAGCACCTGCGGATGCTCGCCAAGCAGCAGGCTGGCTGTTCCTACTTCGTCACCCAGGTCGTCTACGACATCAACGCGGCCAAGGACCTCGTCTCGGACTACCACTACGCGTGCGTGTCGCACGGCGTCGAGCCGGTGCCGATCGTGTTCACGTTCTCGGTCTGCGGCTCGACGAGGACCCTCGCGTTCCTCCAGTGGCTGGGCGTCGATGTGCCGCGCTGGATCCAGAACGAGCTCCGGCACGCCGACGACACCCTCGACGCCTCGTTCGCGCAGGCACTCGCGACGGCGCGTGACCTGATCGGCTACTGCCGACACCTCGGCGCCCCCTTCGGGCTCAACGTCGAGAGCGTGTCGATCCGGCGCGCCGAGATCGAGTCCTCGGTCGATCTCGCGGCGCTGCTGCAGACCGAGCTGCGGTGACGTGGGCGACCCATACTGGATGCGTGACGATCGACGTCAAGAGGACGTATGACACCTACCAGGCGCGGCGCGGCGAGTTCCGGGTGGTCGACGTACCTCCATTGCAGTACCTCATGGTGGACGGCCACGGCGACCCGAACACATCGCAGCAGTACGCCGACGCCCTGGCGGCGCTCTACCCGGTGGCCTACAAGCTCAAGTTCGCCAGCAAGCTGGACCTGGGGCGCGACTACGTCGTCCCGCCGTTGGAAGCGCTCTGGTGGGCCGCCGACATGACCCACTTCACCTCCGCGCGCGACAAGTCCCAGTGGCACTGGACCGTGATGATCATGACGCCCGACTGGATCACGCCTGCGATGGTCGCCGACGCCGTCGCGGCCGTCGCGGCGAAGGATCGCCCGGCTCGCCTGGACGACGTGCGCCGGGAGACCCTCGACGAGGGCCGTTGTGTGCAGACCCTGCACATCGGCCCCTACGACGACGAGGCCGACGTCCTCGCCGACCTCCACCACCGCTTCATCCCGGAGTCCGGGCTCCGGATGACCGGACGGCACCACGAGATCTACCTCAACGACCCCCGGCGGGTCGATCCGGCGAAGCTGCGCACGATCCTGCGCCAGCCGGTCGAGGGCCCGACCGGTCAGGCGTCGGCGAACTCCTCGCCGGCGTCGGCGATCCGGTAGGCGTACCCCTGCTCCGCGAGGAACCGTTGCCGGTGCTGCGCGAACTCGGCGTCGACCGTGTCGCGCGAGACCACGGTGTAGAAGTGGGCGACCTTGCGCTCGCCGTCGGGGCCGGGCTCGCCCGGCCGCAGCAGCCGTCCGAGCCGCTGCGCCTCCTCCTGTCGCGACCCGAACGAGCCCGAGATCTGGATCGCCACCTCGGCGCCCGGCAGGTCGATGGAGAAGTTCGCGACCTTCGAGACCACCAGCAGGCTGAGCTCACCGGACCGGAACGCCTCGAAGAGCCGCTGCCGCTCCTTGACGGTCGTGTCACCGGTGATCACCGGAGCGTCGAGCTCGGCGCCGAGCTCCTCGAGCTGCTCGAGGTACTGTCCGATCACCAGCGTCGGGCGGCCCGCGTGGCGTGCGACGAGCCGCTCGACCACGTCGATCTTCTCCCGGGTGCAGGCGGCGAGCCGGTAGCGCTCCTCCGGCTCCGCGGTGGCGTAGGTCAGCCGTGTCGACTCGGGCAGCGTCACGCGCACCTCGACACAGTCCGCGGGGGCGATCCACCCCTGGGCCTCGATGTCCTTCCACGGCGCGTCGTACCGCTTCGGGCCGATCAGCGAGAACACGTCGCCCTCGCGCCCGTCCTCGCGCACCAGCGTGGCCGTGAGCCCGATCCGGCGGCGGGCCTGTAGGTCCGCGGTCATCCGGAAGATCGGCGCCGGCAGCAGGTGCACCTCGTCGTAGACGATCAGCCCCCAGTCACGGGCGTCGAAGAGCTCCAGGTGCGGGTAGACGCCCTTCCTCCGGGTCGTCATCACCTGGTAGGTCGCGATCGTGACCGGGCGGACCTCCTTGACCGCTCCGGAGTACTCCCCGATCTCCTCCTCCGTCAGCGACGTACGGCGCACCAGCTCGTCCTTCCACTGCCGGGCACTCACCGTGTTGGTCACCAGGATCAGCGTGGTCGCCCGGGCGCGCGCCATCGCGGCTGCGCCGACGAGCGTCTTGCCGGCACCGCACGGCAGCACGACGACTCCGGAGCCACCGTGCCAGAACGACTCGGCAGCATCGGCCTGGTAGTCGCGCAGGGACCACTCGGTCTGGTCGAGCTCGATCGCGTGGGCCTCGCCGTCGACGTAGCCGGCATAGTCCTCGGCCGGCCAGCCGAGCTTGAGCAGCACCTGCTTGAGGTTGCCGCGCTCCGAGGGGTGCACGGCGACGGTGTCGTCGTCGATCCGGTCGCCGAGCATGCCGGCGACCTTCTTCGCGCGGAGCACCTCCTCGAGCACCGGCCGGTCGTTGCTGACCAGCACCAGCCCGTGGGTCGGGTGCTTCTCCAGACGCAGCCGGCCGTAGCGGGCCATGGTGTCGGCGACGTCGACCAGCAGGGCGTGGGGGACGGGGTAGCGGCTGTAGGTCAGCAGCGTGTCGACGACCTGCTCGGCGTCGTGCCCGGCGGCGCGGGCGTTCCACAGTCCCAGTGGCGTGAGCCGGTAGGTGTGGATGTGCTCCGGCGAGCGCTCCAGCTCGGCGAACGGCGCGATCGCGCGCCGGCACTCCGCCGCCTGCTCGTGGTCGATCTCGAGCAGCAGCGACTTGTCGGACTGCACGATCAGCGGGCCATCGGTCACAGCGGACAAGCGTACGGGGTGGTCGGGCGGAGGCTCACTCCGTCGGACGCACCGACCGGATCCGGTGCACGGCGAAGGACCGTACGTCGTCCGCCGCCCGGTCGTGCGCGGTCAGCTGCCCGCCCTCGACCCGGACCGGAGCGACCACCCGATCCGAGATCACGCCCTGGTGGTCGGCGTACCCGATCACCACGGAGGCACGGCGCTCGACCGCGTCCCGCAGCGCCGAGAGCGCGCCGCCGGGGGAGACGGCCACAGCGGGCCGGGCCGCGGCGGCCTGCTCCCCGGCGCGCACCGCACGCACCGCCGCAGCCACCTGGGCCGCCTGCCGCGCGGCGTCCGGCCCGGTGCCGCGTGATCGCGGCGCTCGGGCCCGCAGCACATCGGGGCGGCCCACCTGGACCGTGCCGTCGAGGCCCTCCACCACCGGAGCCACACCGAGCTCGCGCAGCCGGGGCAGCAGCACATCGGCCGGGGTGCTGGTCACCACCACGGTCGGCGCGATGCGGCGCAGCCCGAGCGCAGCGGCCTTCGGATGGTGCAGCAGCTCGGCGAGGGCCGCCTCGTCGTCGGACCGGATGAACGCCTCCGCCACGCCCACCCGGAGCCGGCCGAAGGTGCGCATCGCATCGTCGACCAGGAAGGTGAGGGGCTGCGGCACCGGGGTCCGCGAGACCTGCTCGAGGAACGCGTGGATCTCGGTCGCGGACCAGCCCGCATCCAGCGCGCGGCGGACCGACTCGGGGCGGAACCGGTAGACGGTCGCCGCACCGCCGGACTCCACGTCGGCCAGCAGCTGCAGCGAACGGGCGACCGCGGGCTCCAGCGGTCCCGGCGCGACCGCGGTGAGGTCGGCCTGGATCAGCACCTCCGCGACCGGCGCCGGCAACAGGTCGGCGAGCAGCGGCGCCGGGTCATCGCCCGTCACCAGCGCGCGCCCGTACGACGTCAGCGCGTCGGTCCCGGTGACACCGATCGCGGCGGCCTCGGCGACCGCCCAGGCCACCTGCTCCGCCCGGGCCCGGGGCCGGCGTGGGCGCAGCCAGGAGAGGCGGGCCACCAGTGAAGGGACCCCGGTCCCGGCCGCGAGTCCGTGACCCTCGGGGAGCGCGGCGAGCTCCCCGAGCACCATCCCCTTCGTCTCCGGCATCATCGGTGAGCTCAGGTCCGGGGTGAGCGCGTTCCACGGCTTGTCGTCGCGGTCGCGCTGGCCGACCAGCGAGGGCAGTCGCGCGCTGGCCAGCCACGCTCGGGCCAGGCTGCTCCAGCGCTCGGCCACGGAGGTCTCGAGCCAGGAGTCGAACGTGTCGGTCGGCACCCAGACCGGGGTGCCGTCGGTGTCGGCCCGGGTGGCGGCCAGGCCCGCTGCGACCGCGAGCTCGACCACCAGGGCCGTCTCCGGCTCGCCCAGCTGCAGGGCAGCCGCGGTCGCGCGCAGCTCGCGTACGCCGAGACCGCCGGCCCGGAGCGCGGCGGCCGGCCGGTGCGACCACCGCTCGAGCAACAGCTCGGTGTGGCGGACGATCTCCGTCGCCGCTCCCACGGCGGCACTGGTCGCGAGCCGGGACGGCCGCTCGGCGGTGGCCAGGTCGGGCACGACGTCGACCGGCTCGGTGGTGGTCCGTCCACCGCGCAACGCCATGCCGACCTCGCCGGGCACGACGAGGAGCTCGTCGCCACTCGGCACCAGCATCCGGGTGGCGATCAGCTCCTCGGCCGGTGACGCGGCGTCGTCCCGGCCGACGTTGCGGCGTGCGGAGCCGGCGGTCGCGGCACCGCCCTCGCGGTGGACGTGCTCCAGCATCGCGCGCGCCGCCGGCGAGATCCCGGCGAGCCGGACGGCCACCTCGCGCGCGCTCGGGGCCGCGGCCGAGCGCGGTCGCAGCCCGCTGACCCCGCCCTCGGTGCCGCCGACCAGGCAGTCGTCGACGACCGTCAGCGGACGCAGACCCTCCGGCGACTCCCAGACCAGCGCCAGGTCGAGCAGCCGGTCGACCGTGGCGACGACGAACTCCGGACCGGCTGACACAATCGGGATCAGGTCGTCGCGGGTGGTTTGGCCGGCGACCACGAGGGCATCTAGGACGGAGAGCTCGCCTCGGGTCAGGGTGTCCAACGCGCGCGCGACGGAGCTGCGCACCGCGGCACGCGAGGCGAGTTGACTGAAGTCGTGAGGGGCAGGCGTGGCGAGGTCGGGACGCTCGGAGAGCAGCGCGGTGAGGCGGTCGTCGGACCAGTTGCGCAGTTGGTCGGCCAACGACCGGTACCCAGCACTCGACACCCCGCCAACGCTAGGACATGTCGCCCAAGGACGTGTGCCGGACGAGGCGCGATGAGTGCCGTCGAGCTGCATCACGGCGCCGCCACCGACGTGGGCCGGGTCCGTGAGGTCAACGAGGACGCCTTCCTGGTCGCACCGCCCGTGTTCGTGGTCGCCGACGGCATGGGTGGGCACGACCGCGGCGACGTCGCCAGCCGGATCGTCGTCGACGAGTTCGGCGCTCTTCCGGCCGGGCCCTACGAAGCCGAGCAGGGCGCGGAGGTCATCGCGCGGACCCTGGCCACCTGCCAGGCGCGGATCGCTGAGTACGACGCGGCGCAGCATGCGGCCGGCGCGCTCACGTTCGGCACCGGTACGACGGCCGTCGTCGCGCTGCTCGTGGAGCAGGAGGGGGCCGGGTTCTGGTTGCTGGCCAACGTCGGCGACTCCCGGATCTACCGCTGCGATGCCGAGGAGCTGGAGCAGGTCAGCATCGACCACAGCGTGGTGCAGGAGATGATCGACGCCGGCGAGATCGATGCCAGGGAGGCCGCCGATCATCCGGCGCGCCATGTGATCACCCGCGCACTCGGTGGCGGCCCCCGTGTCGAGGCCGACTTCTTCCTGCTGCCGTTGGCGACCTCCGAACGGCTGGTGCTGTGCTCCGACGGCGTCAACGGGATGATCGACGACGACGAGATCGCCCGCATCGCGCGCGAGACCGATGATCCCCGTGATGCTGCCGACAGGCTGGTGGCCGCAGCCGTCGCTGCGGGAGGACAGGACAACGCGACGGCCGTGGTGGTCGATGTGGTGGGATTGGCACACGACAACCCCTACGACTCCGAGGCACAACGCGAGAGTCTGGAGCAGAAGTTGGGAGCACTCCCATGAGTGAACAGAGCCCTGCCGACGGGGCTTGGTCCTATCGCACCGGTGCGTGGTTCGCGGTCTTCGGCCCCGAGGTCACGGTGCTGCTGCCGAAGTCGCAGCGGGACCAGGTGATCGGGCTGTGGTCGCTGGTCGACAGCGGAGCCGGGTTCGACGAGGTGCTCGACGGTCTGCTGGTGTCGGGCCTGAGTCGTCTGCCCGGGTTCGTCCTGGTGAGCTCCGACGGCGGCCCGACCCGGATCCTGCTGCGCGGCACCGGCGTCACCGCGACACTGAGGACCGCGGGCGAGCAGGTGGTGCTCGACGGCGCGGCCGGCGGCACCTGGTCCGAGCGCACGGTGACCGACGTGACCTCGCTCGTCGTCTCGGTCCCCGACGACGACGCCGCGGCCGGGTCCGCGGACTTCCCGATCATGACCGGTCTGGTGCGCGTCGGGCGCATCGACAGGCCGCCGGCGACCGGCTCGGCGGCGCCCGCGCCGGCGATCGAGCAGGAGCAGCCGGACGAGGTGCCCGAGCCGGAGGTGATCGATCACCCGGTCGCCGACGAGCCGCCCGCGGTGCCGGCTCTCGACCCCTCCATCCCGCCGCCTCCGGCGGAGCCGCCGCCGATCGCGATCGTCCCTGACCCGCCGGCCGAGCCTCCTGCGGTGGCGGTGACTCCCGACGAGAGCGGTCTCCTCGACGCCACCGAGCCCCCGGGGCCCACCGATCTGCCGGACTTCCCGGAGTTCCCTGAGGAGCCTCCCGAGCCGCCCGTCGTGCGAGCCGGCACGGGCGCTCTGAGTGGCTCCGGCCCGATCGACCCGCTGTCGGCGCCGCTCGCCGAGGTCGAGGCGGAGCAGCAGGCGCAGCAGCCCTGGCAGGTCGTGCCCGAGTCCTCCGCCGATGCTGCGGATGACGCGGAGCTGCCGGAGGAGCTCACCGGCGCCGACCGGTCATGGCAGCCGCCGGTCGAGGACGATCCGCTCGCCCGGCCGCCGTCGCAGGACACGCCGTACGGGTGGATGACCCCGTGGGGCGGTCCGGAGGGGTCGCCCGACGACCCGCCGCCGCGCGGCGAGCACGCGGCGGCGGACCCGAACGGTGCCGCAGCACCGACGGACGCGACGAGCGAGCTCTCGTGGTTCGAGTCCCAGTCGGACCCGGTGGACCGGCCGGGCTTCTCGCCCCCGCGGCGCGGCCTGCTCGACGACCTGCGGCCCCGGTCGGCGGGGGCCGCGGCAGCCGATGCTCCCCGAGGTGCCGACCACGACGGCCTCACCAACATCGGCGGCGGCGACAGCTCCGAGCTGCAGCGCCGGCAGCCCGGCATCCCGGGACAGCCCCCGGCGCCGGCGGTGACAGCACCGGTGGCCAAGCTGCTGATCTCGGACGGCCAGACCATCGTGGTCGACCGGGTGGTGCTGGTGGGACGAGCGCCCGAGGCACGTCGCTTCACCTCGACCGAGCAGCCGTTGCTGGTCACGGTGCCGAGCCGGCTCCACGAGATCTCGTCCACGCACGTCGAGGTTCGGCCCGGCAGCGGTGCCGACCACGGGACCGCTGTCGTGTCGGACATGGGGTCGACCAACGGCACGGTGCTCGTCCAGCCCGGGCTCGGCCCGGAGGATCTCAAGCCCGGCATCGCCGTCCAGCTGATCCCCGGTGCGATCATCAACCTCGGCGACGGCATCACCATCCAGGTCACCAAGCCGTGACCGAGGCGGCGTACCCACCCGCCGACCTGGACCGACGGATGACGGCGTACGTCGTCGACCGGCTGGTGGTCTGGGCCGTCGCGGCCGGCGTCGGGTACGCCGTCTGGCAGCTGGTGCTCGCGCCGGGCCGAGCCTGGCTCGGCGTCCTCGTCGGCATCGGCACCGCGATGTCGCTGGGCGTGGTCGCCGCGGTGCTGCTGGGAACCACTGGGGTGAGCCCTGCCAAGGCTGTGCTCGGGCTCCGGGTGGTACGCCGCACCGACGGCGAACCGATCGGTGTGCCGGCCGCGCTCGGACGCACCGTGGTGCTCGGGGTGGCCGGGCTGCCCACGCTCGGCCTGGGGGTGGCGACCCTGGCGTGGACCGCGGCCACGGACCCCACCGGACAGCGGCGTGGGCTGCACGACCGGATCGGTGACGCGGTCGTCACCGACGTCCGGCACCGTCCCGTGGAGCCACCGGCGGACGAGACCCCGACGCCCCAGGTGGTGAACCTCACCGCGATGCGGCTGATGCCGGCTCCCGTCGCGTCCCTCGGCACGGAGCCGACACCGTCCGAGCAGCAGATCCCGACCGCGGCTGGCGGGCCCGAGGCGCCGGAGGAGGCGGCCCCGCCACCGCCGCCACCGCCGCCACCGCCGCCACCGGCACCTCCGGCGTCGCCGGACCGGGCGCTGCACGCGTCGACCGTGCAACGGGCCGCATCGGCGCAGCAGCCCCCCCACGTTCGCTGGCGCGTGGCGTTCGACACCGGGGAGGAGCTCGTCGTCGACGGCCTCGTGCTCGTGGGCCGACGTCCCGAGCCTCGGCAGGGCGAGGACGTCTGGCGCGCCGTCGCGCTGCGCTCGGACGACATGTCGATCTCCAAGACCCACGCTCAGTTCCAGGTCACTCCCGAGGGAGCGCTGGTGCTGATGGATCGCGGCTCGACCAACGGCACCTTCGTGATCCGCCAGGGGCTCTCCAAGGCGATGTCGCCGGGTCGGGCGAGCACGCTGCTCCCGGGCGACAAGGTGCGGATCGGCGATCGCACGATGGTCGTGACCGAGGACTCCTGACAGCTGACCGCGCGGTGGTCAGCGGGCCGTCGCCACCGTCAGCCGGACCGGGGCGCCGGTGTCGGTGTGCCAGACCACGACACCGTCCCCGACGCCGCCGTCGGTGTCCAGCCGGACGGTGAAGGTCAGGGCCTCGCCCGGGGCCAGCTCGGCAGCGGTCGGCGAGATCCGCACCGGGTGGTCGAAACCGGAGGCGTGTGCGGTGATGGCCAGCGTCGTGTCGCCGGTGTTGGTGAGCGTGCGACGCACCCGGGTCCGGCCGTCGACCAGCAGCGCCGTCGGCTGGTTGAGCGTACGGCGGGCTCCGGACAGCCAGGCGCGGTATCGCCGCTCGGGGACCACGTAGGAGAGGCGGGGCGACCCGCGGCGGGTCACCTGGCCGGCCCCACCACGTCCGCTGGGTACGTCGGCGATCGGGCGAGCCGTGGTCAGCAGCGCCGAGCGGACCCGCTCGGGGGTCGCGCGAGGCCGGGACAGCAGTGCGGCCGCTCGACCGCTGACGTGAGCCGCGGCGGCTGAGGTGCCGGTGGCGAGGCTCCACCCGTCGGGCACCGCGGCGACCACCTCGGAACCGGGGGCGACCACGTCGGGCTTGAGCAGCGGGATGGTCGGGTCGCCGCTGGTGCTGTAGGACGCCACCAGGGTCGGCGCGGAGGCGACGCCCTCGGACTCGAGGCGGACCCGTGGCCGGTCGCGCTCGCGTGCCCAGCGCCACAGCCGTCGCGCGTCCCGGCGGGTCAGGTGCACCGTGGGAACGGCGTGGAGGTCGGCGTGGGTCGTGCCGGCGTCGCGGTTGGCGAGCACCATGCCGACGCCGTCGGCGCGCTGCACCGCGCGGGACTTCTCCACCCGCGCGCTCTGGCCGCGGCGGCACACCACGATCGCCCCGGAGACCTTCCTGGCGTCCAGGCTGCCCGGAAGGCAGTGCCGGGCTTCGCTCGTGCTCGCGCCCGGGGCCGCGGCGCCGCTGGCGTAGACCAGCCGCGAGCGGGGCACCGAACGGCGGAACGCCATCGCGCCCTGCAGGTGGACACCGCTTCCGGACACCGAGCCGACCCGATGGTTGCCGGTCGTGGCCCCGGCCGTGATCACCCAGGGGGAGGGGTGAGCGGCGAAGGCCTCGTCGCCGCCGTTGCCGGCCGCCCCGACGACGACCACACCCGCCTCCGTGGCGCCCAGGAGCGCGCGCTCGACCGTGTCGATGCCGCGGGAGCCTGCGACCGCGACGTTGAGCACGTCCACGCGGTCCGTGGTGGCCTGGTCGATCGCAGTGACCAGGTCAGCGGTGGCACACCCGTCGTCGGCCGGGTTGGGGGCGCTCCAACAGGCCTTGTAGGCCGCGACGCGCGCCCGTGGGGCGACGCCGGAGATCCGCCCGAGGCGATGACCCGAGACGCGGACCGGCACCTCGGCGGTCCCGGTCGCGATGGAGGCCATCTGGGTGCCGTGGCCGGTCGTGTCGAGGGGCGAGAGGGACTCTCCCGAACGCACCCGGTCGGCGCCGAACCCTGCGACGTACCAACGGGCGCCGACGATCTTGCGCCCGCAGTCGGTGGCCTGCCAGTCGGGCTCGGCGGGCACGGCGCTGCAGCTGCCGTTGAAGCGAGGCGGGTCGCCGAGCGGTGCCACCTCGGAGAAGGCTCGACTGTCGGGGTCGATGCCGGAGTCGACGAAGCCGATCACCGTGCTCGCGCCCCGGCGACCACGCGACGCGACCCGCGGGGCGCCCGCGGCGGCGCCGGGATGCCGCGAGGTGAGCCGCCGCCGATCGTTCTTCTCGACGAGCGCGACGCCCGGGTTGCCGGCGAGGGTGCGCGCCTGGGCTGCGTCGAGGCGGACCGCGAACCCGTTGAGGGCGGTCGTCCAGCGGTAGACGGGCTCCGGAGCGTCGACGGCCGCCACGAGCTGGTCCTGGTCGGCACGCAGCCGGTCGACCACGTCGCGAGGGGTGAGCTCGCCGCGGTATCCGGCGGTCCCCGGGCCTTCGAGTGTCACCAGGTAGAGCTCCTCGCCCGGATCCGGCTCGGTCGTGCTGTCGGCGGCGGCGTACGGGCTGGCGGCGACCAGCAGCGCGGTCACCACCGCGAGCACGACGCCCGCGACGGCAGCGCGGCGTGACGCTCTCGTCGTGCCGCGGAGCATGCTGGTCCCCACTTCCTGCTGTCGTCAGCCCCCCAGGCTGGGCCCATTCTGACGTATTCCGCAGCCCGCTGCGACCGGATCCCCACGCCACGGGTGAGTCAGCAACACGTTCGTGGTGTGTTGTGCCGATGGCCTACGATTCCCGTTCGGGTGCACCGGGGAGGCCGGTGCCGCAGCGAGGAGAGGGCAGGACCGTGCCGACTGGCAAGGTGAAGTGGTACGACGCTGACAAGGGGTTCGGCTTCGTGTCGCGACCGGACGGGCCTGACGTCTACCTGCGTTCGGACGCGCTTCCCGACGGGGTCACCTCGCTCAAGCCCGGCACGCGGGTGGAGTTCGGCATCGCCCAGGGGCGCCGCGGCGACCAGGCGCTCCAGGTCCGGCTGCTCGACAAGCGGGCCTCGGTGTCACGGAGTCAGTCGCAGGCGAAGCGCAAGAGGCCCGAGGACATGGTCACCATCGTCGAGGACCTGATCCGGCTGCTCGACGACGTCGGCGAGTCCTACCGCAAGGGGCATCACCCTGATGCGCGCACGGCCAAGCCCACGGCGAAGCTCCTCCGGGCCCTCGCCGACGAGCTGGAGCTCTAGCCTCGTGAGACCTCCGGGCTAGGGCATGTCACCCCAGAGCGGCCGGACTCGCCGCTCGCTACCGCGCTGACTCGGGAGACATGCCCTCGGCGCAACCGCTCCGGCGATCGCACGGTCAGGGGCGTCGGGCGGACTGCGGTGGAGGCGGTGCGGCCGCCTCCGGCTGCTCGGCCGGCTGCCCCCGCTGCGGGCGGCTACGGAGGACGAACCCGCCCCAGCCGGCAAGAGCGACGGCAGCGATCCCCAGCCCGAGCTGGGGCACGAGTGGCATCGCGATGCCACAGAAGCCACCGACCACCCAGGCCAGCTGGAGCGTCGTGTCCCCGCGCGCGAAGGCGCTCGCGTGGTTGCGGTGGGGGATGTCGGACTGGATCGTCGAGTCGAGCGACACCTTGGCGAGATACTGCGCGATGCCGGCGGTGAGGCCGAGCACGACGACCGTGACCAGGCCGTAGAGCAGCGCAGCTGCGGCCACGACCGCGATGTCGAGCAGCAGCATCGCGACCACGATGATGCCGGGCTGCATCCGGCGCGCGAGCGACGCGGTGACGATGCCGATGGTGTTGCCGAGGCCTGCGGCGGCGACGACGACGCCGAGCAGGAGGGTGCCGCGCTCCTCCCATCCGTCGATCGGGTTGTCGCGCAGCAGGAAGGCGAGGTACATCGTGAGGAAGCCGGACAGCCAGCGGGGCCCGCAGTTGGCCCGCAGGGCGAAGGCCACCCGGGGTGGGTTGAGCGCGCGGCGCCGCCGTCCTGGGGGATGCGGCTCCTCCCCGGCCTGGGAGTCGACCTTCGCCGGCAGCAGGATCGCAGCGACCGTGCCGAGCACGAAGACGCAGAACGCGAAGCGCAGCGCCCAGTCAGCGCCGAAGTACGCCGCCGCCCCGGCGATCGGGGCCGACACGGTGGCGCCGACGACACCGGCCAACGACACCCGGCCGTTGGTCTTGACCAGCGTCATGTCCTCGGGCTGCAGCCGGGGAACGGCGGCGGCGCGGGTGACGCCGTACGCCTTGGAGGAGACCAGGACGCCGAGCGCGGCCGGATACATCCACTCCGACTCCGCGGCGACCGCACCGGCGAGCACCCAGCAGAGGAAGGCGCGGATCGCGAACGTCGCGCCGATGGCCCAGCGCCGGCCGTGACTGAACCGGTCGAGGAACGGCCCGATCAGCGGCGCCACGATCGCGAAGGGCAGCATCGTGAGGCCCAGGAACAGCGCCACCTGGGCGCGCTGCTCGCTGGTGGCACCGGAGAAGAAGATCGTCCCGGCCAGGGCGATCGCGACCGCGGCGTCGCCGGCGGCATTGCACACGTGCAGCTCGATCAGCCGGTTGAGGCCGGACTTGTCCGCGCCCTGCGCACCCGCCGCCCGGCGCGCGCGATGCAGCGTGGACCGGCTGGCCCGTCCGGTGGCGCGCCCCGCGGCGGCCAGCCCACGCGCCGTCGCGCGGGCTCCGTCGCCGACCGCCTGGCCACGGCGCCGTGTCGGTGGTGGCGGTGGAGGGGGCGGAGGCGTGCTCGCATCCTCGCTCCGCGGCTCCTCGTCGTCGCTCACCCTCCTATCTTGCCCCGAGACCCCGCCCCGGAATCGACCACGGCGCGCGGATGGGTGATCATGTGGACATGACCACGCTTGCCCGGACGCGCCCGGACACCGCTGTCGTCTCCGCGGTGGACGCTGCGCGTGCTGCGCTGCTCGAGGACGTGCCTGCCACCGACGTGGGCGACCACCTCGGGCACCGGACCGACGCCCAGCGTGTCGTCACCCACCTGTTCGCCTGCACCCGCAAGGGGTACGCCGGATGGCAGTGGGCGGTCACCGTCACCCGCGCCTCCCGGCAGCGTCGGGTCACGGTCGACGAGGTGGTGCTGCTGCCCGGCACTGAGGCGATCGTGGCGCCGGAGTGGGTGCCCTACCGCGAGCGGATCGAGCCCGGCGACCTCTCGCCGGGTGACCTGCTCCCGGTCTCCGACGAGGACCCGCGACTCGTCCCGACGTACACCTTCGGGGACGACCCGCTCGACCCGGACGACAAGGCGCAGATCCGCACCGTCGCGAAGGATCTCGGGCTGGGGCGGGTCCGCACCCTCTCGCCCGAGGGACGGGGCGAGGCGGCCGTGCGCTGGGCGGAGGGCCCGGGCGGTCCGGACTCGCCGCTCGCCAAGTCGGCGCCCGAGACCTGCTGGTCGTGCGGCTTCCTGGTGCGGCTCGCCGGCCCGCTCGCCGACCGGTTCGGGGTTTGTGCCAACGGCGACGCCAACGACGACGGCAAGGTCGTGACCGTCGACCACGGGTGCGGCGCGCACTCCGAGGTGCGGCTCGCCAAGAAGCACACGCCCCAGCCGCTCCCGTCCCCGGTCTTCGACACCCTCAGCGAGGACGAGCTCGAGCTGTTCTGAGCTGACGGGCGCGAGCCCGTCGCTCCTTCGTCGCGCCGCGCTGCCGCGCTCGCGGTTGGCCGAGGGTGGTGGTGGCGCGGTCCTCCTGGCGGCCAGACGGTCGGCGCGTCGAAGTAACCCGCCGAGGCTCCTGCGGTCGCTCGTTCCTCGCTCCCTGCGTCACCTGGCGTGTGACGTCGCCGCGGCCGACACCGGTTGGTGGGTGCGCGAGCCCGTCGCTCCTTCGTCGCGCCGCGCTGCCGCGCTCGCGGTTGGCCGA
>CAZJDU010000064.1:14813-21636 GCA_964544855.1 uncultured Nocardioides sp.
GCCAGACGGTCAGGAAGACACAGCGCGGGAGAGCAGCCAGACGGTCAGGACGACACGGCGCGGGAGAGCAGCCAGACGGCGTAATCGTCGTCGACCGGGCGCAGGTCATAGCCGCCGAACCGGAAGTCGACCCCGAGCCCGGCCGCGGCCGCATCGGCCGCGAACTCCTCCGGTCGGTAGTCGCGTGCGGTCGCCGGGCCGCCGGTCAGGTGGAACCCGAGCAGGATCCGCCCGCCCGGCGCCAGCAGCGACCGGAGCCGCGCCAGGACCGCGACCTCGGTCTCCTCGGCGACGAAGGTCATCACGTTGCCCACGCAGACGATCAGGTCGAACTCCGTGGGTGCCGTCGCCGCCGCGAGCAGGTCCGGAGTGAGCTCGAGGATCTCGTGGGGCAGGACCGTGACACCGGGGAAGGTACGCCGCGACTGGGCGACCAGCGCGGCGTCCGGCTCGGTCGCGGTCACCCGGTGACCCTGCTGCTGCAGGTGGGCCGCGACCCGGCCCATGCCGGAGCCGGCGTCGAGGATGCGCGCGGCGCGCGGCACCAGGGCATCCGCGAGCCGGGCCTCGCCCACCACGTCCACCCCTGAGTCGATCAGCTCGGCGAAGCGGGTGCCGTAGCCGGCGTTCCGCGCACCGCCCCGCGCCCAGCGGGTGGGTGGCAGCTCAGTCATGGCTCCGCAGGCGCTGACTGCGGCGACGGCAGACCTCCACGCCCAGGATCCCGAGGCCGACCCCGGCGAGGCACATCCACAACAGCCAGGTGTTGCCTGCCTCCTCCAGCCGGCCGTAGAAGGGGAGCAGCCCGATGAAGGCGAGCACGAACAGCCCGGTGCCCACCTGAACCGTCCGCACGCCGTCGACGTCCAACGGCTCGACGGGAGCGATCAGATAGGTGCGGTTGCCGATCTCGTGCCGGTCCGGCCGGTCCTGGCTCTGGTCCACGCTCCCATCGTAGGTGGGCGGTGCGACCGGTCCCGTCGCGGAGTGCTCGCGGAAATAGTTAGCAACAGTAATGACTTATGCTAGCGATATGCCCACTCCCGACAAGGCCACCGAGACCGACGCCGGTCTCGCGAGCGAGCTGCGGCTGGCCGTCATGCGGCTGCGCAGGCGGCTCGCGGTCGAGCGCCACCCCGACAACGAGCTGAGCCTCGGAGCGATGGCGGTGCTCGGCGCACTCCATCGCACCGGTGACCTCACCGTGGGCGAGCTCGCAGCCCACGAGCGGGTGCAGCCGCCCAGCATGACCCGGACGGTCAGCTGCCTCGCCGAGGACGGGTACGTCGAACGACGCTCCCACCCGACGGACAAGCGGCTTGTCGTGGTCACGCTCAGCGAGTCCGGGCGCGCGATGGTGCACGCGGACCGTGCGCGCCGTGACGCGTGGCTGACCCGCCGGCTGGCCGACCTCGACCCGGACGAGCGCGACACGCTCCGCGCCGCCGCACCGATCCTGCAGCGCCTGGCACAGGCCGACTGACACCGACCCGAGGAGGACACCACGAGTCCCACGTTCCGCTCCCTGGCCCACCCGAACTACCGGCTCTACTTCGCCGGCAGCGTCATCTCCAACGTCGGCACCTGGATGCAGCGCATCGCCCAGGACTGGCTCGTTCTCACCATCCCCGGCAACGGCGGCACCGAGCTCGGCATCACCACGGGGCTCCAGTTCCTGCCGATCCTGCTGCTCTCGCCGTACGCCGGCGTCGTCGCCGACCGCTTCCCGAAGCGGCGGCTGCTGCAGACGACGCAGGCGACGATGGCGCTCGCCGCCCTGGTGCTCGGCGTGGTCGCCGCGGCGGGAGCCGCGGAGACCTGGCACGTCTACCTCCTGGCCGTCGCGTTCGGCACCGGCGCCGCGTTCGACGCGCCCGCCCGGCAGGCGTTCGTCTCGGAGATGGTGGGGCCCGAGGACGTCACCAACGCGGTGAGCCTCAACTCGGCGGCGTTCAACAGTGCGCGCCTGCTCGGCCCCGCGATCGCCGGGCTGCTGATCGGGGCGCTCGGAGGCGGGATGACCGCGACGGGGTGGGTGATCCTGCTCAACGCCGTCTCCTACCTCGCGGTGATCGCACAGCTGCAGCGGATGGACCCCCGCGCCCTGCACTCCACGGCGACCGGTGCCCGCCGGCCCGGGATGCTGCTGGAGGGGCTGCGCTACCTGCGGGGTCAGCCGAAGATGCTGATGATCCTGGTCGTGGTCTTCTTCGTCGGCACGTTCGGCACGAACTTCACCATCACGTCCGCGCTCATGGCCACCGAGGTCTTCGGCCGCGGTGCGAGCGAGTTCGGCCTGCTCGGCTCCGCGCTGGCCGTGGGGTCGCTGAGCGGCGCGCTGCTCGGAGCCCGGCGGGTCCGGGTCCGGATGCGGCTGCTGCTGGCGGCCGCCGTCGGCTTCGGGCTCGCGCTGATGGTGGCGAGCGCGATGCCGACCTACGCCGCCTTCGTGCTCTTCTGCCCGTTGATCGGGTTCGCGACCATCACGGTGCTCAACTCGGCCAACGCGACGTTGCAGGTCGAGTCCGACCCGACGCTGCGCGGTCGGGTGATGGCCATCTACATGACGATCCTGATGGGTGGCACGCCGGTCGGTGCCCCCGTGATCGGCTGGATCGGGGCGACGTACGGCGCCCGCTGGACCCTGCTCGTCGGCGGATCGCTCGTGCTGGCCGGCGTGGTGCTGTCGCTGCTGGTGCTCCTGGTGGCCACGCGCCGGCTCGCGCGGGTGGAGCCGGCGTACGCCACTGCGGCGTAGCCGGGCGCGGCGACGCCACCGAGCGCCGGCGAGCGCGGTCTCTGACATGCTGCGCCCCGTGACCTCCGTCGAGACCACCTCCTCCGGCGTCGACCGCTTCTTCAGGATCTCCGAGCGCGGCTCGTCCGTGGCTCGTGAGATCCGCGGCGGCATCGTGACGTTCTTCACGATGGCCTACATCGTGGTGCTCAACCCGCTGATCCTCGGGTTCGTCGCCGACAGTGACGGCGAGTTCCTCGGCGGGGGCGCCGAGCCGGACCTGGCGGCCATCGCCGCCGGCACGTCCCTCGTCGCCGGCGTGCTCACCATCCTCATGGGGGTGGTGGCCAACTACCCGCTGGCGCTGGCCACCGGTCTCGGCCTCAATGCCTTCCTGGCGGCGGTCGTCGCCAGCCAGCAGATGACCTGGGCCGACGCCATGGGGCTGATCGTGATGGAGGGCGTGATCATCCTCGCGCTCGTGCTGACCGGCTTCCGTACGGCGGTCTTCCGAGCGATCCCGGGTCAGCTGAAGGTCGCGATCTCCGTCGGGATCGGACTCTTCCTCGCGTTGGTGGGTCTGGTCGACGCCGGCGTGGTCGGCCGGATCCCGGACGCCGCGCAGACGACGGTGCCGGTGCAGCTCGGCGACGACGGCACGCTGAGCGGGTGGCCGGTGCTGGTGTTCGTCGTGGGCCTGCTGCTGATGCTGGCGCTGTGGATACGAGGGGTGCGTGGCGCGATCCTGGTCTCGATCCTGACGATGACGGTGGTCGCGGTGGTCGTCGAGGCGATGGGGGACCTGGGGGATGCGTGGGCGCTGACGGTTCCCGAGCTGCCGGACGACCTGTGGCGGATGCCGGACTTCGGCACGCTGGGACAGTTCAGCCTGCTGGGGTCCTGGGAGAGCGCCGGGGTGGTCGCGGTCGTGCTGCTGGTCTTCTCGCTGCTGCTGGCCGACTTCTTCGACACGATGGGCACGATGACCGCCATCGGCGCCGAGGCGGGCCTGCTCGACGAGGAGGGCATGCCGCCCAACACCCAGCGGATCCTGGTCGTCGACTCCGTGGCCGCCGCTGCCGGTGGCGCCGCGGGGGTCTCCTCCAACACCTCCTACATCGAGTCCGCGGCCGGTGTCGGGGAGGGAGCACGCACGGGTCTCGCCTCGGTCGTGACCGGCGTACTGTTCCTCGCCACGATCTTCCTCGCGCCGTTCGTCGCGATCATCCCCTCGGAGGCGGCCGTGCCCGCGCTGGTGCTCGTGGGGTTCCTGATGATGCAGCAGATCAGGGGGATCGCCTGGGACGACCTCGAGATCGCGATCCCGGCGTTCCTCACGATCATCCTGATGCCGTTCACCTACTCCATCACCGCCGGCATCGGGGCGGGGTTCGTCGCCTATGCCTTCTTGATGCTGGTCCGGGGGAAGGCGACCGAGGTCCACCCGCTGCTGTGGTTCATCGCCGGGTTGTTCGTCGTCTACTTCGCGATCGATCCGATCACCGGCTGGTTGACCTGACCGCTTGCGCGCTGACCGGCGATTTGCCCGTGTGATAGGGCGCGAGTAATCTCGTTCCTCGTGTCTGGGTCACCGGGCACGTCGCGCATGCCCACAGCCAGGTAGCGGCCCGGGGCATCCAATCCACAGGCACGAAGTACCGAGCAACACCCGTGTCCGGCAGAGCGTCGGACACCGAGAGTAGACCGAAAGGGAACCACCAGGTGCCCACCATTCAGCAGTTGGTCCGCAAGGGCCGCCAGGACAAGGTGTCGAAGAACAAGACGCCTGCCCTGAAGGGATCGCCTCAGCGGCGCGGTGTGTGCACCCGCGTCTACACCACCACCCCGAAGAAGCCGAACTCTGCCCTGCGCAAGGTCGCCCGTGTGCGCCTGTCCAGCGGCATCGAGGTCACCGCTTACATCCCGGGTGAGGGTCACAATCTCCAGGAGCACTCGATCGTGCTCGTTCGCGGCGGCCGTGTGAAGGACCTCCCGGGTGTCCGCTACAAGGTCATCCGTGGCTCGCTCGACACCCAGGCCGTGAAGGGCCGTCAGCAGGCGCGCAGCCGCTACGGCGCGAAGAAGGAGAAGTAATGCCTCGCAAGGGCCCCGCGCCGAAGCGCCCGATCGACATCGACCCCGTCTACGGCTCCCAGCTCGTCACGCAGCTGGTGTCCAAGGTGCTGCAGGACGGCAAGAAGCAGGTCGCACAGCGCATCGTGTACTCCGCGCTGGAGGGGTGCCGTGAGAAGAACGGCACCGACCCCGTCGTCACCCTCAAGCGGGCGCTGGACAACGTCCGTCCCGCGATCGAGGTGAAGTCCCGCCGCGTCGGCGGCGCGACCTACCAGGTCCCCGTCGAGGTCAAGGGTGGCCGTGGCACCACGCTCGCGCTGCGCTGGCTGGTGGGCTACGCCGCCGACCGTCGTGAGAAGTCGATGCACGAGCGCCTGATGAACGAGATCCTCGACGCCAGCAACGGCCTCGGCGCCGCGGTGAAGAAGCGCGAGGACACCCACAAGATGGCCGAGTCCAACAAGGCATTCGCCCACTACCGCTGGTGACGGGAGGCGGGCCCACGCCCGCCGGCCGTCCTGGCCCTCCAGTCCAGGCCCTACCCACGAAGGAACGCTGACTCACCGTGGCAGTCGACATCACCACGGACCTCAAGAAGGTCCGCAACATCGGCATCATGGCGCACATCGATGCCGGCAAGACCACCACCACCGAGCGGATCCTGTTCTACACCGGTATCTCCCACAAGATCGGTGAGGTCCACGACGGTGCCGCCGTCATGGACTGGATGGAGCAGGAGCAGGAGCGCGGCATCACGATCACCTCCGCCGCGACCACGTGCTGGTGGAGGGACCACCAGATCAACATCATCGACACCCCCGGCCACGTCGACTTCACCGTCGAGGTGGAGCGGTCGCTGCGCGTCCTCGACGGCGCCGTCGCGGTGTTCGACGGTGTGGCCGGTGTGGAGCCGCAGTCGATGACGGTGTGGCGTCAGGCGAACAAGTACTCCGTGCCGCGGATGTGCTTCGTCAACAAGCTCGACCGCACCGGTGCGGACTTCTTCTACTGCGTCGACTCGATGGTCGAGCGGCTCAACGCCACGCCGCTGGTGCTCCAGCTGCCCATCGG
Organism: uncultured Nocardioides sp.; assembly: GCA_964544855.1. Lineage (GTDB taxonomy): Bacteria > Actinomycetota > Actinomycetes > Propionibacteriales > Nocardioidaceae > Nocardioides. The sequence continues at coordinate 20,698 of CAZJDU010000064.1, forward strand.
CGCGGAGTCGGACTTCCTCGGTGTCGTCGACCTGGTCGGGATGCGCGCGCTCACGTGGCGCGGCGAGACCCGGATCGGCGAGGACTACGAGGTCGAGGAGATCCCGGCGGACCTGGCCGACCAGGCCGAGGAGTATCGGGAGAAGCTGCTCGAGACGCTCGCCGAGGCCGATGACGAGGTCATGGAGAAGTACCTCGAGGGCGAGGAGATCTCCGAGGAGGAGCTCCACGCCGCGATCCGTCGGGCCACTCTGGCCGACAAGGTCAACCCGGTGCTGTGCGGCACCGCCTTCAAGAACAAGGGCGTACAGCCGCTCCTCGACGCCGTGATCCGCTACATGCCGTCGCCGATCGACGTCGAGGGCATCGTCGGGCACGACCCGAAGAACGAGGAGACCGAGGTCGTCCGGAAGCCGTCGGACGACGAGCCGTTCGCCGGTCTCGCCTACAAGATCGCCGCCGACCCGCACCTGGGTCAGCTGATCTACGTGCGCGTCTACTCCGGTGTGCTCGAGGCGGGCGCCCAGGTGCTCAACCCGGTCAGCGGCAAGCGCGAGCGCGTCGGCAAGGTCTACCAGATGCACTCCAACAAGCGCGAGGAGATCGCGTCGGTGGGAGCGGGCCAGATCGTGGCGGTGATGGGTCTGAAGCAGACCAAGACCGGTCACACGCTCTGCGACGCGTCCAACCCGGTGGTGCTGGAGTCGATGACCTTCCCCGACCCGGTGATCCAGGTGGCCATCGAGCCGAAGACCAAGAGTGACCAGGAGAAGCTCAGCGTCGCCATCCAGCGGCTGTCCGACGAGGACCCGACGTTCACGGTCCAGACCGACGAGGAGACCGGCCAGACCATCATCGGTGGGATGGGCGAGCTCCATCTGGACATCCTCGTGGACCGCATGAAGCGGGAGTTCAAGGTCGAGGCCACCGTCGGCAAGCC
>CAZJDU010000065.1:0-21616 GCA_964544855.1 uncultured Nocardioides sp.
CGACATGCGCCGCTACCAGACGCTGGTCGAGGCCAACTTCCCCTCCGAGCTCAACGGCCTGTTCAAGGGCATGGAGAACAAGGGCAACCCGTGGAACATGTCCGCCTCCGCGCGGATGGACTGGGCGCAGGGCCTCGACGTCGACGTCAAGGTCGTCGGCCAGGACATCGAGTCCCTCGACGAGGTCGACTGGCTGTTCTGGGTCGGCTGCGCCGGCGCCTACGAGGACCGGGCCAAGAAGACCACCCGTGCTGTCGCGGAGCTGCTCGACATGGCCGGCGTCGACTTCGCCGTGCTCGGCAACGGCGAGACCTGCACCGGTGACTCCGCGCGTCGTCCGGGCAACGAGCTCGTCTTCCAGGGCCCGGCCCAGCAGAACGTCGAGCCGTTAAACGAGTACAGGGTCAAGAAGGTCGTCTCGACCTGCGCCCACTGCTTCAACACGCTCAAGAACGAGTACAAGGAGTTCGGCATCGAGCTGGAGGTGGTCCACCACACCCAGCTGCTCAACCGCCTGGTCCGCGAGGGCAAGCTGACGCCGGTCGCCTCCGGCGAGGGCGCGCACCAGCGGTCGATCACCTACCACGACCCGTGCTTCCTGGGTCGCCACAACCAGGTCTACAGCCCGCCGCGCGACCTGCTGCAGATCCTGCCCGGGGCCGAGTACGCCGAGATGGAGCGCAGCAACGAGCGTTCCTTCTGCTGCGGCGCCGGCGGTGCGCGGATGTGGATGGAGGAGAAGCTCGGCGAGCGGATCAACGTGGACCGCACGACCGAGGCCGTCGGCACCGGGGCGGACCAGATCGCCGTCGGCTGCCCCTTCTGCCGGGTGATGCTCTCCGACGGCCTGACGAAGCTTCAGGCCGACGGCACCGCGCGCGACGAGGTCGAGGTGCTCGACGTCGCCCAGATGCTGCTGGCGTCGGTGAAGGGAGAGGTCGCCACCAAGGCGAAGCCCGGCGCCGCCAAGCAGGCCGTGGCTGCCGGTGCGAGCGTCGCCACCGCGACGGCCGTGGCCACCAAGGACGAGCCCGAGACCGGCGACGTCACGATGACGGCCGAGACCGTCGCCGACCAGGCCGACGTCGGTGCGAACGCGAAGGCGGCCGAGGGTTCGCTCTTCGACACGCCCGCGCCGACGGCGAAGGCCGAGCCCGCGTCGGGCGGCTCGCTGTTCGACGAGGGCGGCGGGTCGCTCTTCGACGACGCACCGGCCGCGCCCGCCGCCCCTGCCCAGCAGGAGTCGGGTGGGTCGCTGTTCGACACGCCCGCGCCCGAGCCGAGCGCCCCCGCCGGCGGCTCCGACGGGGAGCCCGCCGCGTCCGGTGGCTCGCTCTTCGACGAGGGCGGCTCGCTGTTCGACACCCCGGCCGAGCCGGCGCCCGCAGCCGACACCCCGGCCGAGCCGGCGCCCGCAGCCGACGCCGAGCCGGAGGCGGCGCCCGAGCCGGAGGCGGCGCCCGAGCCGGAGGCCCAGTCCGAGCCGCAGCCGCCGGCCGATCTCGGCGCGGGGGGCTCGCTGTTCGACGTACAGCCCACCGAGACGCCGGAGCCCGCCGCCGAGCCTGTGCCCACTCCGCCGGCCACACCCACGCCGTCCGCTCCGCAGCAGAGCGAGCCGGCTCTGGCGGAGCAGCCCGACCTCGGCGCCGGCGGGTCGCTGTTCGACATCGCCGCACCGGCACCGGCCGCCGAGCAGGCGGAGACCGCGGACGACGACTCCGAGGACGAGGAGGAGAGGTCGGAGCCGGCACCGAAGCCGGCGCCCTCCGGCGGGGCCAACACCCCGCGCACGGACGCCGACATCAACGAGAGCGGTTCGCTCTTCGACCTGTGACCACGGGAGTGGGGAGGACCAGGTGACGGCCGGTGACCAGATCCTCCCCGCTCTCCGCCGTGTGATCCCTTACTCGCGGTCGGTCACGGGCCAGCAGACGGCCGTGCGCCACGCGGCGACGTCCGGGGTCTCGGTGGGATCGGTCAGGTACTGCTCCCACGGGGCGCCGGTCGGTCGCATCCCTTCGCGATCCATCCACGACTCGATCTCGCGGTAGGTCTCGGAGAGCCGGTCGTACGCGCCCACGTGGATGGTGGTGGCGACCCGGTGACCGCCGACGGTGCTGGCGACGATCTCGTCCCTGCCCGGGCAGGCGGTCTCCACCGGCATACCGGCTTCGATGAGCATCGAGCCCATGCCGAGCTCCAGGTAGCGCACGAGTGGTTGGCCGGCCAGCGGGGCACCGATCTCCTGTGCATAGCCGAAGACCGTGGGCAACAGCTCTCCGAGTGCGTCGCCGATCTGCTCGGGCGCGACCCTGCGCCGGATGACCAGGGTGTGCTGCAACGGGACGTCTCTGACGTCGATCTCACGGGTCAAGGCGGTGACCTCCTGTGGGGTGACCCCGGTCCGGTTGGGCCGGGAAGCGGGGGTGCGGCGGTAGAGGCGCAGGCAGGGTCCGACGTCGTTCACGACGGCTGCGTTCCGTACGGCGGTCCCCCTCGCGGCCGAGCCGGGGGGTGCGAGCAGCCCGCGGTGGCGGTACTCGCGGGGTGTCTGACCGAACCGGCGACGGAACGCGCGCCCGAACCCGTCATGACTGCCGAAGCCGTGCGCGATCGCGATCGACAGCACCGATCGGTTCGTGCTCACGAGATCGGCGGCGGCGCGGCCCAGCCGTAGCCGCAGGTCGAGCTGCTTGGGTGTCTCGCCGGTGGCAGCCACGAACACGCGGTGGAAGTGGAACGGGGAGAGACGTGACGCCGCAGCCAGGTCGGCGAGCGAGGGTCGCACCCCACGGCCCGGTGGACCGAGCAACAGCGACAGCGCCGGCCGGACGGGTCGGAGGGGATCGACCATTCCCGCACCGTACCCCGAGGTCGCGGCCGGTTCTCGACGCTTCTTGCGGTGCTCGTTCGGCGAGCGCATTGCTCTCCACCGTCGTCGCGCTCGCCACGCTCACCGACCGACCTGCTGGAGCCCGCGCGCCGGACTCTCCCCCCGAACGGGGGTGGGCCAGGCATCGTGCAACCGCCGACCAACCTCCCGCGCCTAGCGTGACGAGCGCCACACCCGATCGCGGGGCCGTCACACAGGAGGACCAGATGAAGACCAAGGCCGCAGTCGTCTACGAGCCGGGCAAGCCGATCGAGATCGAGGAGCTCGACCTGGACAAGCCTCGCGAGGGCGAGGTGCTGATCCGGTACACCCATGCCGGCCTGTGCCACTCCGACATCCACATCGCACACGGCGACATCGAGGCACGGATGCCGATGGTGCTCGGGCACGAGGGGGCCGGGATCATCGAGGAGGTCGGCCCCGGCGTCACCCGGGTGAAGCCCGGCGACCACGTCGTCTGCTCCTTCATCCCCAACTGCGGCACCTGCCGCTACTGCGCGAGCGGCCAGCAGTCGATCTGCGACATGGGGGCGACCATCCTCGAGGGCTACCTGCCGGGTGACCACTTCCCGTTCACCGGGCCTCGCGGCCAGTACGGCGGCATGTGCATGCTCGGCACCTTCAGCCAGTACGGCGTGATCCACCAGAACTCGACGGTGAAGGTCGACGACGACCTGCCACTGGAGAAGGCGGTGCTGGTCGGGTGCGGTGTGCCGACGGGCTGGGGATCCGCGGTCAACACGGCGGACGTGACACCGGGCGACACCGTCGTCGTCATGGGCGTCGGCGGCATCGGCATCAACGCGGTCCAGGGTGCGCGCTACGCGGGCGCCAAGAACGTCATCGCGATCGACCCGCTGGAGAACAAGCGGGAGAAGGCGATGGAGCTCGGGGCGACCCACGCGTTCGCCTCCGCTGGCGAGGCGATGCAGACCGTCACCGACCTCACCCGCGGCCAGATGGCGGACTCGGCGATCCTCACTCCGGATCTGCTGACCGCGGAGATCACCGGCGCGGGCTTCGAGATCGTCGGCAAGGGCGGCTCGATCGTGCTGACCGGCCTCAACAAGCTCGACGAGATGAACGTCGTCCTGCCGGGCTCGGTGCTCACGCTCTTCCGCAAGCACGTCAAGGGCAGTCTCTTCGGCGACTGCAACCCGACGACCGACATCCCGAAGATCCTCGGCCTCTACCAGTCCGGTGACCTCAAGCTCGACGAGCTGGTGACCAAGACCTACACCCTGGAGCAGGTCAACGAGGGCTACGAGGACCTGCTGAACGGCAAGAACGTCCGCGGCGTGATGATCCACGAGCACTGACGCCGTCGGCAGCGCGCCCTCCCCTCCTTCGGGGGTGGGGCGCGCCTCGCCGACGCGGGAGGATGGTCCGCATGGCAGGCACCACCGCACTCCGCAACGCCCGCGACCAGCTGGTCCGGCTCCGCACGTCCTACGACGAGGCCTGCGCCTCGTTCCGCTGGCCCGACGTGGGCGGGACCTTCAACTTCGCTCATGACTGGTTCGACCCGTTCGCGCGAGGCGACGACCGCCCCGGGCTGGTCATCGTCGAGCAGGACGGCCGGCGTGCGTCGTACTCCTTCGCCGAGCTGGTCGACCGGTCCGACCAGGTCGCCCGCGCACTGCGCGACCAGGGGGTCGGGCGCGGCGACAGTGTGATCGTGATGCTCGGCAACCAGGTCGAGCTGTGGGAGACCATGCTCGCCGTCCTCAAGATCGGCGCGGTCATCATGCCGACCACCACGGCGGTGGGCACGGCGGACCTGGTCGACCGGATGGCGCGCGGCGAGGCGCGCGCCGTGGTGTGCAACGCGGCCGACGCCGCCAAGTTCGACGAGATCGACGGCGACTACCTGCGGTTCGTCGTGGGTGGCACGGTCGACGGGTGGCTCGACCACGCGGCGGCGTACGACGTCCCCCCGGCGCCGCTGGAGCATCCGGGCAACGCGAGCACCGACCGGTTGCTGCTCTACTTCACCTCCGGCACCACCAGCCGGCCCAAGCTCGTCGAGCACACCCATCTGTCCTATCCGGTGGGGCACCTGTCGACGATGTTCTGGCTCGGGCTGCAGCCCGGCGACGTGCACCTCAACATCTCCTCCCCGGGCTGGGCCAAGCACGCGTGGTCCAACTTCTTCGCCCCCTGGCTGGCCGAGGCGACCGTCTTCGTGTCCAACTACGCCCGCTTCGACGCGGCTGCGCTGCTCGCGCAGCTGCGCGAGGAGGGCGTGACGACCTTCTGCGCGCCGCCGACCGTGTGGCGGATGCTCATCAACGCCGACCTCTCCGCCGGCCCCGGCACGCTGCGGGAGGCGATCGCGGCCGGCGAGCCGCTCAACCCGGAGGTGATCGCGCAGGTCGAGCAGCACTGGGGTCTGACGATCCGTGACGGGTTCGGGCAGACCGAGATGACCGCCGCGGTCGCCAACCCGCCGGGTCAGCCGGTGGTGCCGGGCTCGATGGGCCGGCCGTTGCCGGGCGTCCCCGTGGTGCTGGTCGACCCCGCGACCGGCCAGGAGGTCGACGGACCGGGCGAGGGCGAGATCTGCCTGGCGCTGGAGGGACCGACGGGCCGGCCGCTGCCGCTGATGACCGGCTATCAGGGGTCTCCGGTGCGCAACCGGGAGGCGATGGCGGGCGGGTACTACCACACCGGCGACGTCGCCACTCGCGACGAGCACGGTGCCATCACCTATGTCGGGCGCACCGACGACGTCTTCAAGGCCTCGGACTACAAGGTCAGCCCGTTCGAGCTGGAGAGCGTGCTGATCGAGCACCCGGCGGTCGCCGAGGCGGCCATCGTGCCCGCGCCCGACCCGGTCCGGCTCGCCGTGCCCAAGGCGTACGTCGTGCTCGCCCCGGGCCACGAGCCCAGCGCGGACACCGCGCGGGACATCCTCGGCTACGCGCGCGAGCACCTGCCGCCGTACCTCCGGGTGCGCCGGCTGGAGTTCGCCGATCTGCCCAAGACCATCTCGGGGAAGATCCGCCGGGTCGAGCTCCGCACCCGGGAGCAGGAGCTCGCGGACGCCGACGCCGGCCGACCGGACGGGGAGCACCGTGACGAGGACTTCGACCTCCGGTCCGGCGTTCCGCAGCAGTAGACACCGGGCCGAGGCCGTCCGGGAGACAAGGAGCAGGGACATGACCGAGTCGTACGCCGCAGGCGAGACCGCCACCCCGTTGCTGGAGGAGACCATCGGGGCGAACCTGGAGCGCACGGTGGCGGCGTTCCCGGACCGGGAGGCGCTGGTGGAGGTGGCGACCGGTCGGCGGTGGACCTACCGCGAGCTCGACCATGCCGTGGACCAGGTGGCGCGTGGCCTGATCGCGTACGGCGTCGCCCAGGGTGACCGGGTGGGGATGTGGGCGCCCAACTGCGCGGAGTGGACGATCGTGCAGTACGCGACCGCGAAGATCGGCGCGATCCTGGTCAACGTCAACCCGGCCTACCGCACCCACGAGTTCTCCTACGCGGTGAACCAGTCGGGCATGCGGCTGCTGCTGGCAGCGACGTCCTTCAAGACCAGCGACTACCGTGCCATGGTCGAGGAGACGGCCCCGGACTGCCCGCGCCTGGAGCGGACGGTCTACGTCGACACGACCGACTGGGCCGAGCTGATCGCGGCCGGGGAGCAGCAGGCTGCCGACGTAGTGGCCCAGCGGTCGCGCGGGCTCCGGCCCGAGGATCCGATCAACATCCAGTACACCTCGGGTACGACCGGATACCCGAAGGGCGCCACGCTGAGCCACCGCAACATCCTCAACAACGGCTACTTCGTGACGGAGACGATCGCGTTCACCGAGGCCGACCGGTTGTGCATCCCGGTGCCGTTCTACCACTGCTTCGGCATGGTCATGGGCAACCTGGGGTGCACCACGCACGGGGCGACGATGGTCATCCCGGCGGCGGGCTTCGACCCGGCACTCACGCTGCAGGCGATCCAGGACGAGCGGTGCACGGGCGTCTACGGCGTGCCGACGATGTTCATCGCGATGCAGAACCACCCGGACTTCGCGTCCTACGACCTGTCCTCGCTGCGGACCGGGATCATGGCGGGCTCGATCTGTCCGATCGAGGTGATGAAGCGGTGCGTCAACGAGATGCACATGGCGGAGGTGTCGATCGCCTACGGCATGACCGAGACCTCGCCGGTGTCGTGCCAGACGCGGGTGGACGACGACCTCGAGCGGCGGACCGAGACCATCGGCCGGGCGGCACCGCACGTGGAGATCAAGATCGTGGATCCGGCGTCCGGTGAGACGGTGCCGCGCGGCGAGACCGGTGAGTTCTGCACGCGGGGCTACTCGGTGATGCTGGGCTACTGGAACGACGAGGAGAAGACCGCCGAGGCGATCGACGCCGACGGCTGGATGCACACCGGTGACCTCGCGGTGATGCGCGAGGACGGCTACTGCAACATCGTCGGGCGGATCAAGGACATGGTGATCCGTGGTGGTGAGAACATCTATCCCCGCGAGATCGAGGAGTTCCTCTACACCCATCCCGACGTCGAGGACGCCCAGGTGATCGGGGTGCCCGACGAGCGGTACGGCGAGGAGCTGTGCGCCTGGATCAGGCTGAAGGCCGACGCCGACCCGCTCGACGCCGAGGCCGTCCGGGAGTTCGCCACCGGCAGGCTGGCGCACTACAAGATCCCGCGCTACGTGCTCCTGGTCGAGGAGTTCCCGATGACGGTCACGGGCAAGATCCGCAAGGTGCAGATGCGGGAGGAGTCGGCGCGCCGGCTGGGTCTGGTCTGACCAGGTCTCCTGACCGGTCCCGCCGTCACACCCGGGCGCCGACCGTCGTCCCGAGGGCGCGACCCCACGCCTTGGCGCCGGCCAGCTCGCCGGCGACGAGGGGGCCGGCGACGTCCTCGACGAGGAACGCCTGCGGCTTCGTCGTCAGCCGGAGCCCCTTGCGCCGCAGGATCCGCGCCGCGGCGCGACTGGCCGCCATGGGCAGCCGCCGGACCTTCGAGGCGCGGGTGTCGAACACGGCGACGGGCACCTCCGGGTGCTGCCCCGGGTCCAGATCGGTGAGCCACTCGCGCAGCCCGATGTCCGGGCGCTCGGTGGTCGCACCCTGGCGTACGGCGTCGCCGCGGGTGTTCGGCCGGCTCAGCGAGAACGCATGGGTCGGAGCGCCGAGCACGAGCAGGTCGCCCTCGAGCGGAGCGTCATGGGGCGCCGAGGCGACGCCGGCGCAGGTGACGTCGTAGCCGACCTCCTGCAGGCCGTCGGCGATCGCGTGGGCGACGTCCTCGGTGTTGCCGAACATCGACTCGTAGACCACCCAGGCCCGCGGTTCGGCGTTGTCGGTCATGTCTCCTCCTCCGGGCGACCGCCCGGCTCCGGGCGGTGCGGTCTCCAATCTGCGCCGATCCGGCGTCGGGCGGCACCTGCTGAGTGCCCGACCTGACCGGGACCTTCGACCCGTTCAGGAGTCCGAGGACTGCACTTTCGTACATCCCCACGACAGATCGGCCACCGGCCGGCCGGAGTTGACGTCATCCTGACTTGATCTGACACCAAAGTGATGTCATAGTGATGCGCATGGACATCACGCCGTACGTCGACAGCCTTCGCCGCGACCTGCTCGCCGCTGCCGCGGGCGCCGGGGATGACGCGCGCCAGGCCGCCGAGCGACTGGGCTATGCCCTCGACCCGGCGGCCCGGCTCGCGCTGATGGAGGCGATCAGCGAGGCGGCCGCCGAGATCACGGCGGCGATGCCCGCCGGTGGCGTCGACGTCCGGCTCGACGGGCGCGACCTGGACTTCCTGGTCAGCGCGCCGGAGCCGGTCGATCCGCCCCAGGCCCCGGCGCCGGAGGCCGAGACGAAGGACGAGGGCACGGCTCGACTGACGGTCCGGCTCCCCGAGTCGCTCAAGGCGAGCGCCGAGGAGGCCGCCGCTGCCGCTGGCCAGTCGCTCAACACCTGGCTGGTCGGCGCGGTCCGGCAGGCGACCGCCGATCGCGCGGTCAGGGTCGACGTCGACCTCTCGAGCGTGCCGTTCCCCGGCGCGACCGGGCCGGTGGGGCCGCGCAGCCGTCACGGGCAGCGGCGGATGACCGGCTGGATCTGACCCACCACCCGAAGGAGACACCGATGACCCGCCAGCAGGCCGCCGAGCACGCGTTCGACACTCCCGGCCCCGTGCCGATCCACGTCGAGAACGGTCGCGGCTCGGTCACCGTGACCGCCACCGACACCGCGACGACCAAGATCCACATCGCCGGTGCTCGCGCCGACGAGGTGGTCGTCGACCAGGACGACCACGGGATCAGCGTGATCGCCCCGAAGGTCCGCGGGCTCGCTCCCCAGGCGGGCCTGGACATCGAGGTGTCGCTGCCGGTGGGCAGCGACCTCACCGCCAAGCTCGGTGGTGCGAGCCTCGAGAGCTCCGGTCGGCTGGGCCAGGTGATGGTCCGGTCCGGTTCCGGCCGGGTCACGCTGGACCGGGTCGCGGGTCCGTGCGTGGTGACCACCGGGTCCGGTGCGGTGACGGTGGTCGAGGCCGCCGCGGATCTCCGGGCACGCAGCGGCTCCGGCAGGATCGAGGTCGACCACGCCGGCGCGACCGCCGCGGTCTCCACCGGATCCGGCCGGATCCGGCTCGGCCGGTGCGACGGCGACGTCGCCGCCAAGTCCGGGTCGGGCAGTGTCGAGGTGGGGGAGGCCGAGCGCGATCTCTCCCTGAAGACGGCCTCGGGCAGCATCACCGTCGGCAGCGTGCGTCGCGGTCGCACCACGGCGAAGGCCGCCTCCGGCAACGTGCGGGTCGGGATCCCGGCAGGGGTGCCGGTCTGGACCGACCTGCGCACCGGGAGCGGTCGCGTGCGCTCCGAGCTGCCCAGTCTCGGGCAGCCCGAGCCCGGCGCCGACTACGTCGAGCTGCGGGCGACGACCGCCTCGGGCAGCGTCCATCTCGTCCCTGCCTGACGGGCTGGTCGCCGCCGCCCGGCACCGATCCGTGACCCGCGGCATGGCGCCGTCGTTACCTGGAACATGTTCCACTCTGCTCGGGTCGCCCGCCGCGGTGCCGCGGCCGCCGTTGTCGTCGTCGCCGTTCTCGCCGGTCTCCTTGCTCCGACAGGGGCCGGCGCCGCGCCGCCGGTGCCCTCCCGTGCCGTGGTCGCGTCGGCGCCGGACCGGCAGCCACGTCCGGCGCAGTACGACGGCGTCGTCACCACGACCGACCTGCCCATCGAGATGAGCGACGGTGTCACGCTCTACGCCGACCTCACCCGCCCGGCGGGCGACGACGGCGACCCGGTGGGCACACCGCTGCCCGTGATCGTCACGATCACCGCCTACAACAAGACGGTCATCGGCGGCGCCGGGGGCGCGGTGCTGGCGGGCGCCGACCCGCACTTCCTGGTGGAGCGTGGCTATGCCCAGCTCACCGTCGACGCCCGCGGCACGGGGGTCTCCGAGGGACGGTGGGAGGCGTTCAGCGCACGGGAGAACCAGGACGCGGGCGAGGTCGTCGAGTGGGCCCACGAGCAGGAGTGGAGCACCGGCGAGGTCGGTATGACCGGCGCGTCGTACATGGGCATCAGCCAGATCTTCGCGGCGGGCCAGCGGCCCGACGGGCTGAAGGCGATCTTCCCGCAGGTGCCCGCTGCGGACGTCTACCGCGACGTCGTCGCCTCCGGCGGGCAGATCGACGTCGGCTTCATCCCGCTGTGGATGGGGCTGGTGACCGGCACCGGGCTGATCCCGCCGGCGTACGCCGCCGGCACCCCCGACGCCGGCCTGGCGTGGCTGCTCGACCGACTCGACACCGCGACCACGTTCACGCTGCCGCTGATGCTCGACGCGGTGCTCGGCAACCAGCCGGCCCACGACAGCGCGTTCTACCGGGAGCGGTCACCGATCGAGGTGATCGACGAGGTCGACGTCCCCACCTTCCTCATCGGCGGCGAGTTCGACCTGTTCCAGCGCGGCACGCCGATGCTCTTCGAGCGGCTCCGGGCCAACGGCGTCCCGACGAGGATGATCGTCGGCCCCTGGGACCACCTGCAGGGCTCCTCCGGGGCCGAGGTCGGCGAGGCCGGCCACGGCACGCTCGCCGAGCTGCAGCTGCGGTGGTTCGACCACTGGATCAAGGGGTACGACGGCGCGCTCGACGAGATCGCCCCCCTGACCTACTACGAGCAGGGCTCCGGGACGTGGGTGGAGCAGGACGAGTGGCTCGCCGAGGACCGGGAGGCACGGTCCTACGCGCTCTCCGGGCGATCCACCCTCCTGGGCGACGCCGGCGCGCTGACCCTTGGCGCTCCGGAGGCCGGTCGGTCCCAGCTGGTGCCGCTGCCGGTGTCCGGGCTGTGCACGCGGTCGGCCAACCAGTGGACCGCGGGGATCCTCGCGACGGTCTGGCCGGACAGCCCGTGCCTGCGTGACAACCGGCTCAACGACCTGACCGGCCTGGCCTTCGAGACCGAGCCGATGACCGAGCCGGTCCGGCTCCAGGGGCCGATCAACGCGCGGCTGCACGTCTCGGCGCCGAGCGGCGACGGCCTGCTGTCGGTGATCGTCGAGGACGTCGCGCCGGACGGCACCGTCACCCACCTCACCGGAGGCTGGCAGGTGATCTCGCAGCGAGCGCTCGACGAGGAGCGGTCCCGCTATCTCGACGGACGGCTCGTCCAGCCGCACCATCCGTTCACCAAGGAGGCGAAGCAGCCGCTGCGCCAGGGCGAGGTCGCCCCCGTCGACGTCGAGGTCTTCCCGACCGCAGCAGTGATCCGACCGGGTCACCGGCTCCGCATCGCCGTCCAGGGTTTCGACGTCCCCCACCTGCTCGCGCCGGTGAGCACCCTGCTGCAGCAGGCGCTGCCGTTCACCTTGCACACCGGCCCTGCGACGCCGTCGGCGCTGATCGTCCCGGTGCGCTGAGGTCGCGACGTACGCCAACAGGCACAACGCCGCTGATTGCGTCGGATCGCGGCGGTGCCCCGCGTCGGCGGGAGGCATCCGATGCGTTGTGTCAGTTGGTGTACGTGCCTGTGGACAACGTGCAGTGAGGGTGGAGCCGTCCCGGTGCGACGCCGATGCTCGGGGCATGGATGTGACCGAACTGCTGCGTGAGCTCGGCGGCGTGTCGACCCGTGCGCCACTTCTGAGGATCGCCGGACGAGCCCACGTCGACGCGGCGCTGGCGGCAGGAGCGATCGTCGCGCTCGCCCGGGACCGCTATGCGTTGGCGGAGGTCGACGGCGCGGTCGCCGTGGCGCATCGAGTGAGCGGGATCCTCAGTCATTCCAGCGCTGCGCTCCACCATGGTTGGGCGGTCAAGACCGTCCCGGAGACGCCCCACGTGACCGTGCGGCGCAAGCGCCATCTGTCCCATGAGCAGCGGCGACAGATCACGCCGCACTTCGCCGACGTGGACCCGACGGATGTCTCGGGTCCGGCGACGAGCAAGATGCTCACACTGCAACAGTGTCTCCGCGCCCTGCCGTTCGACGAGGCGCTCGCGATCGCCGACTCCGCGCTGCGGGTCGGTGACCAGACGTCGCTCAGGCTGGCAGCCAAGCTCGCGCGCGGACCGGGGAGTCGACAGATCCGCCGGGTCGCCGCGGAAGCGCGGTCCGAGCCGGCGAACCCCTTCGAGTCGGTGTTGCGCGCGATCACCAAGGACGTGCCGGGGCTTGCGGTCGAGCCGCAGCGGTACATCACGGACCTGGATCCCTGGGTGCGTCCCGATCTGGTCGATGTCACCCTCGGGATGGTCCTCGAAGCGGATTCGTTCGAGTGGCATGGCGGCCGAGCTGCCCTCCGGCGAGACGCTCGACGCTACGACCTGCTCGTCGCCGCGGGGTGGATCGTGCTGCGGTTCGCCTGGGAGGACGTGATGTTCGACCCAGACTTCGTGCGTCAGGTGCTGATCGACGTGGTTCGACGCGTACACCGACAGGCACAACGCGCTTGTCCGCGGTGCAGCGGAGCCTGATCCGGCGTAGATCCTCGTCTCGGTTGTCGGTTGTGCCTGTTGGTGTACGGCCTCAGGAGCGCATGGCGACGCCCTCGCGCCAGTAGCCCATGAAGGCGACCTGGCCGCGGTCGATGCCGAGCTCCTTGACGAGGTGCCGGCGCAGTCCGGTGACGATCCTCGACTCGCCGGCGATCCAGGCGTAGAGGCCGGCATGGGGGGTCGCCGCGTCGGGGATGGTGGTGCTGCCGGGCACGTCGGCGCCCGAGGAGGAGTGGGCAGGGGTCTCCCACAGGTCGGGGTCGATCTCGTCATCGGTCACGTCGGGGGCCGCCGCGCCGGAGCCGGTCAGCGCGGCGATCGCGGCTGCGTGCAGGGCCTCGCCCCGCGGGTCGCCGTTGCGCGGCAGCCAGCTCACCTCCACGCCCGGTGGCGCGACCAGGTCGTCGTAGACGTCGGCGTCGCCGATCGTCTCGATGAACACCGACCCACGCGCGTCGGCGGGGAGATCGCGCAGGATGCCACGGATCGCCGGCGCGGCGGTCTCGTCGCCGACGACCAGCAGTCGCGAGGCGTCGCCGGGCGCCCACTCGATGCCGCCGAAGGCATGGCCGGCCCGGGGACAGAGCACCACGAGCTCGTCGCCGACGCCGGCACGCAGTGCCCAGGCGTTGCCGGCGCCGTCGGGGTCCTCCCCGTCGGCCGGCTCGTGCACGACGATGTCGACGACCAGGCGGGTGTCGGCACCCTCGCCCAGCACGTCGCGGATCGTGTACGTGCGGATCGAGCCGCGCTCGTCCTCGGGGATCTGCAGCCAGGTGGCCCACCACGACTCGTCCATGCCGTCCAGCGAGGCCAGCTCACCGGCGGCGTTGGGGAAGATCAGCTTGATCCGCTGGTCGAGGACGGGACCGTCGACGCCGAAGTCGGCGAGGCAGTCGCCGCCCAGCTCCACGCGGACGTACGACGGGCTCACCCGCTCGACACGGCGGACGGCGACCCGGTCGAGGACCATCGGCAGGCTGCGGACGTACTCGTTCTGGGTGGCGGTCATCGGTCCCTCCCGGACACCGGCGGTAGTTGACTGAGGTAAGCCTAACCGAACTACGCGCGGCCTCCGTGTGGGAGGGCGTCAGATGGACGTGCGGTGGAAGTTCTGGTGCGACCGGGACGGCGTCGGGCCGCGCTGTCCCTGGTAGCGCGAACCGTACTTCTCCGAGCCGTAGGGGTGCTCGGAGGCCGACGAGAGCCGGAAGAAGCAGAACTGCCCGATCTTCATGCCGGGGTAGAGCTTGATCGGCAGCGTCGCCACGTTGGCGAGCTCGAGAGTGACGTGCCCCGAGAAGCCCGGGTCGACGAAGCCCGCGGTCGCGTGGGTGAGCAGCCCCAGCCGGCCGAGCGAGGACTTGCCCTCCACCCGGGCGGCGACGTCGTCCGGCAGGCTCACCACCTCGTAGGTCGAGCCCAGCACGAACTCGCCGGGGTGCAGGATGAAGGGGTCCTCGCCGTCGCACTCGACCATCCGGGTCAGGTCGGGCTGGTCGGCCGCCGGGTCGATGTGGGGGTACTTGTGGTTCTCGAAGGTCCGGAAGTACCGATCCAGCCGCACGTCGATCGACGAGGGCTGCATCATGTCCGGTTCCCACGGCTCCATCGCAATCCGGCCGGCGTCGATCTCGGCCAGGATGTCGCGGTCGCTCAGCAGCACGCACGGCACCCTACCCGCCGAGCGCTGCTACCGCCGGGTGAGAATGCGGGGCATGGCGATCGATGCCCTCATCCCGTCCTCCATCCATCGGTACGTCGCTCTCGGTGACTCCTTCACCGAGGGCGTCGGCGACGCCGACCCGTCGCGGCCGAACGGCTGGCGCGGCTGGGCGGACCGGGTGGCCGAGGAGCTGGCCCGGCAGTCGCCCGACCTCCGCTACGCCAACCTGGCGATCCGCGGTCGCAAGCTGCCGGCGATCCTGACCGAGCAGCTCGAGCCGGCGCTCGCCCTGCAGCCCGACCTGGTGAGCATCCACGGCGGCGGCAACGACGTGATGCGCCCGCGGGTCGACCTGGACGCGCTGGCAGCGTCGTACGACGACGCCGTGGGCCGGCTCACCGCGAGTGGCGCCCAGGTCGTGATGTTCACCATCGCCGACCCGGGTCTCAACCCGGTGACGAGGCTGATCCGAGGTCGCACCGCGATCTTCAACGAGTTCGCCCGCGAGATCGCCGAGCGGCACGGCGCGACGCTCGTCGACATGTGGCGGATGCGTGGCTGGAAGGTCGCCGAGGTGATGGACGAGGACCGGCTCCACCTCAACGCCGTCGGGCACCAGAGCATCGCGATCGCCGTGCTCGACGCGCTCGGCGTCCGCCACGGTCTGGAGCCGCTTCCTCCCGCGCCGGCGCCGGTGCTGACGCCCCGCGAGGAGCGGCGCGCCACCCTCGTGTGGGCCCGCACCCATGCCGTGCCGTGGGTCCATCGACGGGTCACCGGCCGTTCGTCGGGTGACGGAGTGGAGCCGAAGCACCCCACGCTGACCTCCATCAGGTAGCATTCCGATCCGCACCGGGAGACACCGCTCGGTGCCTGCGGATGTAGCTCAGTTGGTAGAGCGCGACCTTCCCAAGGTCGATGTCGCGAGTTCGAATCTCGTCATCCGCTCGGTATTGGACGGGCCGAGCGTGTCGGCGCTTCGCTTGCCACGCTGCCGGCCGTGCGGCCGAACGAACCTCGCCGAGGCTCCGCAAGCTCCGCCCTGGCTCAGCCCGTTCGCGGCTTCGCCGCGGCCGCGCTGCCATCGGTGGTCGGTGCGAAGGCCGCCACGGCCTGAGGCTCGAGACCACCTATCCTGCCCTGGTGAGCTTCTCCGGCTTCCCCGTCGCTGCCCTCGACTTCTACGACGACCTCGAGGTCGACAACACCAAGTCGTTCTGGGAGGCGCACAAGCAGACCTACCTCGACCAGGTGCGGGCGCCGATGGTCGCCCTGACCGACGCGCTGGCCGAGGAGTTCGGGGAGGCCAAGGTGTTCCGCCCCTACCGCGACGTCCGGTTCAGCAAGGACAAGACGCCGTACAAGACCCACCAGGGCGCCTTCGTCGGCGCCGCGCCGGCGACGGGGTGGTACGTCGAGGTCGCGGCACCCGGCGTACGGATCGGCGGCGGGACCTATCACGCGGCCGGCGACACGCTGTCCTCGATCCGGGAGGGGATGGCCGACGAGAAGGCCGGCGCCCGGCTGCGACGGATCCTCCGCGACCTCGAGCGCGGCGACTTCTCGATCGAGGGGGAGCGGCTCAAGACGGCGCCACGCGGCTACGACAAGGACCACCCGCGGATCGACCTGCTGCGCCACAAGACCCTGCTCGGCATGCGGTCCTACGGCTTCGAGGACGTCATCCACACCCCGGAGCTGCTCGACCGGGTCCGTGACGACTGGCGCCGGCTCCGTCCCTTGGTCAACTGGCTCGCCGACCACGCGGGCGACTGAGGGCGGATCGTCACAAGAGTCTCGGTCGGTTCTCGGCGCGGAACCCGACGTTTTCTCTTGTGACGATCAGACCTCAGTAGACGATGACGCCGCGGATGTTCTTGCCGTCGCGCATGTCCTGGTAGCCCTGGTTGACCTCGTCGAGGGTGTACGTCGCCGTCACCATCTCGTCGAGCTTCAGCCGGCCGTCCTGATAGAGCCGCAGCAGCCGGGGGATGTCGTAGCGCGGGTTGGCGTTGCCGAAGATGCAGCCGACCAGCTCCTTGCGCTGCATCGACAGGTCGAAGAGGTTCAGCTTCACGTCCTCGGCCATCATGTTCGCGACCGCGGTGACGACGCCGCGACCGGCCTTCTTGACCAGCCCCATCATCGGAGCGATCAGGTCGCCGGTCGCGAGGCCGACGGCGAGGATCGCCTTGTCCGCCATCGCGCCCTGGGTGAGGTCGCCGAGCATCGCCTGGGCGTCCTCGATCGACGCCGCGGTGTGCGTGGCGCCCAGGGTGAGTGCCTTCTCCCGCTTCCACGCGACCGGTTCCACGGCCACCACCTGCCGCGCTCCGGCCATGGCAGCGCCCTGCACCGCGCTCATGCCGATCCCGCCGGTGCCGATCACCACGACGGTCTCGCCCGGCTGCACGTCAGCGGCGTAGACGGCCGAGCCCCAGCCGGTGGTGACGCCGCAGCCGACGAGCGCCGCGCGCTCGAGCGGGATCTCCTTGTCGATCTTCACCGCGCTGTCGACGTTGACCACCGTGTACGGCGAGAACGTGCCGAGCCCCACCATGATCCCGAGGTCCCTCCCGTCCTTGGCGTGGTGCCGGTAGGAGAAGTCCGAGAGCTGCATGCCGCTGAGCAGGAACGCGCCGAGGTCGCACAGGTGCTGCTTGCCGGTGGAGCACGACGGGCAGGTGCCGCAGGAGGGGATGAAGCTGAACACCACGTGGTCGCCGACCTCGAAGCCGGTCGTGCCGGGCCCGACCTCCTGCACCACGCCGGCGCCCTCGTGGCCGCCGATGACCGGGAACTGATGCAGTCCGAAGGCTTCGGCCAGCTCCGGATCGAGCACCATGTCACCGGTGACCATGTGCTCGTCGGAGTGGCAGAGGCCGGACGCCGCGAGCTTGACGAGGATCTCGCCGCTGCGGGGTGGGTCGAGCTCGATGTCCTCGACGCTCCAGGCGGTGTGCGGTTCCCACAGGATGGCGGCTCGGGTCTGCATGCGGTGCCCCTTCGGAACTAGAACGTGTTCTTGCCGCAGCAGCGTAGTGGGCGATGTGACCCGTGTCACGGGACGGGCATCGGTGGGGCGCTCACGGCGGACGCAGCGCGGCCGGCGGGCGGGCTCGGCGAGAGCGGACCGCATCGGTTCCGCCACTGAGGTCGAGGAGTGCTCCCAGCGCGGTTCGGGCCGCCGACCGCGCGTCGTCGCTGACCGCCTCGGCGAGACGCTCCTCGAGCCGGGCGCGCGCCGTCCGTCCGGCAGCGACGGCGGCCCGGCCGCGCTCGGTCAGCCGGACGCGTCGTACTCGTTGGTCGTCGGGGTCCGGCGCGCGGGCGACGTAGCCGAGCGACTCCAGCTCGGCGACGCTCTTCGAGGCGGCCTGCTGGGTGACCTCCAGGGCCTCGGCGAGCTCGCCGACCGTCGGGGTGCGGTCGATCAGGTGCTGGAAGACGTAGCCGTGGGCCGCCCGGAGGTCCGGGTGGCCGTCGCGTCGTACGTCGTCCAGCAGCCGCTCGGTCGCGGCCGCACCCGCCAGCAGCGCCAGGGTGGCGACGTCGAGGTCCTCGGGTCTGACGTCGGGCATCTCCTCATCCTCATATTGACAACCACGGTTGTGCAACTATGGTTGTCGATATGGACGACCGCATCGCAGCCGTACGCCGGCTCTACGCCGACATCGAGGCGGGTCGCGCCGGTGAGCAGCTCCGGCCGCACTTCACGCCGGATGCCGTCACCGTGGAGCGACCCAACGTCCTGGTGCCCGAGGGGCGGACCAGCGACCTCGAGGCTTTCCTCGCCGGGTCATCGGCGGGCGCCGACCTGCTCGCCGAACAGCGCTACGACGTCACCTCGATCGCGGAGGTCGACGGCCTGGTCGTCGCCCGACTGTGCTGGACCGCTGTCGTCGCGGCGGACGCCGGTCCGTTCCGGGCCGGCCAGCGGCTGACCGCCCACATCGCGCAGTTCGTCCGGTTCGACGGGAACCGGATCGCCGAGATCGAGACCTACGACTGCTACGAGCCGCTCGGTGCCTGAGTGAGGCTGGCCATCGTCCGCTCCGGCTCCCAGAACGCCTGCATCGACCTCACCCGGCCGTCGTCGTGGACGACGTAGACCATGACCAGGTCGGTGGTGGTGTGGCTGCCGTCGGGCAGCGTCGTCCGGATCCGGCCGACGTTGGCGCAGGTGGGGGAGCCGGGGTTGGCGAAGGAGTCGTGGATCTCGAACTCGAAGCGAGCGATCGGGGCGATCGCCTTCTCCCAGAACGCCCGGATCCCGTCGTGGCCGTGGTGCCCCCGCCCGTCGGGGTCGAACATCGACGGGCCGACCGGGTCCTCGAGCACCGCGTCCTCGGCGTAGACGGTCAGCCACTCGTCGAGGTCGCCCTTCGCCACCGCCGAGTAGGACCGCTGCGAGGCCGCGCGCGCCGGGTGGGGGTCGTTCGGGGCGTTCCAGGTGATCGCGTCGGAGGAGATCATGGCGGCATCGTACGACGAAACTGAAACATGTTCTCGCACTGGTGCGGTGTTCGAGCGGGGCAACTCATCGTCGGGGACCCACTGCCGCTTCGTGCAGCGTTCACGTGCTGCTCACCGGCGTCGACCACGATGGTGACATGCCGAAGAAGCGCAAGGTCTTCCTCCATGTCGGGATGCCGGGGGTCGGCGACATCATCGAGGCCGCGCTGGTGCATCACCGCGACGCCCTCGTCGAGCTGGACATGCTGGTGCCGGTGAGGTCGTCGCACGAGGGATTCCTCGCCGCGGTCGAGATGACCCGCACCCACAAGGCCTGGGGCCTGCGGCGCAAGGACGTCGAGGGCGCCTGGGCCGCACTGTGCCGCCGCGCGCGGAAGGGACGCTCGACGGTGGTCATCAGCCAGCCGCTGCTGGCCACCGCTCCGCGACCGCAGATCGACCTGCTGCTCGACCAGCTGTCCGACTTCCAGGTGCACGTCGTCCTCACCGCCACCGCCCCGCACGCGTGGTGCGTGCCCGGTGAGCCGGAGACCGACCTCGGCGTCGTGCTCGATCGGTGGGGTGGTGCGGTGCGGAAGCCCGAGCGGCTCCACGTGCTGCTCGTCGGCAGCGACCCGGACCGGCCCGACGAGACCCAGCGGCAGGCCTGGAGGGCGTTCGGCAGGCTGGCCGGCTTCGGTACGGCGTCGCTCGCGCTGGACGACGTGCCCCAGCCGGTCGCGGCCCGGCCGATGTGGCTGGTGCCGACGGTGCCCGCGAAGCGCGCCGGGGTGCTCGACACGGTGGCGCGCGCGTGGCTGGACCAGATCGAGACGGGCGGCTACGACGTCGTGGGCGACGCGGCTGCGGTGCTGGGGCGGCAGCTGCCGGTCGATGACGACGAGGCGCGTCGCACCGACCTGGATGAGCTGCTGCACGAGGCGATGCGGGAGATCGAGCGGCTCACCCGTCGTGCCGAGGGCCTGGAGATGGAGCTCGCCTCGGTGGACAAGAAGCGCCGCAAGCTCAAGAAGAAGCTGCAGGACGCTGCCTGACGGTGGTTTCGAGGCTCGCAGGCTCGCACCTCAACCACCGTGGCTGAGATCAGTGGCTCTGCCAGGCGTCCTCGTCCGCGGTGCGGCCGGTGACCTCGTCGGGGAGCGTGCCATCGGCCAGCTGCTGGATGGTGACCTGCTCGAAGACCTCGCGGAGGGCGGACCGGGCGGCGATCCAGACGTGCTGCAGCACCTCGGCGGACGCGTTGTAGCTGACCGCCTCCGGGCGCATGTCGTAGACCGACACCAGCGGGCCGTCGACGGCCCGGATGACATCGGCGATGCTGACGTCGCGGGGGTCGCGGGCCATCCGCCAGCCACCGGACTGGCCGCGCTGGGAGCGGACCACGCCGGCCCGGCGCAGGTCGGCGAGGATCGCCTGGAGGAAGCCGTGCGGGATGTCCTGGAGCCGCCCGAGCTCCTCGGCGTTGAGCACGCGGCCGTCGTGGCCCGCCAGCTCGAGCAACGCCCGGAGGGCGTAGTCCGATTTGGCGGAAACTCGCATGAGTCCAGTCTGTCAGATAACTCGATCGGGTCACTGCACTACGGCCCTCGGGGTGGTGTCGGCGACATCGCCTTTGGCAGACCGGGGGTGGCGGCGTATGATGATGTTACTGAGCAGTAGACCGACGAGTAATCGGAACTGAACCTAGTCAGGAAACGGTGGAACAGTGAGCCACTACCAGAGCAACCTGCGCGACATCGAGTTCAACCTGTTCGAGGTGCTCGGCCGGGACGAGATCCTCGGATCGGGTCCGTTCGCCGAGTACGACGTCGACACCGCGCGCGAGATCCTGTCCGAGGTCGAGCGGATCTGCCGCGAGGACCTCGCCGCGTCGTACGAGGACAGCGACCGCAACCCGCCGGTCTTCGACCCGCAGACCAACACCGCTCCCGTGACCCCGTCGTTCAAGAAGAGCTACGACGCGTGGATGGACTCCGAGTTCTGGCGGCTCCAGATCCCGGAGTCCATCGGTGGCCAGCCGGCCCCGTCGACGCTCAACTGGGCCATGGCCGAGATGATCCTCGGCGCCAACGCGCCGATCTGGATGTACGCCGCGGGCCCGTCCTTCGCCAGCGTCGTCGACCGCAACGGCATCGACCGTGACAAGCGGATCGCCCAGCTGATGGTCGAGAAGCTCTGGGGAGCCACGATGGTGCTGACCGAGCCCGACGCGGGCTCGGACGTGGGAGCCGGCCGCACCAAGGCCACTCCGAACGAGGACGGCTCCTGGAACATCGAGGGCGTCAAGCGCTTCATCACCAGCGCTGAGTCCGACCTGCAGGAGAACATCATCCACCTGGTGCTGGCCCGTCCCGAGGGCGTCGAGGGCGCCGGCGGCCCGGGCACCAAGGGGCTCAGCCTCTTCATCGTGCCGAAGTACCACTTCGACCACGAGACCGGTGAGCTCACCGGCGAGCGCAACGGTGCCTACGTCACCAACGTCGAGCACAAGATGGGCATCAAGGTGTCCAACACCTGCGAGCTCACCTTCGGCGACCCGCAGGTCGGCGGCGGCGAGCCCGCCAAGGGCTGGCTGCT
>CAZJDU010000066.1:0-21574 GCA_964544855.1 uncultured Nocardioides sp.
GTCGTTCGTCGAGTAGCCGGGGTCCGAGGTACGAGGACCCCGGCGTATCGAGACGTTCGGCGGTGGGTGCCTACGGCCGGTCGAAGCCGAACGTGTAGCTGCCGGAGCCGGAGTAGGACGTCACGCCCCACGAGTAGTAGCCGCTCGTGCCGGCGTACTCGACGGACTCCTCCGACGTGCTGCTGATGCTCTGCGCCACGACGACCCACCGCGAGCCGTTCCACTTCTCCAGCTGGAGGTCGAAGTCGGCCGAGGCCGGGCCGCTCAGGCAGCCGGTGTGGGTGCCCGCGCCGGAGTAGAAGTAGCCGCTCGAGCCCGGCCAGTAGTCGGTGTCACCCGAGCCGGAGAGGCTGCCGGTCCCACCCTCGGGCAGGGCGTCGCAGCCGCTGGGCTCCGGGTCGGGGTCCGGGTTGCCACCGCCGGTCCCGGTGTGGAGCAGCAGGTTCGGAGAGCCGCTGCCGACGTTGCTCAGCGTGCCGGACGTGGCGTTGGCGACGATCGCGTCGTTGACCGCCGTCGCGGACGCGCCGGGGTTGGCCTCGAGGTAGAGCGCCGCGGCCCCGGCGACGTGCGGCGTCGCCATCGACGTGCCGCTGATCGTGTTGGTCGCCGAGTCGCTCCCGATCCAGGCCGAGGTGATGTCGCTGCCCGGGGCGAAGAGGTCGAGGCAGCTGCCGATGTTGGAGAAGCTGGACCGGGCGTCGCTGCTCGTGGACGAGCCCACCGTGAGCGCCGACCCGACCCGTGAGGGGGACCCGGCACAGGCGTCGGCCCCGTAGTCGTTGCCGGCCGCCACGGCGTAGGTGACACCGGCGTCGATCGAGTTCGCCACGGCGTTGTCGAGCGCGGTGGAGGCCCCGCCGCCGAGGCTCATGTTCGCCACCGACGGGCCACTGGCGTTCTGGGTGACCCAGTCGACGCCGGCGATCACACCGGACGTCGTACCGCTGCCCTCGCAGTCGAGCACCCGGACCGCGACCAGGTCGACGTCCTGCGCGACGCCGTAGGTCTCGCCGCCGACCGTGCCGGCGACGTGGGTGCCGTGGCCGTTGCAGTCCTCGGTGCCGCGCCCGTCGCTGATCGCGGTGTAGCCCGCGGACGCGCGTCCGCTGAACTCGCCGTGGCTGCTGCGGATGCCGGTGTCGACGATGTACGCCGTCACCCCGGCGCCGGACTCGTCGAAGGTGTAGCTGTTGTCCAGCGGCAGCGAGCGCTGGTCGATCCGGTCGATGCCCCAGGTCGCGGGCGACTCGGTGTCGACCGCCTCCACCGGCTGGTCCGCCTCGATGAAGGCGACCCGTGGGTTGTTGCGCAGCCCGCGGAGGGCCTGGGGCGGCAGGGTGGCGGCGAAGCCGTCGAGGGCGGTCGTGTAGTTGTGGTGCACCGTCGCACCGTCGGCGCGGGCCTCGGCACGCGCGTCGCGCTGTGCCTGCACCGGTGCGCTCTTGTCGAAGACCACGATGTAGCGGTCGGTGGCCGAGGCGGTGACCACGGGCGCCTTGCCGTGGTTCGCGGCCCGGCCGTGGCCCGGCTGCTGCTCCGGGTCGGTGTCGGGTGCGGCCGCGGCGGATGTGGCTCCCAGCGCGAGGGTGGCGCCGGTGGCCGTGGCTGCGAGGGCAGCCAGCAGCGATCTGCGGGACATGTGGATACCTCCGAGAAAGGTGTGGCCCACCGGTGGGTGGGCGCCCGGGTTCTCCGGGTGCCGTGAGCCTCGTCGCCGGGGGGACCGCGACACAAGGTCCGCGGTGTCCCTAACAGTTAACTCTCCCGCTCCTCGGCCCAGTGCCACCGGATGCCCAGCTCGCCCGGGGAGCAGTCCACCTCGACCAGATGGACGGTGTGGGCGGTGTCGAGCGTGAGCGCCCGGGGCGGCCCGTCGCCGTCCACGCGCTCGCACCGCACGGGCAGCGCCGACTCGTCGAACCGGACCTGGACGACGTACTCCCGCGTGGGCACGCGCAGCCGGCGGATGTACTCGCTCTCCCGGGGGCGTGGCGGGCGGGGGGTGAAGACGTACTCCAGCACGGCGGTCTGTCCGCGACGCAGCGGCTGGAGGAAGTGCAGCTCGGCCCCCACGGTGCCGCGGGGATCGGTCTCGGTGCGCCCGAGGAGGCAGCCGCTGCGTGGCCGGATCTCCGGGGTCGCGGCGCCCGGGTCGTCGAGGCAGTGCAGCACGACCCGCCGGTCGGGGCCGTCGCACCGGGCGCGGACCACCTCGCGGACCAGCATCGACTGCTCGGTGCGGTCGGCGCCGAAGGTGAGGACGTCGTGCACGCTCAACCGCTCCAGCTCGGAGTCCCAGCGGGTGTCGAGGCGGCCGAGCACCCGGGCGTGCGGCGTCTCGGGCCACACGGTGTCCAGCGCCGCCACGGCGCGTCGACGCCCGCGCTCCCGTGGCGCGGCGAGGGTGCCGAGCAGCGTGCCGGCCGGCAGCCCGAGGATCGACTCCAGGTGGGGCAGCGCGGCGAGCGAGCGCTTCCGCTCCGGTTGGCTGCGACCGGAGCGCCAGTAGCTCAGCGTGGCGGCGCTGACCGGCGTGCCGCTGCGGTCGAGCCGCTCCTTGAGACGGTCGAGGCCGAGCCCGCGGCGCTCGATCGCCGCGCGGAGGACCTCGTCGAACGTGGCGCTGTCGCACGGCACCGCGTCGTCGTCGAAACTCCCGATAGCTTCGATCACCCGCCTCATTCAAGGCGAACGACGTGGTCGGCGCAACCGTCGCGGGTCCGGGCCATGGGTGGAACCACCCAGTGGAACGCCGCGGCGAATGGGTGATCTCGTCGATGCGGCGCGGGGTGGCCGGTCCCTAGGTTCGCAGGCATGAACCAGCGCGGCGAGCACTCCGTCCGGGACACCCCTGCACCCACCGATGCGGCGACGCGGTTCGCCGTCGCCCAGCAACGGGTCGTGGACCGCTACCGGGTCGAGGCGCAGGCCCGGTTCGTCGAGGTCCCGTCGACGGGCGGACACGCCCAGGTGCTGGTCGCCGGGGACGGGCCGCCCGTGGTCATGGTCATCGGCGGCACGGTGCCGGCCGTGTTCTGGGCGCCGCTCATGGCGCAGCTGCCCGGTCACACGCTGTACGCGATCGAGCTGCCCGGCTTCGGGCTCACCGGCCCCGCGTCGTACCACCCGAGCACGTTGCGGGCGACCGCGGTGGCCTACCTCACCGATGTGCTGGACGCGCTCGGACTGGCAGGCTGCCCGTTCCTCACGCAGTCGATGGGCTCGCAGTGGACCGTCTGGCTCGCCGAGGAGCAGCCGGACCGGGTGCGCTCGCAGGTGATGATCGGCTGCCCCGCCTTCTTCCTGGACACCTCCGCGCCGCTGCCGATGCGGCTGGCCTCCGTGCCCGGTCTCGGCCGGCTGCTGCTGGCACAGCGCCCGTCGGCGAAGGGCACCGAGCGGGTGCTGCGCATGGTCGGCGAGGACCCGACGGGTCTGGTGGAGATCCGTGACGTGCTGCTCGCCGCCCAGCAGATGCCGGCGTACGTCGACAGCATGCTCGCGCTGATGCGCGCCGTGATGCGCTGGACCCGGCCGCGCTCCGAGGCGGTCGTGCCCGCCGCGGAGCTGCGCGCCGTCCGTCACCCGGTCCGGCTGGTCTGGGGCGACGCCGACCCGTTCGGTCCCGTCGCTGCCGGACGCCGAGCGGCCGCGCTGCTGCCCGACGCCGACCTCCACGAGGTCCGCGGCGGCCACGCGCCCTGGTTCCACCACGCCGAGCAGATCGCCGGGCTCACGCGCCGTTTTCTCCACACCCACTGATCCCCACCACTGAAGGAGCACCTGATGAGCACCCAACACACCGAGACCCTGATCATCGGGGCCGGCCAGGCCGGTCTCGCCACCGGCTACCACCTGCAGCAGCGCGGACGGGACTGCCTGATCGTCGACCGGCACGACCGCGTCGGCGACAACTGGCGCTGTCACTGGGACTCGCTGCGGCTCTACACCCCCGCCAAGTACGACGGCCTGCCCGGACTCCCCTTCCCGGCCGACCCGTGGCACTTCCCGGGGAAGGACGAGGTGGCGGACTTCCTCGAGCTCTACGCCCTGCACCACGACCTGCCGGTCCGCACCGGGACCGGTGTCGAGCGGCTCGGGAGCGACGGCGAGGGCGGCTTCGTGGCGGCGATCGACGGGTCGACGGTGACCTGCGACAACGTGGTGGTGGCGACCGGGACCTTCGGCCGCGCCCCCTACGTGCCCGACGTGGCGGCGGACCTCGACCCGTCGATCCGGCAGCTGCACTCGACCGAGTACCACCGGCCCTCCGACCTGCGGCCCGGTGGCGTGCTCGTCGTCGGAGCCTCGCACTCCGGCGGCGACATCGCCTACGAGGTGGCTGAGGACCGCCCGACCACGCTCTGCGGCCGCGACTGTGGCGCGATCCCGTTCCGGCCGGAGGAGCGGAGGGCTCACCTGATGATGCCGGTCGCGGTCTTCGCGTTCCGCCACCTGCTGACCCGGCGCACCCCGATGGGGCGCAAGGAGATGGACGAGGTGCGGTTCCACGGTGGGCCGGCCCTGCGGGTCAAGACCAGCGACCTCGCCGCGCGCGGCGTCGTCCGCAACGAGGCGCGGGTGGTGGGCGCGAGTGACGGGCTCCCGCTGCTCGACGACGGCACGGTCGTGGATGTCGCCAACGTCGTCTGGTGCACCGGGTTCCGGCAGACCTTCGACTGGATCGACCTGCCGATCCTCGACGACCGCGGCTGGCCGCGGGAGTATCGCGGGGTCGCCGACGACGTGCCCGGGCTGTACTTCTGCGGACTGTCCTTCCAGTACGCCTTCGCATCGATGGTCTTCCCCGGTGTCGGTCGCGACGCGGCGTACGTCGCGGACCGGATCGAGGCGCGTGCCCGCACCGGCGCGCCGACCGCAGCGTGAGCTCGTCGTGAGCACGCAGTACGTCGAGACCCTGGTCATCGGGGCCGGGCAGGCCGGTCTCGCCACCGGCCATCACCTGCAGCAGCGGGGCAGGGAAGTCCTCATCGTCGACGAGCGCGAGCGCATCGGGGACAACTGGAGGTGCCACTGGGACTCGTTGCGCCTCTTCACGCCCGCGCGGTACGACGGACTGCCGGGTCTCGCGTACCCGGGCGACCCCTGGTCGTTCCCCGGCAAGGACGACGTCGCCGCCTATCTCGAGACCTACGCGGTCGTGATGGATCTCCCCGTCCGGCTGCAGACCTGCGTGGACCGCGTGGAGGCAGGTCCGGGCGGCGGGTACCTCGCCCGCCTCGGCCCGGAGTCGATCCACTGCGCCAACGTGGTGGTCGCCACCGGCACGCGTGGCCGCACGCCCCATGTCCCCGACCTGGCACATCGGCTGGCCCCGGAGATCCGGCAGCTGCACTCGAGTGCCTACCGCCGGCCCGACTCGGTCGACGGCCGGACACTGGTGGTCGGGGCGTCCCACAGCGGCTGCGAGATCGCCCACGAGCTGGCCGGTCACGTCCCCGTCACGCTGTGCGGGCGTGACACGGGCCGGGAGCCGTTCACGCCCGGATCCCGTGGCGACCGGATCGCCACCCCGCTGCTGGTCTTCCTCGCGCGGCACCTGCTGACCCGCCGTACGCCGCCCGGGCGCGCGCTGATGCGCTACGTCCGCGGCCCGCACCACGGCGCCCCGATGGCCCGGATCAAGGGGCGGGACCTCGCCGCTCGCGGGGTCACCTGGCACCGGCAACGGGTGACCGGGGTCTCGGCGGACGGCCGGCCGGTGCTGGCCGACGGCACCGTGCTCGAGGCCGACACGGTCGTGTGGTGCACCGGCTACGAGCACCACTTCGAGTGGCTCGATCTCCCGGTGCTCGACGAGCAGGGGTGGCCGCGGGAGTACCGCGGCGTGGCCGAGGACGCACCCGGCCTGTACTTCTGCGGTCTGGCCTTCCAGTGGTCCTTCGCATCGATGGTGCTGCCGGGGGTGGCCGACGACGCGGCGTACGTCGCCGACCACATCGTCGCGCACGCGGCCGACCGTACGCCCGCCGCTTCCTGATCGGGCAGGTCGGCCCGATCCGCAGCACGATCGCCGCCATCATCGCTATCGTCGGGGGTGGAGATGATGCGCGATGGGCGTGTTGGAGGACCTGCACCGGGCACGCGAGGCCTTCGAGCGTCGCGAGTGGGTCTCGGCCTACCGTGCCCTGTCCGACGTCGACGACGCGCAGCTCGCCGCCGACGACTTCGCGGCGCTCGCGACCGCGGCCTACCTCCTGGGCCACCAGAACGACGTCGTGCAGGCGCTGCAGCGTGCCCACCGCTCCTATCTCGACCGGGGCGACGTGCGCAGCGCCGCGCGCGCGGCGGTGTGGCTGTGCTCGGTGCTGTGGCACGGCGGCGAGATGGCGATCGGCAGCGGGTGGCTCTCCCGGGCTGAGCGGCTCCTCGACGATCTGGGTGAGGACGTGGTCGAGCGCGGCTACGTCGCGGAGCGCCGCACGATGGGCCACGTGATGAACGGCGAGTTCGCCGAGGCGATCGCCACCGCGCCCACGATCACCGAGTACGGGCGGCGCTTCGAGGATCCCGATCTGCTCGCGATGGGACGGCACATCGATGGCCGGATGGCGATCTACACCGGCCGGGTCACCGAGGGGCTGCGCTCGCTGGACGAGGGGATGGTCGCGGTGCTGGCGGGCGAGGTCTCGCCGATCTTCTCCGGGGTCATCTACTGCTCCTCGATCGAGGCCTGCCAGGAGATCTCCGACCTGGGCCGGGCCGCCGAGTGGACCCATGCCCTGTCCACGTGGTGTGACGCCCAGCCGGGCCTGGTGGCCTTCACCGGCCAGTGCGCCGTCCATCGTGGCCAGCTGATGCGGCTGCACGGCGCGTACGACGACGCCGTCGGCGAGCTCGAGCGCGCCGCGGAGCGCTATGCCATGGCCGGAGGACATCCCGCGGTGGGGTTGTCGCACTACGAGCGCGGTGAGGTGCTCCGGCTGCAGGGGGAGTACGACGCCGCCGAGGCCGCCTTCGACCGGGCAGCCACCGCCGGGCACCCCGGACAGCCGGGGCGCGCGCGACTCTGGCTCGCGCAGGGCCGTTCGGACGCGGCCGTCGCCGCCGTCCGGGTCGTGCTGGCCGAGACCCAGGACCCGGTCCACCGCTCCCAGGTCCTGCCCGCCGCGGTCGACGTGCTCATCGGCGCCGGCGAGCCGGAGACCGCTCAGCCGCTGGCCGAGGAGCTGTGCGGGATCGGCGCCGGTTTCGGCTGCACCGCGCTGCGCGCTGCCGGGGAGTACGCCGTGGCCGCCGTGGCGCTCGAGCAGGAGGATGCCGAGAGCGGGCTCGGCACGGCGCGCCGCGCGGTCGAGGTCTGGACCAGGCTCGCGGCGCCGTACGAGGTCGCGCGGTGCCGCGTGCTGGTCGGCCGGGCGCTGCGGCTGCTCGGTGACGAGGGGTCGGCCGCGAAGGAGCTCGCCACGGCCCGGGGTGCCTTCGACGCGCTCGGTGCGGTGCCGGCCGCGGCGGCGGTCGCCGAGCTGCTCGGCGACCGTGCGACGCCGGGCGGGCTGAGCCCGCGCGAGGTCGAGGTGCTGCGGCTGGTCGCGGCCGGGCGCAGCAACCCGGAGATCGCCGATGAGCTGGTGCTGTCGGAGAAGACGGTGGCACGGCATCTCTCCAACATCTTCACCAAGCTGGAGGTCGGCTCGCGCACGGCCGCTGCCGCGTTCGCCTACGAGCACGGGCTGGTGTGACGGTCCGTGCGGTGCGCCCGCAGCGGCGGTAGGTTGACCGGATGTCCGAGACGGACGAGCCGCGCGCCCTGTCACCCGACCAGCTGACCCGCAACTGGAACGAGCTGCTCCAGGAGCTGCGGGTGATGCAGACGGGCAGCCAGATCCTGATCGGCTTCCTGCTGACCGTGCCGTTCTCGGCCCGCTTCGACCAGCTCGACCATGGTCAGCGGGTGCTCTACCTGACGGTGCTGCTGGCCGCGGTGCTCACCACGGCCCTCATCGTGGCGCCCGTCGCCTTCCATCGGATGCTCTTCCGGCAGCGGATGCGTGCGTGGCTGGTCACGATGGCCCACTACTGTGCGCGGCTCGGACTGGCCTGCATGGGGCTGGTCTCAGCTGCGGTGGTGCTGCTGGTCTTCGACGTCGTGGTGGGGCCGACCGCTGCCTGGGTGGCCGCCGGTGCCGTGGCGCTGGTGATCGCGTTGCTGTGGTTCGTGGTCCCCCAGCTGGCGCGGGCCCGGCGGTAGGTCGATCGCTGGCACAGATCTCTTATAGCCTCACCTCATGTCGATCGCCGTGGTCACCGACTCCACCGCGAGTCTTCCGGCGTCGGTGGTGGCGTCGCGCGGGCTGACCGTCGTCCCGTTGCAGGTGACGATCGACGACGCGTCGTACGAGGAGGGCGCGCCGGAGGCGACCCCAGCGGCGGTCGCCGTGGCGCTGCAGGAGAAGCGGGCCGTGAGCACGTCGCGCCCGGCTCCCGCGGTCTTCGACCGGACCTACCAGCGCCTCGTCGACGA
This sequence comes from uncultured Nocardioides sp., assembly GCA_964544855.1. GTDB lineage: Bacteria > Actinomycetota > Actinomycetes > Propionibacteriales > Nocardioidaceae > Nocardioides. The sequence goes on from CAZJDU010000066.1 coordinate 8,489, forward strand.
CGGCGCCACCGAGATCCTGTCGGTGCATCTGTCCCGTGAGGTGAGCGGCACCTTCGAGTCCGCACAGCTGGCAGCTCGGCGGGCCGCGGTCCCGGTGACCTGCGTGGACAGTCGGCAGGTGGGCGTCGCCACCGGCTACGCGGCGCTCTCGGCGGCGGACGTGGTGGCCGGCGGTGGCAGCGTCGAGGGGGCCGCGGAGGCTGCCCGGGCACGGGCCGCCGCCGCGTCGTCGCTGTTCTACGTCGACACGCTGGAGTACCTCCGCCGCGGCGGCCGGATCGGCTCCGCTGCCGCGATGCTCGGCGGTGCGCTCGCGGTCAAGCCGCTGCTCCGGATCGACGACGGCGTGATCGCGACGCTGGAGAAGGTGCGTACCTCGTCGCGCGCGATCGCCCGGCTCGAGGAGCTCGCGGCCGAGGCGGCCGGGGACGGGCCGGTGGAGGTGACGGTCGCGCACCTCGCCAGCGCGGAGCGGGCCGAGGAGATGGCGGCCCGGGTGGCGGAGCGGCTGGCGCCGGCGCTGGGCGGTCGCGAGGTCCAGTGCAGCGAGCTGGGTGCGGTGCTCGGTGCCCATGTGGGGCCGGGGATGCTGGCCATCTGTGTGGCGCCGCTGGTCGTCTCGCCCGTCACGGACTGAGCCAGGAGTCGTCCACAGCGCGGCGTGCGCGGTCGGTTGTCCACAGGCCCTGCGGCAGCCGGGTGCGCACGGGCGCGGCACGGCCTACGGTCCTCGGCCATGCGCAGCCCTCGTCCCGCATCACGCACCCGTCCGGGCAGCCCGGACCGGGAGGCCGCCGCCGCGCGGCGCCTGGCGATGCTCGCCGCTGACCTCGGGTCCGATGCCGGGCCGCCGGCGCCCGCTGGGGACGAGGGGGACCGGTGGTGGACCGAGCACACGCGGGTGGTCCCGCGGCCGACGACCCCGGAGACGGAGGAGCAGGCACCGCCGGCGGCGCCGGTGCTGCCGCGGCCGGGGCGGCATGCGGCGCGCCGTCCGCTGCTGCGGCTGACCGCCGCGGCGCCCGGGATCGGCACCGCCCACGTGGCCGTGGTGGCGGTCGCCGTGGCCGTCGCACTCGCCGGCACCACGTGGTGGCTGCTCCGCGACCGCGCCGAACCACTCGACCCGGTGCCGTCGGCGATGGTGAGCAGCCACCCGCCTCGCACGACGGCGCCGAGCACGCCGGGGGCCACGAGCACCGCCGCTCAGGAGGACCGGGTGACCGTCGACGTCGCGGGCAAGGTGCGACGTCCGGGCATCGTGGTCCTGGCGGAGGGTGCCCGCGTGGTGGACGCACTCGAGGCGGCGGGCGGTGCCCGCAAGGGCGTGGACACCACCGGCATCAACCTCGCGCGGGTGCTGGTCGACGGTGAGCAGATCGTCGTGGGGCGGGCGATGGCCGCGCCCGGGCCGCCGACCGGAGGGACGGCCGCGTCCGGAGCGCCCGCCGACCCGGTCAACCTCAACCTGGCCGACCAGGCCGAGCTCGAGTCGCTGCCGCAGGTCGGGCCGGTGACGGCGGCCGCCATCATCGCGTGGCGCGACGCCCACGGTGGCTTCAGCGCGGTCGACCAGCTGATCGAGGTCGACGGCATCGGCGAGAAGACGCTGCAGCAGATCGCACCGCACGCCACGGTATGACCGGAGTCGGGGGCCACGATCTGCGGATGCCGGTGGTCGGCGCGACGGCCTGGCTGGCGGGCATCGCGGCGTACGTCGCCGATGGCCGCTGGCTCGTCCCGGTCCTGGGGCTCGCTGCCGTCGGTGCCGTGGGTGGCGTGCTCCGCCGCCGGATGTCGCTCGGCCAGCGCCGGCTGCTGACGGCGGCCCTGCTGGTCGGTGCCGCGGTGCTGACCAGCACGCTGCTGCGTCACGAGGGGACAGGGGGAGGCCCGATCGCGGAGCTGGCGGCGCAGCGGGCATCGGTGGAGATGACGGCGACCGTGGTGTCGGACCCGCGGCCCGTCGCCGGCTCCTGGGAGGAGCGGGTGCTGGTCCGGCTGCGGGTCCGGGAGGTGACCTCTCGCGATGCGGCCTACCGGCTCGGCGCGCCGGTGCTGGTGTTCGGCGACGGCGCGTGGCGCGCCGTCGAGCTGGGGGAGCGGGTCCGGGTCGTCGGGCGCCTGGCGCCGCCCGACGACCCGGATCTGGCGGCCGTGGTGACCGGCGCGCGGGAGCCGGTGCGGGTGCGTGGTCCGGACCCGTGGTGGCGGGGTGCCGCCGCGGTCCGGGCCGCCATCAGGGATGCGGTCGAGGACCGTCCTCCTGCTCAGCGGCAGCTGGTGCCGGCGCTGGTGGTCGGCGACGACGCCGGGATGGACCCCGCGCTGCAGGACGACTTCCGGAGCACCGGGCTCACCCATCTCACGGCGGTGAGCGGCACGAACCTCACGTTGCTGCTCGGGTTCGTCCTGCTGCTGGCGCGCGGCGCGGGGGTCCGTCGCCGATGGCTGCAGGTCGTCGCGGTGCTCGGCATCGTCGGGTTCGTGCTGCTCACCCGGACCGAGCCGAGCGTCCTGCGCGCCGCGGCGATGGGGCTGGTCGGCCTGTTCGCGCTCGGCACCGACGGCCGGCGCCGAGGCCTCCGCGCGCTGGGGGTGGCCGTGTCGGCGCTGCTGCTCGTCTCGCCGTCCCTTGCCGTGTCGCCCGGGTTCGCCCTGTCGGTGCTCGCGACCGCCGGCATCGTCCTGGTGGCGCCGCCGATCACCACTGCTCTCGGCCGCTGGCTGCCGACGCCGGTGGCGCAGGCGGTGGCCGTCCCACTCGCGGCGCAGGTGGCGGTCACGCCGGTCGTCGCCGGCCTGTCCGGCGAGGTGAGCCTGGTGGCGGTCGCTGCCAACGTCGCCGTCGCGCCCGCCGTCGCACCGGCGACGGTACTCGGCCTGACCGGCGGTCTCGTCGGGCTCGTGCTGCCCTCGCTCGCCCGGCTCTGCGGCGTCCTCGCGGGATGGTGCGTGGGCTGGATCGTCGTGGTGGCGGAGCGGGGCGCCGACCTGCCGGTCGCGGCGATCAGCTGGGGCGAGGACGGCCTCGCGCTCACCCTGCTGGTGCTGCTGTCGCTGGCGCTGCTCCTGGTCGCGCCGCGGCTGCTGCGCTCGCCGTGGTCCGCCGGGGCCCTCGTGGTCGTGCTGGCGCTGGTGGTGCTCGACCTCCCGGCACAGGTGGCCCGCTCGGCGACCTGGCCGCCGCCGGGCTGGGTCGTGGTGGCGTGCGACGTGGGCCAAGGGGACGGCCTCGCCGTCCGGGTGGGAGCCGGCGCGGCGCTCGTGGTCGACACCGGGCCGGAGGCCGACCCCGTCGCCGGGTGCCTCGACCGGCTGGAGGTGCACACCGTGCCACTGGTGGTGCTGACCCACTTCCATGCCGATCACGTCGCCGGCCTGTCGGGGGTGCTGGACGGGCGCCGCGTCGGAGGAGTCGAGACCAGCCCCCTGCTCGATCCGCCCGCCGCGGTCGAGCAGGTGCGTGCGGAGGCCGAGCGTGCGGGGGTCCCGGTCGCGCCGGCGACGTACGGCGCGGTGCGTCGGGTGGGCGAGGCGACGGTCGAGGTGGTGTGGCCGGATCTGCCCGCTCCGGTCCCGGGGAGCGGCGACGGAAGCTCTGCGAACGACGCGAGCGTGGTGCTGCTGGTCGAGACCCGGGGTCTGCGGGTGCTGCTGACCGGCGACATCGAGCCGCCGGCGCAGGCCCGGTTGTCCGTGGCCCTGCCGGACCTCGACGTGGATGTGCTCAAGGTGCCCCACCACGGGAGCGGCCAGCAGGACGACGCCTGGCTCGCCTCGCTCTCCCCGGAGATCGCCCTCGTCTCGGCGGGGGAGGACAACGACTACGGCCACCCGGCTCAGGAGGTGCTCGACGCGCTCGAGCGATCCGGCGCCCTGATCGGCCGCACCGACCACGGCGGTGATCTGGCGGTGGTGATCGGCGGCGACGGCGTACCAGCAGTGGTGGCCGCCAGTCGATGACTCCGAGGTGAGGTGAGCCTCACCTACCGTTGCTGATGTTCCGGCAGGTGCCGCCGCCCGTTCACGTGCCGGTCCGACTGCCCGTCGCGACCGCGCGACAGGGTCGTGCACCGGGCGGGGACCGAGCCTCGTCCGCATGACTGGACGCGATGCGTGAAGGAGCATTGATGACCGAGTACGACGGTCCGGACCCGGACGACGTCAGCACCAACCCCACCGACGGGCCGATCTTCAGCGAGGTGGTCCGGAGCCGGGCCGCCCGTCGTACGGTCCTGGCCGGCGGCCTGGCGGGCGCGGCCACCTTCATGACCGCGGCCGGACTCGGCGGCCTGCCCGCCGCCGCGGCGCGGCCCGGCGGCGGCCCGAAGGCGGCCGCCGACCTGCTCGGGTTCGACCCGGTTCCGCTCGGGTTCGGTGACGACGTCGTCGTCCCCGACGGCTACACCGCTCGCACCTTCATCCCGTGGGGCACGCCGATCACCGGCAGCTATCCGGAGTTCGCGCCCGGGGCCAACACGGCCGAGGAGCAGGCCCAGCAGGCGGGCATGAACCACGACGGCATGCACTTCTTCCCGCTGTCGCGGCGATCGAGCTCGCACGGCGTGATGGTCGTCAACCACGAGTACACCAACGAGCAGTACCTGCAGAGCCCGGAGGCCACTCCGGCCGAGCGGGCGGCGAAGTCGCAGGCCGCCCACGGGCTCTCGGTGATCGAGGTCAAGGAGGACGCCCCCGGCGAGTGGTCCGTGGTGCGGTCCCGCCTCAATCGGAGGATCACGGCCAACACGCCGATGTCGGTCTCGGGGCCGGCGGCCGGTCACCGGCTGCTGCAGACCGCGGCCGACCCGGCCGGGCGCACCGTGCTCGGCACCTGGAACAACTGCTCGAGCGGGGCGACCCCGTGGGGCACCTACCTCGCGGCCGAGGAGAACTTCCATAGCTACTTCGCCGTCGCCGAGGGTGACTTCGGTGACCAGACCGCGCAGATGGAGCGGTACGGCGTCGGAGGCGACCGGTTCGGCTGGGCGGTGGACGACCGCTTCCTGGTGACCCCCGAGGACCCCAACGAGCCGAACCGGTTCGGCTGGATCGTCGAGCTCGACCCGATGGACCCGCAGTCGCGTCCGATCAAGCGGACCGCTCTCGGTCGCGTCAAGCACGAGGGCGCGACCGTCCACACCACCAAGGGCGGCCGCGTCGCCGTCTACTGCGGCGATGACCAGCGCGGCGAGCACGTCTACAAGTTCGTCAGCGACGACAACTGGAAGGCCGCCCGGGCCCGCGGCCGCAGCCCGCTCGACCACGGCACCCTCTACGTCGCCCGGTTCAACGACGACGGCTCCGGGGACTGGCTGCCGCTGGTGCACGGCCAGGGCGGGCTGACCGCCGAGAACGGCTTCGCCGACCAGGCCGAGGTGCTCGTCAAGACCCGGCTCGCCGCCAGCGTGGTCGGAGCCACCAAGATGGACCGTCCCGAGTGGATCACCGTCGACCCGCACACCCAGATGGTCTACTGCACGCTGACCAACAACACCGATCCGTCCACCCGGGAGCCGAACGCCGCGAACCCGCGCGACCACAACCCGTGGGGCCACGTGATCCGCTGGCAGGAGTCCGGCAACGACCACACCGCGACGACCTTCAGCTGGGACCACTTCCTGCTGGCGGGTCAGGGTGACGACAGCGGCGACGGGTCGACCATCGCCGCCGAGGACGGCTTCGGCTCGCCGGACGGCATCGCGTCCGACGCGGACGGCCGGGTGTGGATCCAGACCGACGGCAGCCAGCCGGAGGGAGCGACCAACCAGATGCTGGCCGCGAACCCGTACGCGACCGACGCGGAGGGTCGCCCGGAGATCCGGCGCTTCCTCACCGGGCCGTCGGGCTGCGAGGTCACCGGGCTGACCCTGACGCCCGACCAGCGCACGATGTTCATCAACATCCAGCACCCGGGCGGCGTGTGGCCGCACGAGGACGGGGTGGACGTCCCGCGCTCGGCGACCGTCGTGATCACCAAGGACGACGGTGGTGTGATCGGCAGCAGTGACGCGGGCCGGGGCAACGGCCGTGGCCGAGGGCGCCGCTGACCGACACCGGTCCTGACGCGGCCCCGTCCGGCGATCTTCTTCGCCGGGCGGGGCCGGTCTCGTTGTCGGTCAGGTGTGGGAGGCTGTGGCGCATGCAGGCAGCGGACGTGCTGGGGCGGGTCACGCTCGTGACCGGCAAGGAGGAGTACCTCGGCGCCCGGACCGTCGCCGAGGCGCGCGAGGCGGTGCGCGGCCACGACCCGGAGGCGGAGTTCTCCGACGCGCTCGCCGGCGAGCTGACCCCCGCGAGCCTCGGCGAGCTCTCCGCGCCGTCCCTGTTCTCCACGGTGCGGTGCGTGGTGGTCCGTGAGCTGGAGAACCTGCCGGCCGAGTCGGCCGACGGCCTGCTCGCCTACGCCGCGGCGCCGGCCGAGGACGTGGCGTTGATCCTGGTCCACGGCGGCGGTCAGCGGGGCAGCGGCGTCCTCACCAAGCTCCGCAAGCTCGGGTCGGTGACCGAGCACAAGTCCGCCGAGGTGAAGCCGTGGGAGATGGGACGCTTCGTGATCGGCGAGGCCAAGCGGCTCGGCGCCACCCTCGACAAGGCCGCCGCCGAGATTCTCGTCGCCGCGGTCGGCCACGATCTGCGGTCCCTGGCGGCCGCGGCCGACCAGCTGGTCAACGACTTCCCCGGGCGCCGCATCGACGAGGAGCAGGTCCGGCGCTACTTCGGTGGCCGCGCCGAGGTGAAGAACTACGAGATCGCCGACGCGGTCCTCGCCGGCCAGCGTGAGAAGGCCCTCCACGAGCTGCGCTGGTCACTCGAGGCCGGCACCTCGGAGGTCTACATCCTCTCCGCGATCGCCGGCCAGACCCGCTCGCTCGCCAACCACGTGGCCGGCAACCGCGACCAGGGGATGCCGCCGTGGAAGCTGAAGTCGCTCAACGCTCAGGCGCGAGGCTGGACCGAGCAGGGCCTCGGGCGGGCGATCCGTGCTGTCGCCCAGGCCGACGCCGATCTCAAGGGCGCGGCCAGCGACGCGTCGTACACCCTGGAGCGGCTGGTGCTCACCCTCGCCGCGCTGCGCGCCGGTTGAGTCGGAGCATCTCTGGAGTTGGTTCCGGGCCAACGGCGCGCCCAAAAACACAAACGGCGGGCTGAGCCCGCCGTTTGCCCGGAACCAACTCCAGAAAAGCCTCGACTCAACCCTCAGAGCGAGGCGGCCTGCTTCATGATGGCCGACTTGCGGTTGGCGGCCTGGTTCTTGTGGATCACGCCCTTGGACGCGGCCTTGTCGAGCTGCTTCGCGGCGTCGCGGCCGAGCTCGACGGCCTGCTCCTTCTCGCCGGCCTCGGCGGCCTGGCGGAACTTGCGGATCGCGGTCTTCACGCTGGACTTGACCGCCTTGTTGCGCTCGTGGCGCTTCTGGTTCTGGTTGTTCCGCTTGATCTGGCTCTTGATGTTCGCCACTGCGTGCCTCGTCCTCTGCTGTGTCTGATGAGTCGGGTGGTCCGGGGGCGTCCTGACGCGGACATGACTGTCCGTCGGACGCGACGTGCAAGATTATCAGCGGCTCGCTCAGCCGCCCAAATCCCAGCCGCGGCGCTCGGCGAGCCACTCCCAGCAGACCTCACCCTGCCACCGCTGAGCGTCGCGCAGGTAGGGCGACGTGGCCGGCACGGGGTCGGCGGCCGACTTGAGGAAGTAGCCGCTGAGCAGCGCGAGCACCACGTCGATCTGCTCCGGATCGACCGCGCCGAGCAGCGGATGACCGGCGATGTGCGCCTCGACGTCCAGGCCGTCGCCGCGCGGTCCGATGAGCAGGTGGAGGGAGTCGAGCCACGCCACCGAGCGCACCGGCCAGTTCCAGTCGCAGAGCAGCACCCGGTCGCCGGCGGTGACCAGCACGTTGTCGTCGCGCACGTCGGTGTGGGCCAACGTGTCGCCGGTGAGTACGGCGGCGTACTGCGCGGCGAGCGCGGCTGCCTCGTCGGCCTGCTCCACCCCGTCGTAGGCGGCGGTCACCCGCGCCCAGTGGTCGGGCCACGTCGCGAACTCGTCGGCCGCCGTCGCGGTGCCGATCCCGGGCGCGGGGGTGAGCACCTCGGCGGTCTCGACCAGGGCCGCCGAGGCCGCCGCCAGGTCGGCGGCCGTCCACGGCCGATGCGGCAGCCGCGCGTCGACGTACTCGATCGCGAGCACCAGCCAGTCCTCGATCTCGTCCACCCAGATCAGTCGTGGCGCAGGCGCCTCCGGCGGCAGCGTCCGCAGCCGGCGCGCCTCCTCGCGGTACGCCGCAGCGAACGTCCGCTGTGCCTTCGTGGACGCCGCCTTGACGAAGTGCCGGCTGCCGTCGGCACAGGTCAGCACCGAGGCGAACCCCGGGGTGAAGCCCGCGCGCTGGGAGTCGGCGTCGGTCACCGGCGATCCGAGCCGGCGCTCCACCGCCCGCCGGACCCCGGGAGGCAGATGCCCCCACTCGAGTCGGCGGGCGGTGCGGCCGTGCGGGATCGTCGTCGGTGTCACGCCCCCATCATGGTGGGTCAGCGACGGGCCGGGTCGAGCACCTTCGTGAAGAGCGCGTCGCCCTCGACGTCGCGCAGCGTCACGGTCAGCTGCTCGGTGCGCCCGTCGATCGCGACCTCACCGAAGTACTGGTGGCCCTCGGCCGGCGACGCGTTGGCCCGCGGCGGAGCTGCCACGAAGGCGGCCTCCGGCCCGAACGTGCCGTCGAGCGAGTTGGGACCGAAGCCTCCCGCGTTGAGAGGCCCCGACACGAACTCCCAGAACGGGTCGAAGTCCTGGTAGGCGGCCCGGTCGGGGGAGTAGTGGTGTGCCGCGGTGTAGTGCACGTCAGCGGTGAGCCAGACGTGGTTGCGGATGCCCAGCCGTCGGAGCCCGGACAGCACGTCGGCGATGTCGCGCTCGCGTCCCAGCGCCGTCCCGCCGTCGCCCTGGGCGATCCCCTCCTGGGCGCTGGAGCCGTCGGGGACGACGAGACCGAGGGGCAGGTCCGCGGCGATCACCTTCCACGTCGCGTGGGAGCGGCGCAGCTCGTGGAGCAGCCACGCGGTCTGCTGCCGGCCGAGCACCCCGCCGTCACGGTCGGTCTCGGCGTTGCCGGTGTTGCGGTCCTTGTGGGTGCGCATGTCGAGGACGAAGACGTCCAGCGACGGACCGTGGTGGATCACGCGGTAGACGCGGCCCTCGGGGTCCGGTGAGATCGGCGCCACCGGGACGTACTCGTGGTAGGCCCGCCGTGCCCGCGCTGCGAGCACGTCCACCCGCTTCTCGGCGTAGCGACCGTCCTCGAGGATCTCGCCCGGGTACCAGTTGTTGGTGACCTCGTGGTCGTCCCACTGGCCCACCACCGACGTCTCGGCCAGGAACGCCCGCCAGTTCTCCGCCATCAGGTTGTAGCGGAACTGGCCGCGATACTCCGCCAGCGTCTCGGCCACCTTTCGCTTCTCCGGGATCACCAGGTTGCGCCAGGTCGAGCCGTCGGGCAGCGCGACGGTGTCCTGCAGCGGGCCGTCGGCGTAGACGGTGTCGCCGCTGCAGAGGAAGAAGTCGGGACGCCGGGCTCGCATCGCCTCGGCGATCCGGAAGCCGCCGTACTCCTCGTTGACGCCCCAGCCCTGCCCGGCGATGTCGCCGGACCACAGGAACCGTACGTCGTCGCCGGTGCCCGGCGCCGTCCGGAGCCGGCCGGCGGTCGGTGCGCTGCTCAGTGAGGCGTCGTCGAGGTCGACGGCGCGGATCCGGTAGTGGAGGTCGATGCCCGGGGGCAGGCCGCGCAGCGAGATCTCGCCGGTCAGGTCGCTCGCCGGCGTGACCACCGGGCCACGAACGGTGCGGGCGCGTCGGAAGGACGGGTCGCGGGAGATCTCGGCGACCAGCCGGGCCGGCCGGTCCGCGCGGCTCCACAGCACCGCGCCGCCCCGGCGTACGTCACCGGACTGCACGCCGAGGGGGAGCGAGGGGCGGCCGGAGCGGACGAAGGCGGGGGCTGCCGCGGCGCGGGCTGCGGGCGCCGTCAGGCCGGCTGTCGCCGCGAGCCCCGCGGCAGCGGCGGTGCCGCGCAGCAGGGATCGGCGGCCGACGGTGGAGGAGGGGTCAGGGTCGTGGGGGAGAGCCGAGGTCATGGCTCGAGGGTCGCGTCCGGCGGCGAACAGCGGCGAGCGCCTCCCGGGCCGCTGCCTGAATCCGTGGCGACGACCACCTGAACCGGATCATCGCCCGAGCATCGCGAGGTAGTGGGGGCTGTACATCAGGCCGACGATGTTGCCGAACGGGTCGACCACCGACGCGGTGACCCAGCCCTGGTCGCCGCGGGGCGTCGGCGGCTCCAGCGACGTGGCGCCCAGGTCGACCAGGCGGTCGTGCGCGGCGGCGACATCGTCGACCTGCCAGTGCATCACCGCGCCCGCGGCCCGTGCCGGCTGGTGCCCGGACGGGCGGTAGCGGCTGTCGATCAGGCCGAGCTCGTCCTCAGCGTCGCCCACGCGGAACTCGACGTAGGCGGGTTCCTCGCGCGAGGGGTTGGCGAAGTAGGGCGGGATCCCGAGCACCTCGGTGTACCAGGCGGCAGCCGCCGGCAGGTCGTCGACGTAGTAGGTGATGGTGGTGAAACCGCGGAGCATGGTCACCTCGTGCTGGGACGTGGGGAGAGTGGCGTTGGTGTTCATGTCACCGAGCCTGGCAGGTAAAGTGCTCACCTACTGATCACTTTTCTTGGGAAGGTCGATTCCCATGCGCGCCGACCGGATGATCGCGACCCTGCTGCTGCTTCAGGCGCGGGGCAGGGTGACGGCAGCGGGCCTCGCCGAGGCGCTGGAGGTATCCGTCGCGACCGCGCGCCGCGATCTCGAGGCGCTCTCGGCGGCCGGGGTGCCGGTCTATCCCCAGCCGGGCCGGGGCGGTGGCTGGTCGCTCGTGGGCGGCGCGCGTACCGACCTCAGCGGCCTCACGGCCGGCGAGTCACAGGCGCTGTTCTCCCTGCTCGGCCCGGCCGCCTCCGTCTCCCCCGAGGCGACCGCGGCGCTGCGCAAGCTGCTCCGCGCCCTGCCGGGCACTTTCCGTGCCGACGCGGAGGCCGCTGCCGCCGCGGTACGGGAGGACCGGCAGGGGTGGGGCGAGCTGCGACCCGACCGTCCCGGCGAGGTCGCCGTCGTGCAGCAGGCCATCATCGATCGGCTCCGGGTCCGCGTCGAGTACGCCGGCCGGAGCGGTCGCCGGACGACCCGGCTCAGCCCGCTCGGCCTCGTCGACAAGGACGGGGTGTGGTACCTGCTGGCGGTTCCCGACGGCGGCGACGGCGTGCGGACCTACCGGATGGACCGGGTGGCCGCGCTGGAGGTGACCGACGAGCCCGCCCTGCGCCCCGACGGCTTCGATCTGGCGGCGGAGTGGCGCCGGGTGGTGTCGTTCGTCGAGGAGCGCCGCTCGCGGGTCCGGGCGACGGTCAGGATCGAGCGCCGTCACCTGTGGGTGCTGCGTGACCACTTCGGTCCTCACCTGGAGGTGCTCGGCGAGCAGGACGCCGACCGGATCGACGTCACCGTCGCCGCCCACACCGCCCGGTCCGTCGCCGAGCAGCTGGCCGGCTGGGGCGCGATGGTGGAGGTGACGGGTCCGCCGGAGGTGCGCGTGGAGCTGGCGCGGATCGGCGCGGAGCTGCTGGCGGCGTACCGCTCGGACGCGCCGATTCCTGGTCCGTCGCCGGCTTTGGAACAATGACGGGATCATGCCCGCCGTCACCGCCCCCCAGCCGGGGAACACCGACCCCGCGATCATCCGCAACTTCAGCATCATCGCGCACATCGACCACGGCAAGTCCACGCTCGCCGACCGGATGCTGCAGCTGACCGGCGTGGTCGACGAGCGGGCGGCCCGCGCGCAGTACCTCGACCGGATGGACATCGAGCGCGAGCGCGGCATCACGATCAAGTCCCAGGCGGTGCGGATGCCGTGGACGGTGCCGGCCGGCAACGAGCAGGGCGCTCCGGCCGGTACCTACGTGCTCAACATGATCGACACGCCGGGCCACGTCGACTTCACCTACGAGGTGTCGCGCTCCCTCGCCGCGTGCGAGGCGGCGATCCTGCTCGTCGACGCCGCGCAGGGGATCGAGGCGCAGACGCTGGCCAACCTCTACCTGGCGATGGCCGCCGACCTGCACATCATCCCGGTGCTCAACAAGATCGACCTCCCGAGCGCCGAGCCGGAGAAGTACGCCGGGGAGCTCGCCGGCCTGATCGGCTGCGATCCCGCCGACGTGCTGAAGGTGAGCGCCAAGACCGGTGAGGGTGTCGAGGCGGTGCTCAACGAGATCGTCGCGCAGACGCCGCCGCCGGTCGGCGAGGCGGACGCGCCGGCGCGGGCGATGATCTTCGACTCGGTCTACGACACCTACCGCGGGGTGGTCACCTACGTCCGTGTCGTCGACGGCAAGCTCCAGCACCGCGACCGGATCCGGATGATGTCGACCAACGCCGTCCACGAGATGCTCGAGGTCGGCGTGATCAGCCCGGAGCCGGTCAAGGCCGGCGAGATCGGTGTGGGCGAGGTCGGCTACCTGATCACCGGGGTGAAGGACGTGCGGCAGTCCCGCGTCGGTGACACCGTGACGTCTCAGCACCACGGGGCGCAGGAGCCGCTCGGCGGCTACCAGCACCCCAACCCGATGGTGTACGCCGGGCTCTACCCGATCGACGGCGACGACTACCCCGTGCTGCGGGAGGCGCTCGACAAGCTGCAGCTCAACGACGCGGCGCTCACGTTCGAGCCGGAGACGTCGGCGGCGCTCGGCTTCGGGTTCCGCTGCGGCTTCCTCGGCCTGCTGCACCTGGACATCATCACCGAGCGGATCGACCGCGAGTTCGGCATCCCGCTCGTCGCGACCGCCCCGAGTGTGCGCTACCGGATCCGGCTCGACGACCAGACGCGCTCCTCGGACGACCCCGAGTGGGTCGAGATCAGCAACCCGCAGGACCTGCCCGCGCCCAACCGCATCGACCACGTCACCGAGCCGACCGTCGAGGCGATGGTGTTCACCCCGGCCGAGTACGTCGGCAAGGTCATGCAGCTGTG
>CAZJDU010000067.1:0-14778 GCA_964544855.1 uncultured Nocardioides sp.
CCCATCACCGGCCCCGACGGCACCACCATCGGCGAGACCTACCACTCCGCCGTGACCATCGACTGGCAGCCGAGCTGACCGCCGGCCCCGAGGCTGAAAGAGGCCGGAGCTCTAGACTGCCGGGCGTGGCCCTGCAGCTGATCGGCGCCGGCTTGCCCCGCACCGGGACCTCCTCGCTGCGCGAGGCGCTGCAGCACCTGCTGGGTGCGCCCGTCTACCACATGAGCGAGACCTTCGCCCATCCCGAGCACGCCCGTTCGTGGGTGGCCGCGATCAACGGCGACCCGCCGGACTGGGAGGAGTTCCTGGCAGGCTACGCCGCCGGGGTGGACGCGCCGTTCTCGAACTGCTGGCGCGAGCTGGCTGCGGCCTACCCGGACGCCCCGGTGCTGCTGTCGCACCGCGGCGATCGCGAGGTCTGGCTCCGCAGCATGGAGGCGACCGTGCTCCCACGCACTCGCGAGATGCTCGCCAAGGGCGACGACGATCCGATGGTGCCGCTGTTCCAGGTCATCTTCCGCGACCTCTTCAGCGATGCCGAGGACCGCGAGCAGGCCATGACCGGCTACGACCGGTGGGGCGACGCCGTCCGCTCGGAGATCGCGCCGGAGCGGCTCGTCGAGTGGCAGCCGGGTGACGGCTGGGCGCCGATCTGCCGCGCGCTGGAGGTGCCCGTCCCGGACCGGCCCTTCCCCCACGAGAACAGCACGGCCGACTACGCAGCGCGTGCGGAGATCCGCGCTCGCAAGGACGAGGCGCGCGCCCGGTCAGCCCGGTAGCCGCCGCGCCACCAGCGAGAACGCCACCGGCAGCTGCTCGCGCCAGGGCGGCGGCAGCACCCAGCTGTCTCCCTCGGGCACCATCACCGGCAGCGCCTGCCACGGCAGCGACTCCTGCTCCCCCAGCGCCACCAGCCGCAACCCGGCGTCCAGCAGCGACTGCACCACCTCCGAGATCGGATGCGGCCACTCGTAGTTGCGGGTCGCGGTGATCCGACCGGCGTCGCCGTCGGTGTAGGTGAACGCCTCGGCGTAGGTCTGCGCCCGCCCCGGTGGCAACGGCCAGTACCGGTTGCCGAGGCGTACGTCGCCCGCGACCGTGTCGTCGAACGACGCGAGCACGGGGTGCATGTCCCGCAGGAAGAACGTGCCTCCAGGACGGAGCAGATCAGCGACCGTCCGTGCCCACGCGGCCAGATCGGCGACCCAGCAGATCGTGCCGATCGAGGTGTGGACGTGGTCGAACCTCGCCCCCACCGCCTCAGCGGCGGCCGTCACCTCCGACTCCACCCACCGGATCTCGGCACCTGCCCGGTCGGCGAGCCGACGCGCGACCTCCAGCGACACCGGTGACAGGTCGACCCCCGTCAGCCGTCCGCCCAGCCGCTCCAGCGAGAGCGTGTCGTTGCCGATGTGGCACTGCAGGTGGCACACGTCCTTGCCGCCCAGCGGGCGCTCCGCCGTACCCTCCGGGCCGACCTGCAGGTGCGGCCGCAGCAGCGCGAGGTCGTCGCGGACCACCGCAGAGATCGACGCCGGGTCGGCGACCATCCCGTCGAGGTCGTAGAGCTCGCTGTCGGCGTGGACCCGTGCCCGGTCGTCCCAGTTGGCCCGGTTGGCGGCGACGGCATCGGCCGCCGCCACCCCGGTCTCGGTGATCGGGTCACTCGGTGTGCCGCTCACGCGGCCCACTCTAGGCCGCCGCCGACGCCGACCCGTCCGACGCGACGAGCGCACGCGAGAGCACCTCGTCGATGGTCCCGACCACGTGGATCGTCAGCGCGTCGCGGACCTCGGCCGGCACGTCGTCGAGGTCCGGCTCGTTGCGGGCCGGGACGAACACCTCGGTCAGCCCGGCGCGCTGCGCCGCGAGCAGCTTCTGCTTCACGCCGCCGATCGGCAGCACCCGACCGCTGAGCGTCACCTCACCGGTCATCCCGACCTCGGGCCGCACCGGACGTCCGGTCAGCAGCGACACCAGCGCGGTGACCATCGTGACGCCCGCCGACGGCCCGTCCTTGGGCACCGCACCGGCCGGGAAGTGCACGTGCAGCGCGCGCTCCAGCTGCGCCTGCTCGACGCCGACCTCGGTCGCGTGGGCGCACACCCACGAGAGCGCGATCTGAGCGGACTCCTTCATCACCTCGCCCAGCTGCCCGGTCACGGTGAGCCCGGCGTCGCCGTCGGACGCGGACGCCTCGACGTAGAGCACGTCGCCGCCGTGACCGGTGACCGCGAGCCCCGTCGCCACGCCGGGCACCGAGGTGCGCTCGTGGACGTCCGAGGTGAACCGCGGCCGGCCCACCAGGTCGGTCAGCTCGGGTACGTCGATCGCCACGCTC
Source organism: uncultured Nocardioides sp. (assembly GCA_964544855.1). Taxonomy (GTDB): domain Bacteria; phylum Actinomycetota; class Actinomycetes; order Propionibacteriales; family Nocardioidaceae; genus Nocardioides. The sequence goes on from CAZJDU010000067.1 coordinate 2,342, forward strand.
GCCGTCGTACCGTCGGCGAGCCGGGTGGCGACCTTGCGGAACGCCTTGGCCAGCAGTCGCTCGAGCTGTCGTACGCCGGCCTCCTGCGTGTGGTCGACCGCGAGCTCGCGCAGCGCGGCGTCGGTGATGCTGACCTCGCCCTCGGTGAGCGCCGCCCGCTCCCGCTGCCGCGGCACCAGGAAGTCGCGGGCGATCGCGACCTTGTCGTCCTCGGTGTAGCCGTCGATCGTGACCAGCTCCATCCGGTCCAGCAGCGCGGAGGGGATCTGCTCGGCCACGTTGGCGGTCGCGATGAAGACCACGTCGGAGAGGTCGAGGTCGAGCTCGAGGTAGTGGTCGCGGAACGTGTGGTTCTGCGCGGGGTCGAGCACCTCGAGCAGCGCCGCCGCCGGGTCGCCCCGGTAGTCACTGCCCACCTTGTCGACCTCGTCGAGCAGCACGACCGGGTTCATCGACCCGGCCTCGCGGATGGCGCGGACGATCCGGCCCGGCAGCGCGCCGACATAGGTACGGCGGTGCCCGCGGATCTCGGCCTCGTCCCGGACCCCGCCGAGCGCGACCCGCACGAACTCGCGGCCGAGCGCGCGAGCGACGGACTCACCGAGCGAGGTCTTGCCGACCCCGGGCGGCCCGGCGAGCAGCATCACCGCGCCCGAGCCACGGCCACCGATCACCTGCAGGCCGCGCGCAGCGCGGCGCGACCGCACCGCGAGGTACTCCGTGATCCGGTCCTTGACCTCCTCCAGACCGTGGTGGTCGGCGTCGAGCACCGCCCGAGCCGCCACGACGTCGTCGTTGTCCTCGGTCGTGACGCCCCACGGCAGGTCCAGCACCGTGTCGATCCAGGTGCGGATCCAGGAGACCTCGGGGCTCTGCTCGCTGGCGCGCTCCAGCTTGTCGACCTCGCGCAGCAGCGCCTCGCGGACCTCGTCGGGCACGTCGGCGGCCTCGACGCGGGCACGGTAGTCGTCGGCACCCTCGGGCTCGTCCTCGCCGAGCTCCTTGCGGATCGCCGCCAGCTGCTGGCGCAGCAGGAACTCCCGCTGGTTCTTCTCCAGCGACTCCCGCACGTCCTCGCTGATCTTGTCGTTGACCTCGGTCTCGGCCAGGTGGTCGCGGGTCCAGCCGATCAGCAGCCGCAGCCGCTCCGCCAGGTCGGTGGTCTCGAGCACCTCGCGCTTGCGCTCCGCCGTCAGGTACGACGCGTAGCCGGCCAGGTCGGCCAGGGCGTCGGGGTCCTCGACCCGACTGACGGTGTCGACGACCTGCCACGCCTCGCGCCGCTGCAGCACGGCCAGCACGAGCGACTTGTACTCCTCGGCCAGCGCCCGCACCTCGTCGGTGACGGTCGGCTCCGGCTCCGGCTCGGCCTCGACCCACAGCGCAGCACCGGGGCCGCTGACGCCGGCACCGATCCGGGCGCGGCTCAGGCCCTTCAGGACGGCCGCCGGACGGTTGCCGGACATCCGGCCGACCTGCTCGATCGTGGCGACGGTCCCGTGGGTGGCGTAGCGGTCACCGAGCCGCGGTGCGACGAGCACCTGGGCTGCGTCGTCGCCCGCCGCGTGCTGCGCGGCGTCGATCGCGGCCCGGGAGGCGTCGTCCAGCTCGACGGGCACCACCATGCCGGGCAGCACCACGGGGTCGGCGAGGAAAAGCACGGGAATGTTCATGCTTCCTTGAACCCTGCGGCCCTCACCGCTCTTCCCGACCGGTGTTCGCCCAGCGCGGACAGGCTCCGCACCGCATCGTCGGGCCCGTACCGTGGGGTGATGGCCACCATCGAGCTGACCCGTGACAACTTCGCCGCCCAGGTGGAGCAGAACGACATCCTCTTCGTCGACTTCTGGGCGAGCTGGTGTGGGCCGTGCAAGCAGTTCGCCCCGACCTACGAGGCGGCGTCGGAGGCCAACCCCGACCTGACCTTCGGATCGGTCGACACCGAGTCCGAGCAGGAGCTCGCCGGCGCGGCCCAGGTCTCCTCGATCCCGACGCTGATGGTCTTCCGTGACGGCATCCTGATCTTCTCCCAGCCCGGAGCGCTGCCGCCGGCGTCGCTGGACGAGCTGATCGGCAAGGTGCGCGAGCTCGACATGGACGAGGTCCGCCGCCAGATCGCCGAGGCCGAGAGCGCCGAGAGCGCCGAGAACGGGAGCTGAGCCTCACCTGACCGTCGTCGCGAGCCATCACACCCCCGGCGGTTAGACTCGCTCCCGGTCCGCGAAACCCGGCGGTGGTCCGCCACCCGGAGCAGCCGCGGGAGGCCCCCGGCCGCCGGGGGCACTGTGCACGATCTCGGGTCGACCAGCTCAGGTCCCCTCCCCTGTTCCGACCCCCGCGGTTTCGGTGGCCGGCTTCGACAGGAAGGGGACGATGGAAACGCGCCGCGACACGACCAGGTGGAGCATCACCGACGACATGGAGGCAGGGACCTCCGGCCGGAGGGGCCTGACGAGCCGGCTCCTCCGGCGACCCGATGCCACCCGAGCGGCCGACCGGCTCACCACCGGCCCGCTCCGGCAGGACCGTTCGTGGCTGACCCGCGGAGCACGCTCGGACGCGGCGTCGGTCCTGGCACCGGGGGTGCGCCCCGAGTACGCCGACACGGCGCGGCGGGCGATCGACGACGCGGCGTACGACGTGATCAACCCGCTCAAGCCGAGCTGGTTCCGCAAGGTCGAGCCGATCCGCGCGCTGCTCGCGCTCGTCCCTGCGGTGGTCGCCTTCGCGGTGGCGCACACCCTGACCGGCGCCCTCCCTGCCAGCCTCGCGGTCGGCCTGCTCGCGGGGTGGCCCCTCGGTCGGCTGGTGACCGGCACGGTGACCGGGATCGCACGCCGCCAGGCCGGCCGGTCGGCTGCGGCGCAGGCCGACCGGGCGTTCTCCGAGCACGCCGGGATGCTGCGACCGCTGCCTCCGTCGGCCGCCCGGCTGCTCGAGGACCTGCTGGACCGCCCGGACGTCGACGAAGCGAGGCTGCACCACCTCGCCTTCCAGGCGGCCGGCGCCGACGACGCGGCCGCTCGCGCCACGACCGAGCTGAGGCTGCTGGCCGGCGGTCAGCCCGTCGGCTGATCCCGGGCCCGCCGGTCAGGCGCCGGGCCGCTCCACGAGATCGGCGAGCCGGGCCGGCGCCTGGAGGCAGTAGGAGTCGGTGAGCAGCTCCGCGACCTCGCTCCAGTCGGTGCCGTCGTCGACGATCAGCCCGACGGCGTTGCCGCCCCAGCCGACGCGGAAGTACGGCGCTCCCAGGTGCTCGAAGGCCATCACCTCGTCGGGCTCGGCGCGGAAGGTCACCCGGAACAGCTGGTCCTCGCCGCCGAAGACGTGCGCGACCGTGGCCTGGCCGACCCGCCAGCGCACGCCGGTCCAGGCCTCCTCCTCGCGGCACTCGGGGAACGCGTCGAGCACGTCGCGGATGCGGCGTACGTACGCCGTCGGCACGTCGGGTCGATCCACCACGACGAGGAGTCTGCCAGCGGCCGCCGACAGCCGACAGCCGCGCTACGCGCCGATGAAGGTGGGCTTCTCCCGCTCGAGGAAGGCCGAGACCGCGCCGACGTGGTCCTTGGTCGCCCCACAGCGGACCTGCGCCTCCGCCTCGTCGGCCAGCGCCTCGGCGAGCGGACGGTCCTGGCCCCGGGCGAGCAGCCGCTTGGACTCGGCGTACGCCGTCGTCGGGCCCGCGGCGAGCTGCGCCGCGAGCTGCTGGGCGGTCGCCAGCACCTCCTCCGGCTCGACGATCATCCCCGTGATGCCCCATCCGAGCGCCGTCTCCGGGTCGAAGGTGCGCGCCAGCAGCACCAGCTCCCGGGCCCGCGCCTCGCCCACCGCGCGCGGCAGCGTGCTGGAGAGGCCCGAGTCGCAGGTGAGCCCGATGCCGGAGAACGCCGTGCCGAGCGTCGCCTCCGTCGCGAACACCCGCAGGTCGCACGCCAGGGCGAAGCCGAGCCCCGCGCCGACACAGGTGCCGTTGACCGCCGCGATCACCGGCTTCGGCATCGTGGCGAGCATGGTCACGATCGGCGAGTAGTGCTCCTCCACCGTGGTGAACGCCCGGGCCGGGTCCTCCGCCAGCGCCGCGGCGTGCTCACCGAGGTCCTGCCCGACGCAGAAGGCCTTCCCGGAGCCGGCGAGCACCACCGCCCGCACCGTCGTGTCGTCGGCGACGCCCCGCAGCTCCTCGACCAGCGCGTCCTTCAGCTCCCGGGTCAGCGAGTTGCGACTGTCCGGGCGGTTCAGGGTCACGGTCGCGACGGCTCCGTCGCGCTCGACGGTCACGGGCTGGCTGGTCATGCGGGCCTCCTGGGAGTGCGTTGTGAGAATCTGGGCGTGTGGACGGGGAGACGCGGGCTGCGCGACGCGGCCGTCCGGGGTACGACCAGGCGACCGTGCGCCGTCGCGCGGTCGAGGTCTTCAACCGCCAGGGGTACGACGCCACCAGCATGGGCGACCTCGCGCGCGAGCTGGGGCTGACCAAGTCGGCGATCTACCATCACGTGCCGAGCAAGGAGCACCTGCTCGCCGAGGCGTTGAGCGAGGCGCTGGACGCCCTCGAGGCAGCGCTGGACGAAGCCGAGCGCGACCTCTCGCGCCCGGCTGCGGACCGGCTGCGGGCAGCGGTGACCGGCAGCGTGACGGTGCTGGTCGACCACCTGCCGGCGGTGACGCTGCTGCTGCGGGTGCACGGCAACAGCGCGATCGAGCAGGAGGCGCTGCGGCGCCGCCGCGCGATCGACGACCGGGTGGCGGCGCTGGCCGGTGCCGCGGCTGCGGCCGGCGACCTGCGCGACGACATCCCGGCCGACCTGCTGAGCCGGCTGCTGTTCGGGATGGTCAACTCGCTGGTCGAGTGGGTGCGCCCGGACCGCCAGCACGACGCCGGGCGGCTCGCCGACGCGGTGACCACGCTGGCGTTCGAGGGACTGCTCGTCCGGCCGCGTCACTGAGGCTCGCCACTGATCGGTCGTCCGAGCGACCGGCTGCGGCCACGGAACTCCGCGATCACGGTGTCGCCACGCCGGACCGTGACGTCGTACACCCCGGTGCGTCCCCGCAGCGCCACCTCGCGCGCCTCCGCGACCAGCACGTCGCCGAGCCGGCCCGGCTCGAGGAGGTCGACGGCGAAGCCGGAGGCGACCGTCACGGTGCCGTGGCTGTTGCAGGCCACGGCGAAGGCGCTGTCGGCGAGCGTCGCGATCAGGCCGCCGTGGCAGAGGTCGTGGCCGTTGACCATGTCGGGCCGGACCTCCATCCGCACCCGGGCGGCGCCGGGCGTGACGTCCACGATCTCCATCCCGAGCGCCTTGCTCGCCGCGTCCTCGGACCACATCACCTCCGCACTGCGCCGGGCGAGCTCCATCGGGTCCGGGTCCGTCACGGGCACTCCTCAGGCGTCGTAGTCGACGGTCACGTGGTCGCTCAGCGGGAAGGTCTGGCAGGTGAGCACGAATCCCTGCTCCACCTCGTCCGGCTCCAGGGCGTAGTTGCGCACCATGTCGACCTCACCGTCACCGATCCTGGCACGACAGGTGCCGCACACGCCGCCCTTGCAGGCGAACGGCAGGTCGCTGCGCGTGGTCTGCGCGGAGTCGAGGATCGTGGCGCTCCGCGGCATCGGGGTGGTGGTGCTGCGCCCGTCCAGCACGACGGTGACATCGCTCGTCTCACCCTCGACGACCCGGTCGGCATGGTGCAGCTCGGGGGGCGGCTCGTCGACGTAGAACAGCTCGAAGTGGACCCGCTCGGCCGGCACACCCAGGTCGGCGAGCACCTCGCGCGCGTCGCTGAGCATGCCGAACGGACCGCACAGCCACACATGGTCCATGTCGCCGACCGGCACCAGGGTCGACAGCAGCCGATGCAGCCGCTCGGCGTCCAGCCGGCCGCTGAAGAGCTCCACGTCCCGCGGCTCCCGGGAGAGCACGTGGACCAGCTCGAACCGGTCGTGGTGGGCGTCCTTGAGGTCGGCCAGCTCCTCGGCGAACATGACCGACCGCGTCGACCGGTTGCCGTAGAGCAGCGTCACGTGGCTGTCGGGGTTGCCCAGGATCGTGGTGGCGATCGAGAGCATCGGGGTGATGCCCGAGCCGGCGGCGATGCACAGGTGCCGGCCGCCCGCGACCGGGTCGGCGCGGAAGCTGCCCGAGGGCGGCTGCACCTCGACCACGTCGCCGGGGCGTACCTCGCGCACCAGCCAGGACGAGAACAGCCCGTCCGGGATCTCTCGTACGCCGACCCGCGGCCTGCTGCCCACGGGCGAGCAGATCGAGTAGTCGCGGCGCTGCTCGACGCCGTCGACGACGCGCCGCAGCGTGAGCTTCTGGCCGGCCTCGAAGGCGAACTCCCCGCGCAGCTCCTCAGGCACCTCGAAGGTCACCGCGACCGCGTCCTCGGTCAGCCGCTCGACATCGGCCACGGTCAGCGGGTGGAACCGCACCCGGCTCCCCTGCCCGGCCGGCGGTCGGGCCTCGGTGGTCTCGGTCACCTCAGATCTCCTTGATGTGGTCGAAGGGCTCGCGGCACTCCCGGCAGCGATAGAGCGCCTTGCACGCGGTCGAGCCGAACTCCGAGGTCACCTCGACGTCGGCGGAGCCGCACTGCGGACAGTGCAGCGCCCGGCGGGTCGGCGCGAGGCGCAACGCCACCGGCCCCTCCCGGTGCTCGGCCGGGCCGGGCGGTGAGATGCCGGCCTCGGTGAGCGCGGCGCGGCCCGCGGGCGTGATCCAGTCGGTGGTCCAGGCCGGCTGCAGCACGACCTCGACCCGGACGTCGTCGTACCCCTCCTCCTGCAGCCGCCGCACCAGGTCGTCGCGCATCGTCGCCATCGCCGGGCAGCCGGAGTAGGTCGGCGTGATCGAGACGACCACGACGCCGTCCTCGGCGACCTCGACGTCGCGCAGCACCCCGAGGTCGGCGAGCGTCAGCATCGGCAGCTCGGGGTCGACGACGGTGGCCGCGATGTACCAGGCGGGGGCGCCGGCGTGGCTGCGATCCCCGGTCGACCGGGGATCGCTGAACTTGTCCGGCGTTGCAACACCGGACAAGTTCAGCGACTGCCGGACAACCCCCCTCACCACTGCCCCCTCGGGTGCGCCCGGGCAACCGACTGCATCTCGGCGAGCAGCAGGCTCAGGGCCTCGGTGTGGAGACCATCGCGCCCCTTGCGACCGCGGACGCCGGCGAGCGGCTGGGCCTCCGGCCGCTCGACGCCGCTGGCCGCGAGCACCTGCTCGAGCACGACGTCGCACTCGGCGGCCAGCTCGGCCGGGTCGACACCGACCCCTGCGCTCGCTGCGTCACGCTCGGCGTCGTGGGTCTCGAACAGCTCGCTCCACAGCGGCAGCACCGACGCCAGCCCGGCCGTCACCCGCCGCCGGGACTCCTCGGTGCCCCGCGCCAGGGTGAGGAACCAGCGTCCGGCGAAGTCGCGGTGGTAGGTGACCTCCTTGACGCCCTTCGCCGCGACCGCCGCCAGCACGGCGTCGCGGCTCCCGGTGAGCCGCTCGAGCAGCGCCAGCCGCCAGGTGGAGAAGAGCAGCAGCCGGGCGACGGTCTCGCCGAAGTCGCCGTTCGGCATCTCGGCCAGCCGCACGTTGCGGAAGTCGTGGTCGCCCCGGAAGAACGCCAGCCGGTCCTCGTCGGGCACCGGCGAGTCCTCGGCCGGCACCGGCACGCACGCCGGGTCGGCGGCCGCGGCCCGGGCCAGCAGCAGCCGCGCCTGACCGAGCAGGTCCAGCGCGATGTTGGCCAGCGCGATGTCCTCCTCCAGGTCCGGCGCCCGGCTGCACCACTCCGCGAGCCGCTGGGAGAGCACCAGCGCGTCGTCGCCCAGCATCAGGCAGTACGTCGCCAGCACGGCCGGTTCGACGCCGTCGGGCACCGTCGTGTCCACACCGGCCAGCGGGTCCTCGAAGTCGGTGCCGAAGGCCCAGTGGGCGTCGTTGACCAGCAGGTCCTGATAGGCGTTCTCGTGCTCCTCGGCCCGCTCGGTGTGGATCTCGGGCTGATGCTCGCTCATCGCTCTCCTCCCCGCGCTCACATGTGCGGGACGTCGTCGGGGATGTCGTAGAACGTCGGGTGGCGATAGACCTTGTCGCCGCTCGGCGCGAAGAGCGGGTCCTTCTCGTCCGGGCTCGACGCCGTCACCGCCGCCGAGGGCACCACCCAGATGCTCACGCCCTCGTTGCGGCGGGTGTAGACGTCGCGCGCGTGGCGCAGTGCCATCTGGTCGTCGGGGGCGTGCAGCGACCCGACGTGCACGTGGTTGAGGCCGCGCTTGCTGCGCACGAACACCTCGTAGAGCGGCCACTCCGCCTTGGTCATCTCAGTCCCTCTCCGTTGCGGTGGTCTCGAGGCTCGTCGCTGGCGCTCCTCGCACCCGACCGCCGCTGTCCGCGAACGCGAGGGCCGCCTCGCGCACCCAGGCGCCGTCCTCGTGCGCCTGCCGCCGGTGGGCCAGCCGCTGCGCGTTGCACGGTCCGTTGCCCTTCACCACGTCCCAGAACTCCTCCCAGTCCGGCTCACCGAAGTCGTAGTGCCCGCGCTCGGGGTTCCAGCGCAGCTCCGGGTCGGGGAAGGTCACGCCGAGCGCCTCGGCCTGCGGCACGCTCATGTCGACGAACTTCTGCCGCAGCTCGTCGTTCGTGTGGCGCTTGATCCCCCACGCCATCGACTGCTGGGTGTTGGGCGAGTCCGCGTCCGGCGGACCGAACATCATCAGCGCCGGCCACCAGAAGCGGTCCACCGACTCCTGCACCATCGCCCGCTGCTCGTCGGTGCCGCGCATCATCGTCATCAACAGCTCATAGCCCTGCCGCTGGTGGAACGACTCCTCCTTGCAGATCCGGATCATCGCCCGCCCGTACGGACCGAACGAGGTCCGGCACAACGGCACCTGGTTGCAGATCGCCGCGCCGTCCACCAGCCAGCCGATCGTGCCGACGTCGGTGTAGGACAGCGTCGGGTAGTTGAAGATCGAGGAGTACTTCTGCGCCCCGGAGATCAGCTTCTCGGTCAGCTCCTGCCGGGAGGCACCCAGCGTCTCGGTGGCGGAGTAGAGGTAGAGCCCGTGCCCCGCCTCGTCCTGCACCTTGGCCAGCAGGATCGCCTTGCGCCGCAGCGACGGCGCCCGACCGATCCAGTTGCCCTCCGGCTGCATGCCGATGATCTCCGAGTGCGCGTGCTGCGCGATCTGCCGCACCAGGGTCTTGCGGTAGCCCTCCGGCATCCAGTCCCGCGGCTCGATCCGGTCGGCCGCGGCGATCACCGCCTCGAACTGCTCCTCGAGCTCGGCGTCGGGGACGGTCGACGTCATAGGGCCTCCTGATCTCCGGTGGTCGAGCGGCGGTAGTGCGCCCATTTACTGACCGAACGTTCTGTACTACTGTGACACAGCGAACACCGCCCGCGCAACGGACTGGAGTCACCCCTGATGAGCGCACCACTGGAGAGCTACGTCGCCGGCCGATGGCAGCGACCCGACGGCGAGGGCGAGCCCGTCCTCGACGCCGCGACCGGCGAGGAGGTCACCCGCGTCTCGAGCCACGGCATCGATCCCGGGGCGATGGTCGCCCACGCGCGCACCGTCGGCGGCCCCGCGATCCGCGAGCTGACCTTCCACGAGCGTGCCGGGCTGCTCAAGCAGCTGGCCAAGCAGCTCAGCAGCGACAAGGACGACCTCTACGCCCTCTCGGCCCGCACCGGCGCCACCCGCCGCGACTCGATGGTCGACATCGACGGCGGCTTCGGCACGGTCTTCAGCTACGCCAGCAAGGGCACCCGCGAGCTGCCCAACGACACCGTCCTCCTCGACGGCGCCCTCGAGCCCCTCGGCAAGCAGGGAACCTTCGCCGGGCAGCACCTCTACACCTCCCGCCCCGGCGTCGCCGTCCAGATCAACGCCTTCAACTTCCCGGTGTGGGGGATGCTGGAGAAGCTCGCACCGGCCTTCCTCGCCGGCCTGCCGAGCATCGTGAAGCCCGCCAGCCAGACGGCGTACCTCACCGAGGCCGTCGTCCGCCGCATCGTCGACTCCGGGATCCTGCCGGAGGGCTCGCTGCAGCTGCTGTGCGGCAGCGCCGGCACGCTGCTCGACGAGCTCGGCGAGCAGGACCACGTCGGCTTCACCGGCTCGGCCCACACCGCCGCGGTGCTGCGCAACCACCCGTCGGTGCTCCACCGCGGCGTGCAGCTCGGCGTCGAGGCGGACTCGCTCAACTGCTCGATCCTCGGCCCCGACGTCACGACCGACGACCCCGAGTTCGACCAGTTCGTCAAGGGCGTCGTCACCGAGATGACCGTCAAGGCCGGCCAGAAGTGCACCGCGATCCGGCGCACCATCGTCCCCGAGGGCATGGCCGACGCCGTGGTCGAGGCGATCACGGCCCGCCTCGCGAGGATCACCGTCGGCAACCCGGCGAGCGACGACGTACGGATGGGCGCGCTGGCGAGCCTCGGGCAGCGCGAGGAGGTACGCAAGGCGGTCGAGACGCTGCAGGCCTCCGCCGACATCGTGTACGGCGACCCGGCGTCGGTCGACGTGGTCGACGCCGACGCCGAGCGGGGCGCCTTCCTCTCGCCGATCCTGCTGCGCGCCCGCGCGGGTGCGGTGGAGCCCCACGACGTGGAGGCGTTCGGCCCGGTCAGCACGGTGCTCACCTACGGCTCGGTCGACGAGGCCGTCGACCTCGCCGCGCGCGGCCGGGGCAGCCTGGTCGGCTCGCTGGTCACTCACGACCCGGCTGTCGCGCGTCAGGTGGTGCTGGGCATCGCGCCCCACCACGGCCGGATCCTGGTGGTCGACCGTGAGGACGCCCAGGAGGCCGCCGCGGCCGGCGGTCACGGCAGCCCGCTGCCGGTGCTGGTGCACGGCGGCCCGGGCCGTGCCGGCGGCGGCGAGGAGCTGGGTGGCATCCGCGGCGTGCTGCACCTGATGCAGCGCACCGCCGTGCAGGCCTCCCCCGACATGCTGACGGCGATCACGGGCCGCTGGACGACCGGTTCACAGCGACGCGTCGAGGAGACCCACCCCTTCCGCAAGAGCCTCGCCGAGCTGCGGATCGGCGACACCATCGAGTCCGAGCCGCGGCCGGTGACCCGGGCCGACATCGAGCACTTCGCGGAGTTCACCGGCGACACCTTCTATGCCCACACCGACGAGGCGGCCGCGTCGCAGAACCCCCTCTTCGGCGGCATCGTCGCCCACGGCTACCTGCTGGTCTCCTTCGCCGCCGGGCTCTTCGTCGACCCCGACCCCGGCCCGGTGCTGGCCAACTTCGGCGTCGACGACCTGCGGTTCCTCACGCCGGTCAAGGCCGACGACACGATCCGGGTCACGCTCACCGTCAAGCAGATCACTCCGCGTACCCGCGCCGACTACGGCGAGGTGAGATGGGACGCTGTGGTCACCAACGCGGCCGGCGAGCCCGTGGCGACGTACGACGTCCTCACGCTGGTCGCGAAGACCTGGCCCCAGGAGGAGAGCTGACCATGCACCGTTTGACCGTCCAGTACGGCGCGCCCGAGGACCCCGCCGCCTTCGACGAGCACTACTTCGGCATCCACGTGCCCCTGTGCGAGGCACTGCCCGGACTGCGCTCCGCGTCGTTCTCCAAGCCGCGCGTGCTCGGGCCGGGCGAGGCGCCGTACCTCGTCGCCGAGCTCGACTTCGACGACGCCGACGCGCTCAAGGCGGCGCTGAAGTCCCAGCAGATGGCCGAGGTGGGCGCTGACGCCGAGAACATCAACGCGCCGCGGGTGATGTTCACCGGCGAGGTCACGGCAGGCTGAGGTCACCGCGATGAGCGAGCGCCCGGTCCGCAGCCGGCGGCTGCCCTCGGGGGAGCCGCGGCCGCGCTACGACCTGGACCGGCTGCTCGCCGTCGCGGTCGAGGTCTTCACCGAGCGGGGGTACGACGGCACCAGCTTCCAGCACCTCTCGCAGGCGTCGGGGCTGTCGAAGTCATCGATCTATCACCACATCGAGAGCAAGGAGCAGCTGCTCCGGCTGGGCCTGGAGAAGGCGCTCGACCCCCTCATGGCGAGCACCACCGAGGAGGGCGCGACCGTCGGCCGTGCCATCGACCGGCTCACCCACCTCATCCACCGCGACATCGAGATCCTCGCCGACCGGCTCCCCTACGTCACGCTGCTGCTCGCGGTGCACGGCAACACCGAGACCGAGCGGTGGGCCCTCGAGCAGCGCCGTGCGTTCGACAAGTTCGTCGCCGGCGTGGTCCAGGAGGCGATCGACGAGGGCGACGTGCGCGCCGACCTCGACGCCCACACCACCGCTCGGCTGATCTTCGGCACGATCAACTCGCTCACCGAGTGGTACCGCCCCGGCAAGGGGCAGCCGACCGCCGAGCTCGCCGACCAGGTCTGCTCGCTGCTGCTCGACGGCATCCGCGCAGGTTGAATCGGGGGTTTTCGGGCCT
>CAZJDU010000067.1:14878-20999 GCA_964544855.1 uncultured Nocardioides sp.
TGCTCGCTGCTGCTCGACGGCATCCGCGCAGGTTGAATCGGGGGTTTTCGGGCCTTCAGTCGGGGGGTTTCGGACAACTTCGGCGCGCCGCTCCCCGAACCGAGTGCCCGAAACCCCCCGACTGAAGGCCCGAAAACCCCCGATTCAACGCGCCGGCAGCCTCACCGCCAGCACCGGGCACCGGGCCTCGAGCAGGATCCGCTGTGCGGTGGAGCCCATGAGCAGCTTGCCGACCGGACTCCGGTGACGCAGTCCGATCACGATCAGCTCGGCAGTGACCTCCGCGGCGATCCGCAGCAGGTCCTCGGCCGCCAGGTCCTCGGAGGTGAACCGACGCACCTGGTGCGGCACTCCCGCTGCGCCGAGTCGTTCCTCCAGCGCCGCGGCCTGAGCGGGCTGCGCGTAGCGCGGGTCCACGAGTCGGTCCGCGCGCGTGGTGTTGACCACCACCAGGTCCGTGGCGCGGCGCCGCGACTCCACGATCGCGGAGTCGAGGGCGGCATCGCCCAGCTCGTTCGGGACGTAACCGAGGACGACCGTCATCGCGCATCGCCTCCTTCCTGTCCACCGGCGGCGCCGGCGGGATCCGCCTCCGGACGGGCCAGCGCCTCCGCGGTCCGGCGCTCCCGACGCTTGAGAGCCAGCGAGACCGCGAAGACCAGGGCGATCGCGGCATACACGGTCACGGCGAACGGCGACTGCACGAGGGTGACCGGATCGCCCTGGGAGATGGCCAGTGACCGTCGCAGCTGGTTCTCGAACATCGGGCCGAGGATCATTCCGACCACCATCGGCGAGACCGGGTAGCCGTACCGGCGCATGAAGAACCCGACCAGCCCGATCACGACGAGGATGATCACGTCCGCGGGCACGAAGTTGACCGCGAAGGCGCCCATCGCGGCGAACGTGAGGATCCCCGCGTAGAGGTAGTGCCGCGGTATCTGCAGCACCCGCACCCACATGCCGACCAGCGGCAGGTTGAGCACCAGCAGCATCAGGTTGCCGACGTACAGGCTCGCGATGAGCGCCCACACGAGCGGAGCGTTGGACTCGAACAGCAGCGGGCCCGGCTGGATGTTGTAGGACTTGAACGCCGCCAGGATGATCGCTGCCGTGGCCGACGTCGGGAGGCCGAGGGTCAGCAACGGCACCAGCACACCCGCCGCGGCCGCGTTGTTCGCCGACTCCGGCCCGGCGACGCCCTCGATCGCCCCGTGGCCGAACTCCTCCTTGCGCTCCCCCTTCGCCAGCCGCTTCTCGGTGGCGTAGGACAGGAACGTGGAGACGTCCGCACCCCCGGCGGGGATGGTGCCGATCGGGAAGCCGATCGCGCTGCCGCGCAGCCAGGGCCGCCAGGAACGAGACCAGTCCTCGCGGGTCATCCAGCTGCGCCATCCCTTGGCGATCGGCACCACCTCGACCGGGCCCCGCCGCAGCCGGGAGCCGACGTACAAGGACTCGCCGACCGCGAACAGACCGACCGCGACCAGCACCACGTCGATGCCGTCGTTGAGCGCGGGCACGCCGAGGGTGAAGCGCATCTGTCCGGAGAGCTGGTCGACGCCGACCAGGCCGATGAAGAGCCCCAGCGACAGTGATGCGAGCCCGCGGCTGACCGAGCTGCCGAGGAGTGCGCCCACCGTCAGGAAGGCCAGCACCATCAGCGCCACGTAGTCGACCGGTCCGAGCTGCACGGCCAGCTCGGCGGCCGTCGGGGCGAGGAAGGTGAGCGCGATGGTGGCGAGCGTGCCCGCCACCCACGAGCCGATCGCGGCCGTGGCCAGGGCCGCGGTGCCCCGGCCGAGCCTCGCCATCCGGTTGCCCTCGAGCGCGGTGATGATCGACGCCGACTCACCGGGCGTGTTCAACAGGATCGAGGTGGTCGAGCCGCCGTACATGCCGCCGTAGTAGATCCCCGCGAAGACGATCATCGCGGCCGTCGGATCCAGCGTGTAGGTGAGCGGCAGCAGGAGCGCGACCGTCATCGCCGGGCCGATGCCCGGGAGGACCCCCACCGCGGTGCCGAGGAAGACACCCAGCAGCGCCAGCAGCAGGTACGCCGGCTGCAGCGCCGTGGCGAAGCCGTTCATCAGGGCCGAGACGTCACCCATGGAGGAACGACACCCCCTCCAGCAGTGGCCCCGGCGGGAGGGAGACGCCCAGGCCGCCGGCGAACACGAGCTGCAGGACCAGCGCCAGGGCGACCCCGATCATGGCGGCGCGCCAGCGCAGCTTGGCACCGAAGACCCAGGCACACCCGGTGAAGAGCACCGCGGCGGCGACCGGCCATCCCGCGGGAACGATCAGGAAGATGTGGACGACGAACAGTGCGACGAGCAGGGCGACCGTGAGCCAGTCGGTCCGCTCGTCCGCGGCGACGTCCTCCCCGGCCTCCGCCTCGCCGAGCCTCCCGCGGAGGACGCCGACCAGGACCGCCGCCCCCGAGGCGAGCAGGGCCGCGCCGATCAGGTAGGGCAGGGCACGCGGCCCCATCCCACTGGCCGCCACCGGCTCGTTGATCGTGTGCGCGCGGGCCAGGGCGAAGACGCCCAGCGCCACCACCCCGCCGGCGAACACCAGCTCGCCGACGGGGACGGTGCGCGCCTCGGAGCGCGCGGTGGACAGGTCGGTCACGTCACTCGACCAGCCCGATGTCGGTCAGCACGCCCTGGACCCGGGTGATGTCCTCGTCGAGGAACGTCTCGAACTCCGCACCGGCCAGGAACGCGTCGGCCCAGGCGTTCTCCTCGAGCACGGTCGACCAGTCACCGGTGCCGTGCATGTCGGTGACGAGCTCGGTCAGCTCCTCGGCCTTGGTGTCGTCGATCGACCCCGGCGCCACGACGCCTCGCCAGTTGGTGAGGGTCAGATCGATGTCCTGCTCACCGAGCGTGGGCACGTCGGGCAGCAGCTCGGAGCGCTCCTCGCTCGACACCGCCAGCGCCTTCAGCTCGCCGGCCTTGACCTGCTCGGCGTACTCCGAGACACCGGAGATGCCGGCGTCGACCTTGTCGCCGAGCAGCGCGGCGAGCGACTCGCCCCCGCCGGAGTAGGGGATGTAGTTGAGCTTCGCGGCGATCTGGTCGGCCGGCACCCCGGCCTCCTGGAGCAGCAGGGCGGCGAGGATCTGGTCGGCGCCTCCCGCGGAGCCGCCCGTCACCGCGACGTCCTGCCCGGTGGCCTCGATGTCGTCGACGAGGTCCTGCGCGGTGTCGTACGGCGAGTCCGCCGGCACCACGATGATCTCGGCCTCCTCGGTCAGCTCGGCGATCGGCGTGGCGTCGGCGAGCGTCGTCTCCGACGCGTTGGTCTCGATCGCGCCGACCATCACCAGCCCCATCACCATCAGCGTGTTCGGGTCGGTCTCGTTGGCGAGCTGGGCGAGGCCGACGGTGCCGCCGGCGCCGCCGACGTTGGTGACCTGCGCGGAGTCGACGAGGTCGTTGTCCTGGAGGACCTTCTGCATCGCGCGGCCGGTGGCGTCCCAGCCACCACCGGGGTCGGCCGGGACGATGATCTGCAGCGCATCGGTGCCGGACTCCGATCCAGTGCTGCCGGAGACGCTGCCGCAGGCGGCGAGCGCGAGCGTCGCTGCCATCGGCACCGCGATCCGGGCGAGGCGGCGGGGGGTGGTCCGCGGAACGGTCATGGTTCGTTACTCCTTCTTCCGGTGACGGGTGTCACAACCCGCGGCAAGTTAGGAGCCTCAGCAGCGGTGCCGGAACCTTGCGGACGTACTGGTCGTATTGGAACTTCTGGTCATGTGGTCCGCCCGCTGTCAGTGAGGATCCGACCGGTGTGACCTGCGGCACAATGACGGGATGGTCAGGAGGCTCTCGCTGCGCACCCAGCTGCTGGTGCTCCAGCTGCTGATCGTGACCACGACCGTCTGCATCGTCGGCGTGGTCGCGACGCTGATGCAGGCGGCACAGATCCGGGACTCCTACCAGCAGCAGATGATCGGCGTCGCCCAGAGCGTCGCCACGCTGCCGTCGGTCGTCGAGGCGTACGACGACGATGACCCGTCCGCGACGATCCAGCCGATCGCGGAGCTGATCCGCCAGGCCTCCGGCGTCACGTACGTCGTCGTCACCGACGCCCAGGGCATCCGCTACTCCCATCCCGACGAGGGCCGCATCGGCAAGCGGGTCTCCACCGATCCCTCGGTCCCGCTGTCGGGCGAGATGTACGTCGGCACCCAGACCGGCACGCTCGGCGAGTCCTGGCGGGTGAAGCTGCCGATCCGCGACGAGGACGGCACCATCATCGGCACGGTCTCGGTGGGCATCCTGGAGTCCGAGCTCCGCGCCGACCTGCTCAGCAGCCTGCCGCAGCTCATCGTGTGGCTCGTCGGCGCCGTGCTCGTCGGCACGCTCGGCGCCGTGTGGGTCTCTCGGCTGGTCTGGCGGCGGATCTACCGACTGGAGCCGGAGCAGATCGCCTCGCTCCTGGAGACGAGGGAGGCGATGCTCCACGGCATCGGCGAGGGCCTGGTCGCGGTCGACGACCGGGAGCGGGTCGCGGTGGTCAACGACCAGGCCGCCCGGTTGCTGGACCTCGGCACGGACGTCGTGGGTCGGCCTGCCGAGGAGGTGCTGGAGCCCAGCCTGCTCGCCCTGCTCCGCGACGACGGTGATGCCAGCGAGCGCCTGCTGCTGGCCGACGAGCGGATCCTGCTGGCGCAGCGCAGCGAGGCGCGGGTCGACGGGCGACCCGTCGGCGTGGTGCTGATCCTGCGCGACCGCACCGAGCTGCTCCGGACGATCCACGAGCTCGACGGCGCCCGCGACCTCACGCAGGCGCTGCGCGCCCAGGCGCACGAGTTCTCCAACCGGATGCACGTCGTGTCGGGACTGATCGAGCTGGGACACACCGAGGAGGCGATGGACTTCATCGCGCGCACCGGCCACGGCGGACCGCTGACCCGCGGCGCCGCCGTGCCGGGGATCGACAACCCGGACGTGGTCGCCCTGCTGCTGGCCAAGTCCACGACCACCGAGGAGCGCGGCGTCCGGCTCCGGGTGGACCCCGAGTCCACGGTCGCGCCGCAGGAGAGCACGGACCTGCTCACCGTCCTCGGCAACCTGATCGACAACGCGGTGGACGCCAGCCCGCCCGGCGGCGTCGTCGAGGTGGCACTGCGTCAGGACGAGGACGGCACGTCGGTGACGGTCAGCGACGACGGGCCCGGCGTTCCGGCGCCGGAGCGAACGCGGATCCTCGAGTCCGGCTGGAGCACCAAGGGCCCGTCCGGCACCCGTGGGATCGGGCTGGCGCTCGTGCATCGCGTGGCCACTCGCCGCGGCGGCAGCGTCACCGTCTCCGAGGCCCCGGGCGGAGGCGCCCGGTTCGAGGTGCGCCTGCCCGCCCGGGAGGCGACCGCCGCGCCGGTCGTCGGGCCCGGAGCGACGGCAGGTGACAACGGATGACCGACCGTCCTCGGGTGCTCGTCGTCGACGACGACTTCGCGGTGGCTGCGCTGCATCGCGGCTTCGTCGAGTCGCACGGCGGCTTCTCGGTCGTCGGCGAGGCACATGACGGGGCTGGGGCGCTCCGGCTGGTCGACGAGCTCGGGCCGGACCTGGTGCTCCTCGATGTCTATCTCCCCGACATGACCGGACTGGAGGTGCTCACGCTGATCCGCGGCCGGACCGGACGGCCCGTCGACGTCGTCGCGATCACGGCGGCACGTGAGCTCGAGACCGTGCGGGCGGCGATGGCCGGCGGGGTTCTCCACTACCTGGTCAAGCCGTTCACGGCCCAGGTGCTGCGCGAGCGGCTCGACGACTACCTACGGCACCGCGCCGAGATCCGCCGTACCGAGGCGAGCGCGGCCACGCTCGACCAGGAGCAGGTCGACCGGCTGCTCGCCACCCCTCGCCGGGGCCGACCAGCACCGACCCTGCCTAAGGGGCTCTCGCCCACCACGATGCAGGCCGTCCGCACCGCCCTGGCCACCGCGGGCTCGGCCTCTGCCCACGAGATCGGCGCCGTGGTCGGGGTCTCCCGGGTCAGCGCCCGGCGCTACCTCGAGCAGCTGGCAGCCGAGGGACGGGCCCGCGTCGAGCCGAAGTACGGCGCCACCGGGCGCCCGGAGAACCGCTACCTGTGGCTCGGCTGA
>CAZJDU010000068.1:0-11557 GCA_964544855.1 uncultured Nocardioides sp.
AGCCGACATAGCAGACGTTGGTGAAGTTGATGTTGCGGTTGACGACGTAGGTGACGTCCTCGCCCACGGTCTCCTTGCGGAGGTCGTCGGCCAGCCGGGCGACCTGGTCGAGCAGGTCGCCCTCGGCGGTGATCAGGGTCAGCGCGTGCTCGTCGGAGAGGTTGCCGGGGTCGGCCTCGGCGGCGCGCAGCGCGGTGATGCCCTGCGTCTCGATACGCCGGCTCGTTCCTCGCCGGCTACTCGACGAGCGGGGCTGGGGGCTACTCGCCGGGTGCGGCTGGGGGACGCTGGTCGAGTAGCCCTCGCGAGGGACGAGCGAGGGCGTATCGAGACCCGCCGCGGCGTCCTTGATGGTGTCCCAGTCGCCGTAGACCGAGGCGAAGTCGGAGCGGCGGTCGGTGGTGCGGCCCTCGGTGTCGACGGCGGTGTGGAGGTCGGTGCGGCCGTGCTGCTCCAGGCCGCCGTCGGGCTCCTGCCAGGGTCGCGGTGCGGGTCGTACGTCGGGCTCGGCGAGCCCGTCGGTGGCGGCGAGTGCGGCGACGTGGCCGGCCAGGCGGGGGTCGAGCCAGGGCTCGCCGCGGCCCAGCGCGCCGGTGACGTACTCGGGGTGCACGGTGAGCCGTGCCTTGAGGTCGAACCCGCAGTCGGTGGTGATCGACCGGAGCCGGTCCAGGGAGGGCCAGGGCCGTTCGGGGTTGACGTGGTCCGGGGTCAGCGGCGAGACGCCGCCCCAGTCGTCGACACCGGCCTCGAGCAGCGCCCGGCACTCGGAGGCGTCGACCAGGTTGGGTGGTGCCTGCACCCGGGCCTTCGGGCCGAGCACCAGCCGGGTGACCGCGATCGCGGCGCGGAACTCGGCCAGCGCCAGGTCGTCGGTGTGGCGCATCGCGGTGTCGGGCTTGGCGCGGAAGTTCTGCACGATCACTTCCTGCAGCGCCCCGTAGGCACGCGCGTTCGCGCGGAGCGCGAAGATCGTCTCGGCGCGCTCGGTGAGCGTCTCCCCGATGCCGACCAGCAGCCCGGAGGTGAACGGGATCGAGAGCCGGCCGGCGTCCTCGAGCACCCGGAGCCGGACCGCGGGGTCCTTGTCCGGCGACCCGTAGTGGGCCTCGCCCCTGGTCTCGTGCAGCCGCCGCGAGGTGGTCTCCAGCATCATCCCCATCGAGGGGGAGACCGGCTTGAGCCGGTTGAGCTCGGTCCACGACATCACACCCGGGTTGAGGTGGGGGAGCAGCCCGGTCTCCTCCAGCACCCGCACCGCCATCGCCCGCACATAGGCCAACGTCGAGTCATAGCCCCGCTCGTCGAGCCACTCCCGCGCCTCGGGCCACCGGTCCTCGGGCCGGTCACCCAGGGTGAACAGCGCCTCCAGACACCCCAGCCCGGCGCCCTGCCGGGCGATCTCCAGGATCTCGTCGGGCGAGAGGAACGGCTCCCGCCCCTCCCGCGCCGCCTGCTTCGGGGTCTCCACGAACGTGCAGTAGTGACACCGGTCCCGGCACAGCCTGGTCACCGGGACGAACACCTTCGGCGAGTAGGTCACCACCCCGGCACGGCCCGCCGCGACCAGTCCGGCGTCCCGCACCCGTGCCGCGGCTGCCGTGAGCCGATCCAGCTCCTCACCGGTCGCGGCCAGCAACGCCGCCGCCTCACCGACGTCCAGCGCCGCGCCCCGCTCGGCCCGGGCCAACGCACGCCGTACCTGCTGGGGTGTCGGGGTGTCGCTCATCCCGGTCAGGCTAGTCGCCGGGGCGGGGCGCACCGGATGCGCCCCACCCCGTGGACCGATCAGTTGGGCAGGACCGCCGTCGTGCCGTCCTCGAGCGTCGCGACGAAGCGTCCGTTGTAGTCGAGCGGGAAGCTCCAGGTCTGGATCATGCCCCGACCGCTCACCTGGACGAACTGCGTGGCGGTGCACGAGCCGCTCGCCGCGAGGCAGTCGCCCCCGTTGTGGGTGTAGGTCGCCGTCAGGACCTCTCCTGTGCGGTAGCCGGCGAAGCGCAGCTCGTAGGACTGGCAGGGTCGCTGCTCCTCGGACTTGCACTGCCGCAGCTTGCGCCAGAAGAACTCCTTCTTCTTGGCCTTACCGCAGAACTCCGACTCCGCCTCGCTCACCGTGCCCCAGGGGTACGACGCTGACACACGTGCGTCGACACAGCCCTCGACCCCACCTTCGCCGGTGTCGAGCCGGTACGTGGCGCCGGGGAGCTCGCTCCACTCGCTGCCGTCCTTGACGGTGACCTCGAAGTCGGCGCCCTCGGCCCCGATCTCGGAGAAGGTGAACCTCACGCTGCGGTAGGCCGGCTTGGCCTTCGCCTGTGGCTCGGGCGCCTCCACCACGTAGCAGTCGTCGAGATCGGCGACCGCATCGGCCCGCATGGTCGCGACCGTCTCGTCGGCGTCGGTCGCGACGTCACCGTCCTCGTTCTCGAGGCCGATGAGCGTCTCGCCGGCGAAGTACGTCGCCATCGTGGTGGTGCCGATCCCGCCCAGGCAGTCGGCGTCGTCCAGCTCCCAGACCTCGCCGACGGCGCCCGCCCAGTCGTCGGTGCAGTCGAGGACGCCCTCGTAGAACGTCGTCGCGGTGTCCTCGTCCCACTCGCTCGGGTCGTAGTCCCACCCGTCGCCGTCCTCCTCGATGAGGCCCGTGGTCGACAGCTCGGCCGACCGCTGGTCGTGCAGCAGATGATCGGCACCGCACTCGATGTCCGACGCGGTGGCCCATGCCGGTCCGTCGACACCGTCGGCGATGACGGCGACGGCCTCCTGGTCCTTGGCGCTCAACGGGCCGAAACCCAGCCGGCCGGTGAGGTACAGGAACGCCGACAGCGCCACTCCGATGATCAGGACGAGGGCGAGAGCGCCGATCAGGATCAGCTTGACCGGGGCCTTCCGTCCACCGGGCGGACCACCGGGCGGCATCCCCGGCGGTGGTCCACCAGGAGGCGGCCCAGGAGGCGGCCCAGGTGGCGGGCCGGCCGGCGGCGGGACGGCGCCCCCCGCGCCCCACCCGGCTCCGGGCCGCACGGTGGGCCCGGTCGGCGGCGGGGCGGAGGGCGGTGGGCCGACGGGCCTGCCGCCCGGGGTGATCGGCGGCTGCTGCGGTGGTGGAGCACCCGGCGGCGGTCCGGCCGGAGGTCCGCCCGGCTGACCCGGCGGCCGTTCCGGCGGGGGCGGCGGATACTGACCCGACATGGCGTCCTCCTGGTGGTGGTGGACCGTGCGTCCCGGTCCGATCCCGGCTCACCAGGCTCCTGCCACCCGAGGACGTCGCTCAAACCCCGAGCGGGCACCTGGCAGTGCCGGGTCACGCTACCGGTTCGGACTCCCGCTGGGACCGCTCGGTCCTCACGCGGTCGCGATCCAGCCGACTCGGCCACCAGATCACGCCACCGAGGTCGATGTTCAGGGCGGTGACCAGCACCGACCGCACGATGAAGGTGTCGAGGATGATGCCCAGCGCGATCGCGAAGCCGATCTGCACGAAGTCGACGAGTGGCATCGTGGTCAGCACGGTGAACGTCCCGGCGAGCACCAGGCCGGCTGAGGTGATCACACCTCCCGTGGCGGCGAGTGCGACCCTCGCCGCCTGCCGGGTGCCGCGGGTGGGCGTCTCCTCCCGGACGCGGGTCATCAGGAAGATGTTGTAGTCGATGCCGAGGGCGACCAGGAAGACGAAGACGAACAGCGGAGTGCCGGCGTTCATCCCGCCGTGGTCGAAGAGGAACTCGAACGCCAGCCAGCTCAGGCCGAACGCTGCGCCGAACGAGAGGACGACCGTGCCGATCAACATCACCGGCGCCAGCAGGCTGCGCAGCAGGCCGATCAGCACCAGCAGGACGACGAGCAGCACGAGCGGCATGATCACCCAGTTGTCCCGGGTGGACGCGTCGGTGATGTCGAGGAACAGCGCGGCGGTGCCGGTCACCTGGGCATCGGCGTCGGGCACGGCGTGGACCGCATCGCGCAGTCGCTCGACGGTGTCGAACGCAGCCTGTGTCGTCGGGTCGTCGGTCATCGGCGCCTCGATGATCGCGGTGCCGGGCGCGCCGGGATCGGCCGACGGAATGATCAGCGGCTCGCCGGGCGCCGCGAGGCCGGGGATGTCACGCATGGCGTCGCGGACCGCAGCCGCCTCCTCGGCGTCGGCCACGACCTGCGCCGGGTTGGAGGAGTCGACCAGACCGTGCTCGGCCAGCACCTGCTGGCCGACCACGGAGTCGAACTCCTCTGTGTAGCTCTCCTCGGTCGACAGGCCGGAGGTGTCGACCCGCAGCCATGCGAGGCAGGCGAGCGCGAGCAGCACCACCGTGGTGACCCAGACCAGTCGCGGCGCCCGGGAGATCCACCCCGCGACGTGCGCCCAGAAGCCGTCGGACGTCGGCTCGTGCGATCCGAGCTTGGGGCGGAGCGGCCAGAACACCCAGCGCCCCGTGATCACCAGCAGCGCCGGCAGGAGGGTGAGCATCGCCAGCACGCCGACGGTGACCCCGACGGCGGCGACCGGGCCGATGCCGGCCGTGGAGTTCATGTCGGCGACGATCAGGCACAGCATCCCGAGGGCGACCGTGAGCCCGCTCGCGATGATCGCCGGGCTCGCCCGATGGAGTGCGAACGCCATCGCCTCGTGCCGGTCGGCGTGGCGGCGCAGCTCCTCGCGATAGCGGGCGACCAGAAGCAGCGCGTAGTCGACACTGGCACCGATCACGAGCACCGAGAGGATGCCGTAGGTCTGGCCGTTCACCGTGAGATCGACGGTCTTGACCAGGAAGTAGACCAGCGCCTGCGCGGAGGTCAGCGCCACCAGCGCCGTGATGACCGGCAACAGCCACAGCACCGGGCTGCGGTAGGCGAGCAGGAGGAGCACGACCACCACGCCGAGCGCGGCGAGGAGCAGGTTGCTGTCGAGGCCTTCGAAGGCGGAGGCGGAGTCGGCCGCCTGGCCACCCGCGCCGGCGACGTACACGGTGATGTCGTCGTGGTCGGCGATCGCCCGGATCCGGTCGGCCGTCTCGGGCATCGCCTCCCAGCCCTCGGACCCGAGGTCGAAGGTGATGGTCGTGCGCACCACCTCGCCGTCGGCGGACGGCTCGGGCCGGCTCACGCCGGCGGTGAAGGTCTCCGGGTCGTCGGCGACCACGCCGTCGAGCGTGCGGAGCTCGGCGACGTCCGACTCGGCCGCTGCGAGCAGGTCGGCGTCGCTGACGCCCTCGCCGCCGTCGTAGACGACCTCGGTCGGGATCTGGTTCTGGCTGCCCGGGTTGACCTCGGTCAACCGGTCGAGCGCCACGGTCGACTCGGCGGTGTCGGGCAGCCACGACTCGGTCTCGTTGTTCTGCTCGTCGACCAGCTGCCCGCCGAAGTAGCCGGCGAACGGCACGACGGCCAGCCAGAAGGCGAGCACGATCCACTTGGTGACCGGACCGGTGAAGCTGCCTGCGATCTTCATGCTGCGACTCTCCCAGGGTGTCAGGACCCCTGCATCGGGGTTTCTCCCTGAACAGACCCTGAGAGAGCCGCGGTGTCATCGGCGCGGTGCGCCGGCGGGCGTCACAACCCGAGCGAGCGCCCGATGATCTCCTTCTGGATCTCGGTCGTGCCGCCGTAGATCGTCTGGATCCGGGTGTCGGCGTACGCCTTGGAGATCGGGTACTCGCTCATGTAGCCGTATCCACCGTGCATCTGGACGCCCTGGTCGACGATCTTCTTCTGCAGCTCGGTGGTCCACCACTTCGCCATCGACGCGAGCGAGGTGTCGACCTCGCCGGCGTTGAGCTTCTCGACGCAGTGGTTGACGAAGGTGCGGGCGACGTACGCCTCCGTCGCCATCTCCGCCAGCGTGAACCGCGTGTTCTGGAAGCTGCCGATCGAGCGGCCGAACGCCTCGCGCTCCTTGACGTAGTCGAGGGTGAGCTCCAGCGCCCGCTCGATCGCGGCGATCGCGATGCAGGCGATCGAGACCCGCTCCTGCGGGAGGTTCTGCATCAGGTAGATGAAGCCCTGGCCCTCCTCGCCGAGCAGGTTGGCCTTCGGCACGACCACGTTGTCGAAGGACAGCTCCGCTGTGTCCTGCGCCTTCAGGCCCAGCTTCTCCAGGTTGCGGCCACGGGTGAAACCCTCCATGCCGCGCTCGACCACGAGCAGGCTGATGCCCTGATGACCGGCCTCGGGATCGGTGCGCGCCACCACGACGACGACGTCGGAGAGGATGCCGTTGCTGATGAAGGTCTTCGACCCGTTGAGCACGTAGTGGTCGCCCTTGTCGACCGCGGTGGTGCGGATGCCCTGCAGGTCCGACCCGGCCCCCGGCTCGGTCATCGCGATCGCCGAGACCAGCTCGCCCGAGACGAGCCCGGGCAGCCAGCGCTGCTTCTGCTCGTCGGTGCCGAGCGCGACGATGTAGGGGACGATGATGTCGGTGTGTACGGCGAAGCCGGGGCCGCTGGCGCCGGCCCGTGCGGCCTCCTCGGCGAGGATCATGTTGTAGCGGAAGTCCTTGACGCCGAGACCGCCGTACTCCTCGGGGACGTCGAAGCAGAGCAGGCCGGCGTCGCCGGCCTTGCGCCACACCTCGCGACTGACCTGCCCGTCCGCCTCCCACTGCTCGTGGTGCGGCACGACCTCCTTGTCCATGAAGGCCCGCACGGTCTGGCGGAAGTCCTCGTGCTCGGTCTCGTAGATCGACGGCTGCTCGGGCATCAGGAGATCCACTCCTTGATCTGGGCGATGGTTGCGGCGGGGTCGTCGGAGGCGGGGGAGACCGACAAGCTGGTCACGCCTGCCTCGCGGAACGCCTCGATCCGCTCCTTGACGTACGACGCGGGGCCGACCAGGTTGCCGGCCTCGAGCCACTCGGTCGGCACGAGTGCCTCGGCCTCCTTCTTCTTGCCGGCGAGGTAGAGGTCCTGGATCTCCTCCGCCTCCTTCTCGAAGCCGTACTGGCGGGCGAGCTGGTTGTAGAAGTTCTTGCCCTTCGCGCCCATGCCGCCGACGTAGAGCGCATACATCGGGCGCATGAAGTCGAGCATCCCCTTGACGTCCTCGCCGATGGCGACCATGCCGCCGGCGGAGATCTCGAGCGGTCCGAGCTGCGGGTCCCGCTGGGCGAGGCCGCGCTCGAGCGCGCCGCCCCAGACCTCGTGCGCCTTCTCGGGGAGGTAGAGGAACGGCAGCCAGCCGTCGGCGACCTCGGCGGTCATCGCGACGTTCTTGTCGCCGAGGGCGGCCACCCACAGCGGCAGGTCGTCGCGCTCCGGCTTGTTGAGCAGCTTCAGCGGCTTGCCGAGGCCGAGACCCTGGTCGGCCGGGAGCGGCAGCTCGAAGTTCCGGCCGTGGTACTCCAGCGGCTCGCGGCGCAGGCCCATCCGCAGGATCTCGATGACCTCACGGGTGCGGCCCAGCGGTCGCTCGTAGGGAACGCCGTGGAAGCCCTCGATGACCTGCGGCCCCGAGGCGCCGAGACCGAGGATCGCGCGACCACCCGAGACGTTGTCCAGGCCCGCGGCGGTCTGCAGCAGCGCGCCCGGTGTGCGGGAGTAGACGTTGAGGATGCCGGCGCCGATCTCGACGGTCTCGGTCTTCGCGGCGAGGTAGCCCATCAGCGAGGGAGCGTCGAAGCCGTACGGCTCCGCGACCCAGATCGTGTCCAACCCGGCCTTCTCCAGCGCGACCACCTGATCGGCGGACTCGCGGGGGTTGCCGGCGTAGACCAACGGCATCGACAGCTTCATGACCATCCCTTCCGGGGACCTGAGAGGTGACGGGACCAACTGTGACAGTATTACTGTCACGATAGCAACGGGGGGTGAGCGCGGTCACACGTCCACGGGGCGGGCGGTGCGGCGAGCGGATGCGCCGGTGTGGCAGGCTCCCCGACGAGGAGGATCAGTGACTGCAGACACGACGTACGAGGTTGCCGTCATCGGCGGCACCGGCCCGCAGGGCAAGGGTCTCGGCTATCGGTTCGCGAAGGCCGGCCACCCCGTGGTGATCGGCTCGCGAGCGGCGGAGAAGGCCGAGACGGTGGCGGCCGAGATCGCCGACCGGTTGACCGACATCCCGGGTGCCGGCTCGGTCAGCGGCAAGGCGAACGCCGAGGCGGTGGCGGCCTGCGACGTGGTCCTGCTGGCCGTGCCGTACGACGGTCACGACGAGCTCGTCGCCTCCCTTCCCCTCGCGGGCAGGACCGTGATCTCGTGCGTGAACCCGCTGGCCTTCGACAAGCGCGGCGCCCACGGCAGGATCATCAACGGCGGCGAGGGCTCGGCCGCCGAGTCGGCCCAGGAGATCGCGCCGGAGGCCACGGTGGTCGGTGCCTTCCACAACGTCTCCGCCGTCGAGCTCTGGGGCGACCACGACTTCCTCGACGAGGACGTGATCGTGGTGGGCGACAAGAGGGACGCCAAGGAGGTCGCCATGGACCTCGCCGCCTCGGTCACCGGCCGGGTCGGCATCGACGGCGGCAAGCTGCGGCTCGCCCGTCAGCTGGAGCCGTTCACCGCCGTGCTGATCTCGATCAACCGGCGCTACAAGACCAACTCCGGCCTCCGGATCACGGGGCTCCCCGCGGCTGACGACTGACCGACGTCGGCTCCGGTGCCGTCGGTGGCTGAGGCGTGAGGAGCGCAGCGACGAGCCTCGAAACCCCCGCCGGCTGATGGTGGGACGGGTGGTTTCGAGGCTCGCGAGCTCGCACCTCAACCACCGACGTGGCGCGCACCTCGACCACCGTCATCCCCTCGGGTCGATGCCGCGTCGATCGCTACGGGCCCTGCAGCTGCAGCCGCTCGGTGAAGCCGTCGATCGGGGCGTCCGCGTCGACGCGGTAGGTGCTGCCGACGACGTTGAGCCGGCAACCGTAGAGCTGGCTGGAGACCACGAACGTCGAGCCGTCGGGGTAGCCGAACACCAGCCGGTAGCCCTGGCCGTAGTCGTTGGTGCATATCTGCGGCTCGTCGGTCTCCGCGAGACCGTTGACCAGGTCGACGAGGCCGTCGACGTCGGTGGTCAGTGCCTCCTCGGGCACCTCGATCTCCATGCCGACGCCCTGGCAGAGCCGGACGACGGTGGCGCCGGCCGGCACCTCGCCGGGCGCGTCGGGGTCGATCTCGTCGACCGGGTCCGGTGAGTCCTCGCTGGGCGGCGGGGGGCAGGCGACGTCGGTCGGTGCAGCCGGGTCGGAGGCGGCCGGGCCGGCCGGCCCCGCACCACCATCGGAGCCGCCGAGCGTCGTCGCGAGTGCCGCGACGACGGCGACCACGCCTGCTGCGCCCACCACCGCTCCGGCCGTCGTACGACGCCGGGCGCGTCGGGCGCGCGACTGCGCCGCCGTCGCACGTCCGGGCGCTTCTGGGGGCTGCGGCACCGCGCCGGACAGCCGGTCGCGCAGCCACTGCTCGTCACTCATCGGTCTGCTCCTCTCGCATCAGCCGGGGAGAGGAGCGCAACGTGGTC
This sequence comes from uncultured Nocardioides sp., assembly GCA_964544855.1. Taxonomy (GTDB): domain Bacteria; phylum Actinomycetota; class Actinomycetes; order Propionibacteriales; family Nocardioidaceae; genus Nocardioides. The sequence continues at coordinate 9,454 of CAZJDU010000068.1, forward strand.
AGCGCACGGGCGGCCTGGCTCTTCACGGTGCCCTCGCTGATGCCGAGCGCGTCGGCGGTCTGCTGCACGCTCAGGTCCTCGAAGTAGCGCAGCACCACGACCGCCCGCTGGCCGCGCGGCAGGGTGGCGAGTGCCGCCACGAGGTCGCGCCGGGCGTCGGTGTCCGGGCCGGTGACGCCGGTCTCGGGGAGCCGGGCCGTGGGCCGCTCGCCCCGCCACTTCCGGCGCCACCAGGAGACGTACGTCGTGTACATCACCCGGCGCACGTAGGCCTCGAAGCCGTCGGCACCGATCTGTGGCCAGCGCCGCCACGACTTGGCGAGCGCGGTCTGCACCAGGTCCTCGGCGAGCTGGTGCTCACCGGTCAGCAGCCAGGCCGAGCGCCACAGCGCGTCGCCGCGCGCCGCGACGAACTCGCTGAAGCCGTCGGTCGACTGCCCCACCGCCCGAGTCACCACCGCTCGCGTCATCGTTGCCCCTCTCACCCAGGACAACGGGGGAGGCGTGCGGAAAGGTTGTCAGGTCGGACCGATCGACTCAACCGGCCAGGCCGTGGACCACCTCGGCGCCCGGCAGCGCGGCGAGCAGCTGCCCGGGCAGCAGCAGCTTGGAGGTGCGCAGCCCGGAGCCGAGCACGGCGAGCTCCATCTCCGGGACCCGGCTATCGACGAGGATCCGCCAGGCCTCGGGAACGCCTACTGGCGTGATGCCGCCGTAGGCCATGCCGGACTCCTCGACGGCACGGTCCATCGAGAGGAACGACGACTTCCGCACGTCGAGGAGCTGCTTGACGGTGCGGTTCACGTCGGCCCGGGTGTCCGCGCGCACCACGCAGGCGGCCACCCGCTCGACGCCCTCGCGCCTGCCGGCGACGACCACGCAGTTGGCCCCGGCGGTGGCGGGCAGTCCGAAGGCCTCGTTGAACGCGGCCGTGTCGGCCAGGTCGGCATCGATCTCGACGACCGCGATGCCCTCGGCTCCCGGCCATCGGGGCAGCATCGCCGCGACGGGCGGCGCGAGGAGGTCGGGGTGGTCGACGGCGGGGAGCGAGGTCAGCGACGGCAGGGCGGGCAGGTCCACGGGCCCATCCTGCCGGACCGGGCTCAGCCGTGCCCCGGCCCGGGCCGGCGACCGCGCAGCGCGACCGCGACCAGGCCGGCCGCTCCCGCCGCGAGCCACGGCGCCGGCATCAGCCACCGGGCGTCACCGAGGTCGACGGCGTCGCTGGCGAGCAGCAGCCACACCACGGCGAGGCCGAGGAACGCCACGCCCATCACCAGGTGCCCGATGTTGACCGGATGCCAGGGCGACTGCTCGTGGGTCGCCTCGTCGTGGGTCTCCGGCTCGTGCCAGCTCATCACGCGGCCTCCTTGTGCTCGATCTCGATGTTGCCGGCTCCGGCCTCGGCGTTGATCGTGAGCACGGGGTCACCCTCGTCGCCCCATCGCTCATCGGTGACGGAGCCGGTGTACTTGTCGTCGAAGATCACGACCTCACCCACACCGATGTCGGCGTTCACCTCGACCGCCAGACCCTCCTCGGGCACGAGGACCTGGATGTGACCTGCTCCGACGTCGAGGTTCAGCGTCTCGTCGCGAGCGCCGTCGAGGTCGGTCTCGGTCAGGTCGATCCGGATCTCGCCCAGTCCGACGGCGTAGCCCTCGGAGAGGTCGGAGAGCCGGTCCGGTGAGACGTGGGTCTGCCCCATGCTGAGACGGTGGTCGGGAAGATGGGGGACGGCGGAGAGCGCCCCGGTCATCAGTGCCGCCACGAGGCCGACCGCGATCAGCCCACCGGCCCGGCCGTGGAACGCCCCCCACAGCAGCATCACGCCGCAGATCGCCATCACCACCGCCGGGTAGGCGGCGGGCGGCACGTCCCAGCCGGCCAGCTCCAGCATCAGCACCGCGCCGACGCCCAGGGCCGCGAGCGCCATGGTGAACCAGAACAGGATCGGTCCGCGCTTGGTCGGGTCGACCGGGCGGGGCGGAGGCGGCTGGTAGCCGGCGTACGCCGTCCCGTGAGGACCTCCGGACCCCGGCGGTCGCGGGACGGTCGCACCCTCGGGAATGCTCGCCCCCTCCGACGGCGTGGGGTGCGGGCC
>CAZJDU010000068.1:11657-20725 GCA_964544855.1 uncultured Nocardioides sp.
CGGGCCGGGGTGCGAGCGTTGCGAGGAGTTCCTGGACAGCGCGTAGACGATCACGATGCCGCCCACGACCGCCAGCGGCCAGGGGAACCCGAGACCTCCGATGGTGTCGCCGACCGCCGCGAGGGCGGCCAGGACGCCGGCGATGGCGAGGATCACGGTGCGGCTGCGGTCGTCGACGTTCACGACCGCCTGGTGGGTGTGCTCGTCGGGGACGAAGAGCCAGCACGCGGCGTAGAGCAGGATCCCGCCACCACCGAAGAACGCCAGGACGACGAAGGCGATCCGCACGACGAGCGGGTCGATGTCCAGGTGCCGGGCGATGCCAGCGGCCACACCGGCGACCTTCTTGTCGGTGCTGCTGCGACGCAGCCGGCCGAGGTCCTTGACCTCGTCGCGGGTCACCCGCGGGCCGTCGTACGGCGATCCTCCGGGCGCCGTGTCGCCGCCGTCGGTGTCCGCCGTGGGGTCGGTGCCGCCAGCCGGGTCGTTCGTCGTCATGGCATCGATCCTGTGTCATCGACGGCCACCGCACCATCGGGGACAGCCCTGATCTTCCCGGTCCTCCGGGTCGAGCGGCTCAGGGGTCGGTCAGGGTTCTTCCCGCTCCTCCGCGTGGCGGCGCTGTGTGACGATTGAGGCATCATGACGATCACTCCGCCCACCGCCGTCGGCGTCCGACGCGCCTACCGCGACCTGGACGACCGGGTCATCGGCGGTGTCGCCGCTGGCTTGGCGCACCATCTCGGCGTGCCGGTGCTGTGGGTCCGCCTGGCGTTCGTGGTCGCGTCGGTGTCGGGTGGGATCGGCATCGCCTTCTACGCCGGCCTGTGGCTGATGCTCCCCGCCGGCGCTCCCGCGGTCGAGCTGGCGCCCGGCCTGGAGAGCGCGAGCCGTGGCGGCCGGCGTCCCGGCCGACGGCGGCGGCTCACCGACCTCGGGCCGGTGATCGCCCTCGGCGCGGTCGGTGTCGGCATGCTCGCACTGTTCGGGGCGTGGGCGGGCGTCGGACAGTGGCTGTGGCCGTTCGTGCTCGGTCTCGTCGGCGTCGCCCTGCTGTGGCGCCAGGCCGACGAGGCGCAACGCGAGCGCTGGCTGGACGCCACCGGCCGGATCGACTTCTCCCGCGTGGTGCTCGGCGACGGCGGCTGGGCGTCGTACGCGCGCATCGCGGTCGGCCTGGTGCTGATGCTGGGCGCGCTGGTGCTGTTCTCGCTGCGCGGTGGCTCGGTGTCGCTGGCACGCGACATCACGCTCGCCGCCCTCTTCGGTGTCGCCGGCATCGCGGTCGTGGTCGGGCCGTGGATCTACCGGCTCACGACCGAGCTCGCCGACGAGCGCACCGAGCGGGTGCGCACCCAGGAGCGTGCCGACGTCGCCGCCCATCTGCACGACTCCGTGCTGCAGACCCTCGCCCTGATCCAGAAGAGCCCGGCGGACGCCGTCCGGCTCGCGCGTGCCCAGGAGCGTGACCTGCGGTCCTGGCTCTACCAGGGTGAGTCGACCGACGAGCGCACCATCGCGAGCGCGCTGCGCGGGATCGCGGCCGACACCGAGGACCGTTGGGGCATCACCGTCGACGTGGTCGCTGTGGGCGACCACGACCTCGACGACGGTCTCCGGCCGATCGTGGCGGCGGCGCGCGAGGCGGTGACCAACGCGGCCAAGCACGCCGGGGTGCCGCGGGTCGACGTGTACGCCGAGATCACCGGCACCGGCGTCGACGTCTTCGTTCGTGACCGGGGCGTGGGGTTCGACCCGGACACCACGCCGGAGGACCGGCTGGGGGTGCGTGGCAGCATCGTCGACCGGATGCAGCGACACGGTGGGCGTGCCGAGATCAGGTCGGAGCCGGGCGAGGGCACCGAGGTGCGGCTGCATCTCTCGTGCGACGAGAAGGAGCAGGGATGAACCAGGTGACGAACGGACCGGTCCGCGTCGTGGTCGTCGATGACCACGGGATGTTCAGGCGAGGTGTGATCGCCGAGCTCGAGGCGAGCGGCGCCGGCCGGGTCGACATCGTCGGCGAGGCCGCCGACGTCGACGAGGCGGTCAGCGTGGTCACCGAGCAGCAGCCGGGCGTCGTGCTGCTCGACGTGCACCTCCCGGGCGGCGGCGGCGCCGAGGTGATGCGCCGCGCCGGTCTCGCGGACGTGCGCTACCTGGCGCTCTCGGTCAGCGACGCCGCCGAGGACGTCATCGGCACCATCCGTGGCGGCGCGCGCGGCTACGTCACCAAGACGATCACCGGCCCCGAGCTGGTCGACGCGATCACCCGGGTCAGCGACGGCGACGCCGTGTTCTCGCCGCGGCTCGCGGGTTTCGTGCTCGACGCCTTCGCCGGATCGATCGAGGTCGCGGAGGTCGACGAGGACCTCGACCGGCTCACCGAGCGCGAGCGCGAGGTGATGCGGCTGATCGCCCGCGGCTACTCCTACAAGGAGGTCGCCAAGGAGCTGTTCATCTCGATCAAGACCGTGGAGACCCACATGTCCGCGGTGCTGCGCAAGCTGCAGCTCTCCTCGCGGCACGAGCTGACCCGGTGGGCCTCGGACCGACGCCTGCTGTGAGGTTGCGGCGCCGGCTCGCGGCACTGGCTCTCGTCGCCGCGTCCCCCGGCTGCGCGGCGGAGCAGCCCGCGCCGGAGCCCGAGACGTCGCCGCCGGCCAGCGGCGCGAGCAGCCCGACGGAGATCGCCCCCTCGCCGGCCGATCCGTCGTACTCGGACTGGGAGGTGGGAGCGGAGCCGCTGCCGCTGCGTGAAGACGGCTTCGGTGTCGTCCGGCGTACGCCGCCGGAGCTGCGGGAGCGTCGGCTGCCGACCGAGGACCTGCTGCCGCCGCCCGCCGACGGCAGGTTCCACGCCACGGCCGGCCCGGTGACCCCGGAGGTACGGCGGCGGATGGGAGAGACCTGGTCGCCGCAGTGCCCGGTCGGCCTCGACGACCTGCGTCACCTCACGGTGACCTTCCGCGGCTTCGACGGGCGCCCGCACACCGGCGAGCTGGTGGTGGCGGCCTCGGAGGCCCGGGGGCTCGTCTCCGTCTTCGAGGCGCTCTACGCCGCGGACTTCCCGATCGAGCAGATGCGGCTGCCGACGACGGCGGATCTCGAGGCGCGCCCGACCGGGGACGGCAACAACACGGCGGCGACCGTGTGTCGCGCGGCCCGCGGAGCGACGTCGTGGTCCGCGCACGCCTCCGGGCTCGCGATCGACGTCAACCCGTTCCAGAACCCCTACCAGCGCGACGACCTGGTGCTGCCGGAGCTGGCGTCGTCCTACCTCGACCGTTCCTGGCGCCGACCGGGAATGGTCACCCCCGGCTCGGTCGCGGTGCGGGAGTTCGCTCGCATCGGCTGGTCCTGGGGCGGGGACTGGTCGTCGCTGAAGGACTACCAGCACTTCACGGCCACGGGCCGCTGAGCCGGTGCGCAGGATCGATCAGGTGATTGCATAGAGTGCGGCCATGGAGACGCTGCGCCTGGTCCTGCTGGTCCTGCACATCCTCGGCTTCGCCGCTCTCATCGGCGGGCTGCTGGTGCAGGCGGGGACGAAGGAGAAGCGGGTCAACGCCGCGATGCGCGACGGCATCGGCACCGCCTTCCTCACCGGTCTCTTCCTGGTCGGTGTGCTCGAGGCCGAGGACGCCGAGGTCGACCACGCGAAGGTCGGCGTCAAGCTCGGGATCGGGCTGATCCTGCTGGCCCTCATCATGGCCAACACGCGCAAGAAGCAGATCCCGCAGGGGCTGTGGATCGGGCTGCTCGTGCTCGCGGTCGCGAACGTCTGCGTCGCGGTGTTCTGGTCGCCCACCCACGCCTTCTGAGGTCACGCCCTCGCGGGCGACTGACGGTGCCGCGCCGTAGGCTGAAGCCACGATGAGTTCCGCCAGCACGCCGCAGCCACTGCCCGGGTTCGACCACCTCGCGCCCGTCCCCGACGAGCCCCGATCGACCCGGCACGGGCCGGGCCGCGAGGAGCTGCTCGCGGGGCTCAACGAGCCGCAGCGCGAGGCGGTGATCCACGCCGGACATCCGCTGCTGGTCGTGGCCGGAGCAGGGTCCGGCAAGACCCGGGTGCTCACCCGGCGGATCGCGTGGCTGATCTCCGAGCGCCACGCCCACCCCGGGTCGATCCTCGCGATCACCTTCACCAACAAGGCTGCGGCCGAGATGAAGGAGCGGGTCACCGACCTCGTCGGCAACCGCGCGCGGGTGATGTGGGTGAGCACGTTCCACTCGGCGTGCGTCCGCATCCTCCGCAAGGAGGCTCCCCACGTCGGCGTGAAGTCGAACTTCTCGATCTACGACGCGCAGGACCAGAAGCGGCTCATCACCCTGGTCATCGGCGATCTCGACCTCGACCCGCGACGGTTCCAGCCCGGTCCGGTGCTGGGCTGGATCAGCAACCACAAGAACGAGCTGCGCGACCCGGAGGAGGCCAAGGCCGAGGCCCGCAACCGCATCGACGAGAGCTACGCGGCGGCGTACGAGCTCTACCAACGGCGGCTGCGCGAGGCCAACGCGCTCGACTTCGACGACCTGATCCTCGAGACCGTGCGACTCTTCCAGGAGCACCCCGACGTCCGGGAGACCTATCGGCGGCGGTTCCGTCACGTGCTGGTCGACGAGTACCAGGACACCAACCACGCGCAGTACGCCCTGGTCCACCAGCTCTGCGGGGCCGACCTCGAGGTGACCGACGACGCGGTGCGCGAGGAGCCCGCCGAGCTGATGGTGGTCGGCGACGCCGACCAGTCGATCTACGCCTTCCGTGGCGCCGACATCCGCAACATCCTCGACTTCGAGAAGGACTTCCCGGACGCGCGCACCATCCTGCTGGAGCAGAACTACCGGTCCACCCAGACCATCCTCACCGCGGCCAACGCGGTGATCGGCCACAACCAGGGCCGCAAGGACAAGTCGCTGTGGTCCGAGGCGGGCGACGGCGAGCGGATCATCGGCTACGTGGCCGACGACGAGCACGACGAGGCCCGCTTCATCTCCGACCGGATCGACGAGCTGAGCGACGCCGGTGTCCGGGCGGGTGACATCGCGGTCTTCTATCGCACCAACGCCCAGTCCCGGGTGTTCGAGGAGATCTTCATCCGCACCGGCCTTCCGTACAAGGTCGTCGGCGGCGTGCGGTTCTACGAGCGCCGGGAGGTGCGCGACGCGCTCGCCTACCTGCGGATGCTGGTCAATCCCGACGACCAGGTGTCGCTGCGCCGCATCCTCAACACGCCGCGGCGGGGGATCGGCGACCGGGCCGTCGCGGGTATCACCGAGCTGGCCGACCGCGAGCAGATCACGTTCTGGGAGGCGCTGCAGCGCGCCGACGAGGCGCCCGGGCTGGCGAGCCGGTCGCAGAGGAACATCGAGGCGTTCGTCGCGATGGTCACCGAGCTCCAGTCGATGGTGGCGGCCGACGAGCGCCCCGATGTCGTCCTGGAGTCGGTGCTGGACCGCTCGGGATACCTGCGCTCGCTCGAGGAGTCCGACGACCCGCAGGACGAGACCCGGGTGGAGAACCTCGGCGAGCTCGTCGCGGTGGCGCGGGAGTTCGCCGAGGACCCGGTGGCGGGGCCGTCGGCCGATCCCGCGGACGTCGACGCCGGTACCGTCGAGCCGGGTCTGGGCGACTTCCTGGAGCGGGTGGCGCTGGTGGCCGACGCCGACCAGATCCCCGATACGCCCGAGGACGATCCGGACGCTCCGCCCGACACCGGCGTGGTCACCCTGATGACGCTCCACACCGCCAAGGGCCTGGAGTTCCCGGTCGTGTTCCTCACCGGACTGGAGGACGGTGTCTTCCCGCACTCCCGCGCCCTCGGAGACCGGCCGGAGCTCGAGGAGGAGCGGCGGCTCGCCTACGTCGGCATCACCCGTGCCCAGCAGCGGCTCCACGTCTCCCGCGCGGTGGTCCGCTCGGCCTGGGGCGCGCCGGCGCACAACCCGGCCTCGCGCTTCCTCGCCGAGCTGCCGATCGACCTCGTCGACTGGCGACGCACCGAGGCCGACCAGACCCGCTGGTCGCGCCCTGCCGTCGGCGGCGAAGCGTCGTACGACGCTGCCGGGGGAGGCCTGCGGTTGGGGGCACCGACCGCTGCGGGACGACGCAACTTCACCAGCGCGGCCGCCCGCGCGGACGCCGCGTCCAAGGCGAAGCAGTCCCGTTCGATCCCGGTGCTCGAGCCCGGCGACAAGGTCACCCACGACAGCTTCGGGCTCGGCACCGTGGTGACCGTCGAGGGCCAGGCGGAGAAGTCGGTCGCCTCGATCGACTTCGGCTCCGAGGGCGTGAAGCGACTGCTGCTGCGCTACGCGCCGGTCGAGAAGATCTGAGCCCGGACTCGGCCGATCTCCCGCTGCTGCGCGCCGCCATGCGGGCACCCGCCTCGGGCGGCCGCATGGCCGGTTGAGTCCGCGCGCTCCCTGCGGAAGAGTGGTGAGGTGACCGCCAACGGCGCGACTGCGCTTCAGTTCGACCACGTGGTGAAGACCTTCGGCCCGGTGCGCGCGCTCGACGGGCTCGACCTGTCGGTCCCGACCGGCGAGGTGCACGGATTCCTCGGGCCCAACGGCGCGGGCAAGTCGACGGCGATGCGGGTGCTGCTCGGGCTGCTCCGTCACGACAGCGGGACGGTCCGGCTGCTGGGCGGCGATCCCTGGTCCGCCGCGGCCGACCTCCACCGCCGGATCGCCTACGTCCCCGGTGACGTGAGCCTGTGGCCGGGGCTGACGGGCGGGGAGGTCATCGACATGCTCGGCCGGATGCGCGGCGGCCTGGACGAGCAGCGCCGGGCAGCACTGCTGGACCGGTTCGAGCTCGATCCGCACAAGAAGGCCAAGACCTACTCCAAGGGCAACCGGCAGAAGGTCGCCCTGGTCGCGGCCTTCTCCTCCGATGTCGAGCTGTTCCTGCTCGACGAGCCCACGGTCGGGCTCGACCCGCTGATGGAGGCGGCCTTCCAGGAGTGCATCCGCGAGGTGATGGCCGGTGGGGCGACGGTCCTGCTGTCCAGTCACATCCTCGCCGAGGTCGAGGCCCTCTGCGACCGTGTCAGCATCATCCGTGACGGTCGGACGGTCCAGTCCGGGACGCTGACCGAGCTGCGCCACCTCACCCGCACCACCGTGTCGGCGGAGACCCGCCGGCCCGTCGACCTGGCGGCGCTCCCGGGAGTGCACGCCCCGGAGGCCACCGACCACCGCGTGACCTTCGACGTCGACTCCGACCATCTCGAGCGGGCCGTCGCCGCGCTCACGAGTGCCGGCCTGGTCTCGCTGGACGCCCACCCGCCGACGCTCGAGGAGCTGTTCCTGCGGCAGTACGGCGACGAGATCGCCGAGGACGAGACACCATGAGCGCCTTCACCGGCACCGGACCGATGGTCCGGCTGATCCTGCGGCGCGACCGGATCGCGCTGCCCGTGTGGATCCTGGGCAACGTGGCCGTCACGTGGGCGAGCGCGGCCGCGGTCCAGGGAACCTACGACGACCCGCAGGCACTCGCGGTGTACGAGTCGACGGTCGGCGACTCCGCCGCCGGGCTGATCACGGCGGGCAGGAACGTCGCGCTCGACACGATCGGCGGTGTCACCGTCAACGAGACCTCACTGGTCGCCACGGTCGTGGTGGCGCTGATGGTGCTGTTCACCGTCGTGCGCCACACCCGGACCGATGAGGAGACCGGACGCACCGAGCTGCTGCGCGCGGGGGTGCTCGGCCGCCATGCGCCGACGCTGGCGGCCGTGCTGGTGGCCATCGCGGCAGCCGTCGCCACGGGTGGCCTGATCGCGCTGGCCATGATGGCCACGGGTCTGGGAGCCACCGGATCGGTGGCCTACGGCGCGGCGATCGCGATGCTCGGTGTCGCCTTCGCGGGGTCCAGTGCCGTCGCCGCGCAGCTCTCCACGACCGCCCGTGGCGCCCTCGGTCTCGGTGGCCTGGTCATCGGCGGCACGTTCGCGTTGCGCGGCGTCGGCGCCGTGCAGGACAACTGGCTGACCTGGACCGGCCCGTTCGGATGGGCGCAGGAAGTGCACCCGTACGCCGACGAACGGTGGTGGACGCTGGTGATCCTGCTCGGCGCCGCGCTGCTCGCCTTCGTCGTCGCGGCCTACCTGACCGCCCATCGCGACGTCGGCGGCGGCGTCATCGAACCACGCGCGGGATCGGCGCGCGGCGCGAGGAGCCTGAGCCATCCCGTCGGCCTCGCGCTCCGTCTGCAACGCGGCATGATCCTCGGCTGGAGTGCCGGACTGGTCGCGTTGGCGGCGATCTACGGCTCGGTCGTGGTCGAGGTGCCCGAGCTCATCGAGTCCACGCCCGAGATGGCGGAGTTCCTCGGCGGGCAGGAGGACCGCCTGATCGAGGGGTTCCTCGGCTACATCTTCGTCACGCTGGCGGCCACGCTGTCGGCCTTCTCGATCGCCTCGGTGCTGCGGTTGCGGGGCGAGGAGGGTGCAGGCCGCGTCGAGCCGTTGCTCGCCACGGCGGTGGGCCGCGGCCGATGGGCGGCCGGGGTGGTGACGATCAGCGTCGCCGCGTCAGCGGCACTGATGGTGCTCGTCGGGCTGAGCACCGGGGTGGCCTATGCCGCCACGGCGGACGACTGGAGCCAGGTGTGGCCCTCGGTGACCGCGATGCTCAACCTGGTCCCGGCGGTGCTGGTGATGATCGGTGCCGCCTTCGCGCTCTGGGGCTGGACCGGGGGCGCCTGGGGGTGGGTGCTGCTGGCCTTCGTGGCCGTTCAGGTGATGCTCGGCGAGCTGCTCAGCCTGCCTGACTGGCTCTCGGCGGCCTCGCCGTTCTGGCACGTTCCGCAGCTGCCGTTGGAGTCGGTCGAGGCAGTGCCTCTGGCGGTGCTCACCGTCGTCGCTCTCGGACTGCTGGCGCTCGGCTTCCTCGGCCTGCGCCGACGCGACATCCGCACCGTCTGAGCCGAGCCGTTCGGCCCGCGGCTACGGCGTGACGCCGTTGGCGACCATCGCGGCGTACGGGTCGACCGGGTCACCGGCGCCGGGGCGGACCTCGAGGTGGAGGTGCGGCCCGGTCGAGTTGCCGGT
>CAZJDU010000069.1:0-20436 GCA_964544855.1 uncultured Nocardioides sp.
GGCCTGATCAACCTCGACTTCGCCGACGTCAAGTCGGTCATGGCCAACGCGGGCTCGGCCCTGATGGGGATCGGCTCGGCACGTGGCGACGACCGGTCGGTCGGGGCGGCCGAGATGGCGGTCTCCAGCCCGCTGCTCGAGGCCAGCATCGACGGAGCGCACGGGGTGCTGCTGTCGATCGCCGGGGGGTCGGACCTGGGCCTGTTCGAGATCAACGAGGCGGCGGCGCTGGTCTCCGATGCCGTGCACCCGGAGGCCAACATCATCTTCGGTGCGACGATCGACGACGCGCTGGGTGACGAGGTCCGGGTCACCGTCATCGCGGCCGGCTTCGACGGAGGCATGCCCAAGCGACGCGAGGAGGGGTCGGTCCTGCGGCGCGACAGCCGTCCGCAGCCGGCGCAGAGTCAGGAGCAGACGCGGTCGGCGGCGGCCGCCGTCGCCACCCGACGCTCCGACACGGAGGACGACGCCCCGCCGCCCGGTCGCGACGACGCCCCGCAGTCGCCGGAGCCGGCCGCGGAGCCCGAGCCCGAGCGGGCGCCGGCCCCGACGCCGGTGGCCACGCAGCCGCCGGCGCGGCCCATGCAGTTCGATGACGACGAGCTCGACGTGCCGGACTTCCTGAAGTAGAGGACGATCGACGCTGTACTCCTTCCGCACCACGCTCGGCTCCATCGCGCTCGCGTTCACCGACCGGCACGGCGGCGTGAGCGCGGCGCCGTACGACGATCTCAACCTGGCCCTCGAGTCGGACGACCCGATCGACGCCCGGGTCGAGAACCATCGCCGCGTGCTCGCCGACTTCGCGCCGGGCGACGAGCTGCTCGACCTCCATCAGGTGCACGGCGCTACGGTCGAGGTGGTCGAGGCGGGCCGACACGACGACCGGCCCGACGCGGACGGCATCGTGACCGCCGCGCCCGGGCTCACCCTGATGGTGCGGATGGCCGACTGCGTGCCGGTGCTGCTCGCCGACCCCGTGGTCGGGGTCATCGGCGCGGCCCACGCGGGACGGCTCGGGCTGCAGCGCGGCGTGGTCCCCGCCACCGTCGACCGGATGAGGTCGTTGGGGGCCGGAGACGTCACCGCCTGGATCGGTCCCCACATCTGTGGCGGCTGCTACGAGGTGCCCGGCGAGATGTGCGAGGAGGTGGCCACGGAGGTGCCGGCTTCCCGGAGCACCACGCGCTGGGGCACGCCCTCCCTCGACCTCGGTGCCGGGGTGCGCAGTCAGCTCGAGTCCACGGGGGTCACTGTGGTCGACGCTGCGCGGTGCACCCGTGAGTCCGAGGACCTCTTCTCCTTTCGCCGTGACGGCGACCGTGCCGGTCGGTTGGCGGGGCTGATCCGCCAGGAGCGCGTCCGGTGAGCCGCCGGGACGAGATCGCCGCGGGCCTCGAGCAGGTGCGTGCCCGGATCGCTGCGGCCTGCGGCGCGGTCGACCGCGACCCCGACGAGGTACGGCTCATCGTCGTGACGAAGTTCTTCCCGGCGTCCGACGTCCGGATCCTGGCCGGTCTCGGGGTCACCGATGTCGGGGAGAACCGGCATCAGGAGGCGGAGGCCAAGGCTGCCGAGTGTGCCGACCTCGGCCTGACCTGGCACTACATCGGCGGCCTGCAGAGCAACAAGGCGGCAGCCGTCGCGCGCTACGCCGACGCCGTCCACTCCGTCGACCGCGCGAAGCTGGTCGGCCGGCTCGACAACGGTGCGCAGGAGCGCTCCCATCCGGTCGACGTGCTGCTCCAGGTCAGCCTCGACCCGCCGGGAAGCGCCGGACGGGCGGGCGCGGACCCCGGAGAGCTCGACGCGCTGGGTCGGCGCGTGCGCGAGGCGGAGAGGTTGCGGCTGCGCGGCCTGATGGCGGTCGCGCCGCTGGGGGAGGACCCCGCGACGGCGTTCGCTCGGCTGGCCGACGTCCGTCGCGACTTCCTCACCACGCACCCGGACGCGACGTGGCTCTCGGCCGGGATGAGCGGTGACCTCGAGGAGGCGGTCGCCGCCGGCGCGACACACGTGCGCGTCGGCAGCGCGGTCCTCGGATCGAGGCCACCGGTCGAGTAATGTCCGAAACGACCAGCAATCGCCGAGGGCGAGAGACGCGGAGGCAAGTGTCATGAGCGGCGCGATGCGCAGGATCGGTGAGTACCTCGGCCTGCTCGAGGACACCGGGTACGACGAGTACGACGTCGACGAGCACGACGTCGACGACGCCCGGAGCTCTCGTCCGGGCGCCGTGGCCGCCGCGGAGGAGCGCCGGCCTGCCCCGGTCACCGACATCAGTGAACGACGAGGACCTCAGGGAGGTGTCGTGGCCGAGCTCTCGCGGATCACGACTCTGCACCCCCGCACCTACAACGAGGCGCGAGCGGTTGGGGAGAACTACCGTGACGGCACGCCGGTGATCATGAACCTCTCGGAGATGGACGACGCGGACGCGAAGCGGCTGGTCGACTTCGCCGCAGGTCTGATCTTCGCCACCCGGGGCAGCATCGAGCGTGTGACCAACAAGGTCTTCCTGCTGTCCCCGCAGAACGTCTCGGTGGCCGCCGAGGACAAGCAGCGGATCGCCGAGGGCGGCTTCTTCAACCAGAGCTGACTCCGCCCGAGCACGGCCGCCCCCTCGCCCGTGCCCGGTTGGGTCCCGTCGCTAGGATCCCAGTGCGCCAACCCCCACGCCCCACCCCTCACACACAGGTAGGACACGTCCTTGTCGCTCGTCGGTCAGGTCATCGAGGGGGTGCTCTACGCCTTCATCGCACTGCTCTGGGTGCGGTTCATCGTCGACTGGGTGCTGGTCTTCGCCCGATCCTGGCAGCCGCGGGGAGTGCTCCTGGTGCTGCTCGAGGTCGTCTTCACGATCACCGATCCACCGATCCGGCTGCTGCGGAAGTTCATCCCGCCGCTGCGCATCGGGAACTTCGCGCTGGACCTGAGCTTCATCCTGGTGTTGATCGTGGCCTACATCGCACTGGCAGTGAATCGGCAGGTCCTCCTGGCAGCGTGACATGTCCAACACGTCGGCATGCGACGCACTGTCCCAGGAATCTGTGAGGATTCAACTCAACTGGTGGCAGACGCTAGTGTCTGTTGAAAGTACGTCGAGGATTCGGAGATAGGTGAGGACATGCCGCTGACGCCTGAGGACGTGAGCAACAAGCGTTTTACGCCCGTGCGCTTGCGTGAGGGCTACGACATGGGCGAGGTCGACCAGTTCCTCGACGAGGTAGAGGCCGAGCTCGCCCGACTGACCCAGGAGAACGAAGAGCTCCGGGCCAAGCTGGCCGCGGTCCAGTCCGGCGCGGAGTCGCTCGAGACCACGCAGATCGCGCCGATCGCGCCGACGCCTGCTCCCGAGCCCGCTCCGGCCCCGGCTCCGGTCTACGAGCCGCCGGTCGAGAGGGCGCCGGAGCCCATGCCGGCTCCCGCCCCGGCGGCGATCGGTCCGATCGGCGAGGTCGTCGGCGGCGTCGAGACCATCAAGGTCGAGACCGTCCCCGAGGCCTCCAACGCGGCGGCTCGGCTGCTCGAGATCGCGACCCGCAACGCCGACGAGCTGGTCGAGGACGCCAAGAACGAGGCGGACAAGATCGTGGGCGAGGCCCGCACCAAGGCCGAGCGGCTCCAGGCCGAGGCCAAGGTCAAGGCCGACCGGATGGAGTCCGACGCCCGCACCCGCGCCGAGATGCTCGACGGCGAGACCGCCGAGCGGCGCACGCAGCTCTTCGGCGAGCTGGAGGTCGAGCGCGACAAGCTCAACGCCGAGGTCGAGAACCTCCGCTCCTTCGAGCGGGAGTACCGGTCGCGGCTGAAGAGCTACTTCACCCAGCAGCTGGACGCCCTGCAGGGCCCGGGCGAGACCATGGAGCCGGTCCAGGAGCCGCCCGCGCCGAAGCGGCTGCGCTCCATCCTCGGTGAGGACGACCAGGCCTGACTCTCCCCTCCTCGACGTACTCAGCCTCCGGCCGACCCGTGACGGGTCGGCCGGAGGCTGTTTTCGGCGCGAAACCGCGCGCCGTCGCCGAGTGCGAAGCGGCACGCGCCGGAGCGCCTGCTTGGTGACCCAGGTCGCACCGACTACCCTCCCGATCAGCCGTGGCCCCCGCCACGGTCGAGTACCTGTCGAGGAGGCGGCGGACCATGGCCCGCAGCACCAAGAAGTCGTTGGCCGGACAGGCGGCGTCCGCCGCCCGCAAGATCGTCGGCCGGGGTGGTGCGGCCAGCGCCGGCGCCCCGGCGAAGAAGGCCGCGCCCGCCACGAGCACCGGGGCGAAGAAGACCGCCACGGCGAAGGCTGCGGCCAAGAAGTCGACATCCACCAAGAAGGCCGCGGGCAAGAAGTCGGCTGAGAAGAAGGCGGCGCCGGCCAAGAAGACGGCCGAGAAGAAGGCGGCGCCGGCCAAGAAGACCGCCGAGAAGAAGGCGGCGCCGGCCAAGAAGACGGCCGAGAAGAAGGCGGCGCCGAGCAAGAAGACGGCCGAGAAGAAGGCGGCGCCGGCCAAGAAGACGGCCGAGAAGAAGGCGGCACCGGCCAAGAAGACCGCCGAGAAGAAGGCGGCGCCGAGCAAGAAGACCGCGGCGAGGAAGGCCGGCTCGGCCGCGAAGTCCTCGGCCACGAAGGCTCCTGCGAAGAAGAGCCAGGCGAGCGCGAGCAGGCTGGTCGTTCGCGACGACGAGGCGGCCTGGTCCAAGAAGGAGCTCGCCGAGGTCCTCGACGAGCTCCACCAGCAGCGCGAGCACAGCCTGGAGATCGTGGCCGGCCAGGAGACTGAGCTGTCGGCGATGCTGCGTGATCCCGGGGACGGAGCCGGTCAGGACCAGGCCGACGTCGGCGCCACCAGCTTCGAGCGTGACCACGAGCTGACCGTGCTCAACCACGAGCGTGACAAGCTCGCGCAGATCGACCGGGCGCTCGCGCGGATCGACGACGGCAGCTACGGCCGGTGCGAGTCGTGCGGCAATCCGATCGGCAAGATGCGGCTGATGGCGTTCCCTCGTGCCACACTGTGCATGACATGCAAGCAGCGCGAGGAGCGGCGGTAGGCCACGACGACGGCGACGCCCGGAACGGTCGGGGACTGCTCGCCAGCCCCGGGGTGTGGCGAGTCTTCGCGCTCGTCGCCGGGATCCTGCTCGTGACCGATCAGGTGACGAAGTATCTCGCGGTCGAGCGGCTGACCGGTGAGCCGGATGTGCCGGTCATCGGTGAGTTCCTCCAGCTCCACCTGACCTACAACCCCGGCGCCGCCTTCAGCCTCGGCACGGAGTACACGGTCGCGATCAGCTGCTTGGCCATCGCGGCCTCGGTCGCGGTGCTGTGGTTCAGCCGACGCCTTGCCGATCCCGTGTGGGCGGTGGCGCTGGGCCTGACCTTCGCCGGGATCACCGGCAACCTGGTGGACCGGATGACCCAGGACCCCGGGCCCTTCCGTGGCGAGGTCGTCGACTTCCTGATGCTGCCCAACTGGCCGGTCTTCAACGTCGCCGACATCTGCATCAACCTCGGGATCGCCCTGGTGCTGATCCAGACCTTCCGCGGTGTCGGTCTGGACGGCGAGCGGGTCACCGCCTCCTCCGACGGGGCCGAGTGACGTGGTCGACCACCGCCACCTCGTCGTGCCCGACAGCCTGGACGGCCAGCGACTGGACACCGCCATGTCCCAGCTGTTCGGGCTGTCGCGGACGCGCGCGGCCGAGCTCATCGCTGCGGGGCATGTCGCGCTCAACGGCGGGGACGTCGCCAAGAGCGAACGGGTGCTCGCCGGTGCCGACCTCGAGGTCGCGATCCCGGTCGAGTCCGATCCGCTCGCGGTCGTGCCCGAGACGGTCGAGGGCATCACGATCATCCACGACGACGACTCGATCGTCGTGATCGACAAGCCGGTCGGTGTCGCGGTCCATCCCTCGCCCGGGTGGCGCGGACCGACCGTCGTCGGCCACCTGGCGGGCGCCGGCTTCCGGATCGCGACGAGCGGCGCCTCCGAGCGGCAGGGCATCGTGCAACGGCTGGATGTGGGCACCTCGGGCGTGATGGTGATCTGCAAGTCCGAGCACGGCTACTCGCTGCTGAAGAACGCGTTCCGGCGGCGTGCGGTCGACAAGACCTACCACGCCCTGGTGCAGGGACATCCCGACCCGCTCGAGGGCACCGTCGACGCACCCATCGGGCGCCATCCCGGGGCGGACTACAAGTTCGCCGTGCGCGAGGACGGTCGCGCCAGCGTGACGCACTACGCCACCCTCGAGGCGCACCGGTTCGCCAGTCTGCTCGACGTCCGGCTCGAGACCGGGCGCACGCACCAGATCCGGGTCCACATGGCGGCGCTGAAGCATCCGTGCTGCGGTGACCTGACCTACGGCGCCGATCCCGTGCTGGCGCGCCGGCTGGGCCTGACCCGCCAGTGGCTGCACGCCGTACGGCTGGGGTTCGAGCACCCCGACACCGGTGAGTACGTCGAGTACGAGTCGAGCTACCCGGACGACCTGCAGCACGCGCTCGACGTGATCCGGGAGAGTCACTGAGGCCTCGACCACCGCTGTCGGCGGTGTCTGCCAGGATCATCGGGATCGGTCGCGTAGGCTGACTGTCCTTCCCCAGTGAGCCTCGTCGCTCCGGCGCCGATCACTGCAGCACGTCCACCGTTCGCACCGTGTGAGGAGTCACTAGCAACCGATGGCCGCCGGCTCCGGGGACTCATTCGTCCACCTGCACGTCCACACCGAGTACTCCATGCTCGACGGCGCCGCACGGCTCGGCGACCTGACCGAGCGCGCCGCGGCTCTCGGGATGCCCGCGGTGGCGATGACCGACCACGGCAACCTGTTCGGCGCCTACGACTTCTACAAGGAGGCCGGCAAGGCCGGCATCAAGCCGATCATCGGCATCGAGGCGTATGCCGCGCCCGACATCTCCCGCTTCGAGAAGCGCGGTGTCAATCTCTACGACGGCGGCTCCGACGACGTCTCGGCCCGCGGCGCCTACACCCACATGACGCTGCTCTCGGAGACCACCGAGGGCATGCACAACCTGTTCCGGATCTCGACCGGTTCCTGGCGCGACGGCTACTTCAAGAAGCCACGGATGGACCGCGAGCTGCTCTCCCGGCACGCGAAGGGCGTCATCGGCACCACCGGCTGCCCGTCGGGCGAGGTCCAGGTCCACCTCCGGCACGGCAACTACGACGCGGCGCGCAAGGCCGCCGGCGACTTCCAGGACATCCTGGGCCGCGACAACTACTTCGTCGAGCTGATGGACCACGGTCTCGACATCGAGTCCCGCGTCCGTGACGACCTGATCCGGCTCTCGAGGGACCTCCGGATCCCGCTGCTGGCGACCAACGACTCCCACTACGTCGCCCAGGAGGACGCCTCGGCGCAGGAGCACCTGCTGTGCATCAACTCCGGCAGCACGATGAACATCCCCGCCGGCGACGGACCGGGGGAGCGGTTCGCGTTCAACGGCGACGGCTACTACCTCAAGTCGGCGGCCGAGATGCGTGCGCTCTGGGCCGATCGCTACGGCCTCCCGGAGGCCTGTGACAACACGCTCTGGATCGCAGAACGCTGCGAGGTCGAGTTCACCGAGGGCAACGGCACCTTCATGCCGCGGTTCCCGGTCCCCGACGGCGAGACCGAGGAGTCCTGGCTGGTCAAGGAGGTCGACCAGGGACTGGCCTACCGCTACCCCGACGGCGTTCCCGACGAGGTCCGGAGGCAGGCCGACTACGAGCTCGGCGTGATCCGGTCGATGGGCTTCCCGGGCTACTTCCTCGTGGTCGCCGACTTCATCAACTGGGCCAAGGACAACGGCATCCGGGTCGGCCCCGGGCGCGGCTCCGGCGCCGGGTCGATGGTCGCCTACGCGATGCGCATCACCGATCTCGACCCGTTGCAGCACGGCCTGATCTTCGAGCGGTTCCTCAACCCCGAACGCGTCTCGATGCCCGACTTCGACATCGACTTCGACGAGCGCCGGCGCGGCGAGGTGATCCGCTACGTCACCGAGAAGTACGGCGACGACCGGGTCGCCATGATCGTGACCTACGGCACGATCAAGGCGAAGCAGGCGGTCAAGGACTCCGCGCGCATCCTCGACAAGCCGTTCGCGCTGGGCGACCGCATCACCAAGGCCATGCCAGCAGCGGTGATGGGCAAGGACGTGCCCCTCCAGCAGCTCTTCGACTCCGAGCACGGGCGGTACTCCGAGGGCGGCGAGTTCCGCTCGCTCTACCAGTCCGAACCTGACGTCAAGCAGGTCGTGGACACCGCGATCGGGATCGAGGGCCTCAAGCGTCAGTGGGGCGTCCACGCGGCTGGCGTGATCATGTCCAGCGAGCCGCTGCTCGACGTGATCCCGATGCTGCGCCGCCCCGCCGACGGGGCGATGATCACCCAGTTCGACTATCCGACGTGCGAGTCGCTGGGCCTGATCAAGATGGACTTCCTCGGCCTGCGCAACCTCACGGTCCTCGACGACGCGGTCAAGAACATCGAGGCCAACCGGGGTGAGACGGTCGAGCTCGAGACGCTCGAGCTCACCGACCCGGCGACGTACGAGCTGCTGCAGCGGGGCGACACGCTCGGTGTCTTCCAGCTCGACGGCGGCCCGATGCGGGCGCTGCTGCGGTCGATGCGTCCGGACAACTTCGAGGACATCTCCGCGGTCGGCGCGCTCTACCGTCCCGGTCCGATGGGCGCGGACTCCCACAACAAGTACGCCCGCCGCAAGAACGGCCGCGAGCCGGTCGAGCCGATCCACCCCGAGCTGGCCGACGCCCTCGAGGAGATCCTGGGTGAGACGTTCGGTCTGATCGTCTACCAGGAGCAGGTCATGGCGATCGCCCAGCAGCTCGCCGGCTACTCCCTCGGACAGGCGGACCTGCTGCGCCGGGCGATGGGCAAGAAGAAGAAGGCCGAGCTGGACAAGCAGTACGAGATCTTCTCGTCCGGCATGCAGGACCGGGGTTACTCCGCGGCGGCGATCAAGACCCTGTGGGACATCCTGCTGCCGTTCTCCGACTACGCCTTCAACAAGGCGCACTCCGCGGCGTACGGTCTGGTCTCCTACTGGACGGCCTACCTCAAGGCGAACTACCCGGCCGAGTACATGGCCGCACTGCTCACGTCGACGACCAACGACAAGGACAAGTCGGCGATCTATCTCAACGAGTGTCGCCGACTGAAGATCCAGGTGCTGCCACCGGACGTCAACGAGTCGGCGGGTGACTTCACGCCGGTCGGCGGCGACATCCGGTTCGGCCTGGGCGCGGTGCGCAACGTCGGGCACAACGTGGTCGACCAGATCGTGGCGGCACGCGAGGAGCAGGGACGCTACGAGGACTTCGGTGACTTCCTCGACAAGGTCCCGGCGGTGGTCTGCAACAAGCGGGTCATCGAGTCGCTGATCAAGGCCGGGGCCTTCGACGATCTCAAGCACAGGCGACGTGCGCTCGTGGCCGTGCACGAGACGGCCGTCGACCAGTACATCGACATCAAGCGCAACGAGGCGATCGGGCAGGACTCGCTCTTCGCCGGTCTGGACGACCTCGACGGGGGCGGCTTCGGGGTGCAGGTGCAGGTGCCCGACCTGGAGGAGTGGGACAAGACGACGCTGCTCGCCCACGAGCGCGACATGCTGGGCCTCTACGTCTCCGACCACCCGCTGCTCGGTCTCGAGCACGTCCTGGCCAGCAGCTCGGACTGCTCGATCGGCGAGCTGATCGCCGACGAGGAGCGCCCCGACGGGTCCATGATCACGGTCACGGGCCTGGTCACCGCGGTGCAGCGCAAGATCACCAAGAAGGGCGACCCGTGGGCGATGGTGACGCTCGAGGATCTCGAGGGCGGCATCGAGGTGCTGTTCTTCCCGAGCTCCTACCAGCTGGCGAGCATGCTGCTGATGCCCGACACGATCCTCACCGTCAAGGGACGGCTCTCCCGCAGCAAGGACACGCCGGAGCTGCACGCGCAGGAGGCGACGGTCCCCGATCTGGACCGTGCCGGCGACGGCCCCGTGGTGATCAGCCTGCCGTCCACCCGCTGCACCGGCCCGGTGATCGCGCAGCTGCGGGAGGTGCTCGCCGCGCACCCCGGGCTGACCGAGGTGCGGCTGCGACTCCTCACCCGCGAGACCACCAAGCTGATGCGGCTCGACGACCGGCTCCGGGTCTCGCCCGGGTCTGATCTCTACGCCGACCTCAAGCAGCTCCTGGGGCCGGGGTGCCTCGCGGGATGAGCAGCCCGCTGAGCGACCTGCCGCCACCACCGGCGACGCCGGTGCGCGCCACCGCGCCGCGCCGGCCGCCGGCGGTCCGCGCCCTGGTCGGGGCGGCCGTGGTGCTGGCGGTGGCGGCGGGGCTGGGGGCCGTCGGGGGCTGGGTCTGGTGGACCTGGTGGTCGCCGGGTCCGGACGGCCGCGTCTTCCCGCTGCCCGACGGTGGCACCACCTGGATCCCGCAGCCGGCGGAGTCGGGCTACTCCGCGCTGTTCGCAGCCACCGCCCAGTACGCCGTCCTCGGGGTCGGTCTCGGTGTGCTCGTGGGCCTGCTGTCCGTGGTGCTCTGCCGTCGCCGGGAGCTGGTCGGGCTGCTCGTCGCGGCGGCCGGCTCGGCCGTCGGGGCGGCGGTGATGCTGTGGGTCGGGACGGCTCAGAGTCCGCCCGACCCGGAGTCACTGCTGGCTGACGCCGAGGTGGGCGACATGTTGCCGGGAGCGCTCGAGGTGACCGGGTGGACGCCGTACCTCGGCTGGCCGGTCGGCGCGCTGGCCGCCTTCGTCCTGGTGCTGCTCCTGGTCATCGACCGACCGGAGCCACCACCGCAGCGGTGAGACGTACCAGGTCGTCGGGGGCGAGCTCCACCTCGAGGCCGCGGCGACCGGCGGAGACAAAGATCGTCGGATGGTCCCGCGCCGTGGCGTCCACGACGGTCGGATGCCGCCGACGCTGGCCGAGCGGAGAGATGCCGCCGACGACGTACCCGGTCGCGCGCTGGGCCTGCTCCGGGTCGGCCATCAGCGCCTTCCGGGCGTCCAGTGCTCGGGCGAGGGCCTTCAGGTCGAGCTGGCCGGTGACCGGGGTGACCGCGACCGTCAGCGTCCCGTCGACCGCGGCGAGCAGCGTCTTGAACACCCGTGCCGCCGGGACGCCGAGCGCCTCGGCGGCCTCGGATCCGAAGGACTCGCTCCTCGGGTCGTGGTCGTAGCTGTGCACGGTGTGCGCCACCCCTGCGGAGGCGAGCACGGTGAGGGCCGGCGTACCGGCCGACGAGCGGGACCTCCTGGCCATGGCGCGTGCCCGTCAGTTCGGCGACCACCGGGTCCGGGCGACCTCGGTGGCGGGGAGCGAGGTGATCACGTTCATCGCGCGCAGCTCAGCACGGAGGAGCGCGACGACGAGCTCGAGGCGTCGTGCCGTGTCGTCGGCCTCGAGCAGCTGCTGCCGCTCGGCCATCGGCAGCGGGGCGCAGGCGGCCAGGGTCCACGAGAGGTACGTCGGATCCTGCGGCAGGGGCCCCGTGAGGGGGTCGGACGCGATCTCGGCGAGCCGGTGGCGGTAGGCGGTGAACGTCGCGCGGGCGATCGCCGTCAGCTCGGTGTCCACGGGCTCGGAGTGCTCGGGCAGGTCGGTCACCTCCCCGAGCGGGAAGGACTCGGTCGGTCGCAGCCGGTCCAGCCGGATCCGGTCGCGCCCGACGGCGACGATGTCGAAGGTGCCGTCGTCGCGGGCCTCGCTCTCCGTCAGCTGGAGCCGGACGCCGACCCGGAACAGGGACTGTGCGCCGTGGTCGCCGACCTCGTAGCCCTCGCGGATGGCCACCGTCCCGAAGACCCGGTCGGCGGGGTCGTCGATCTCGAGCAGATGACGCACCAGGGCGCGGTAACGGTCCTCGAAGACGTGGAGCGGAACGCTGACGCCGGGATAGAGCACCGAGTTCAGCGGGAACATCGGCAGCTCGGTCGTCACGGTCCCAACCTAATGGGCGGCCGGCGACGGCCCCACAGGGCGGGCGCGGTGAGTCGCGGATCGCACGCCGCTCCACCCGTGCCTCAGGACTGGCCTTCGTCGTGCGCCGTCCGGCCGAGGCCGACCCAGGCGACCAGGGTCGCCACCACCGCCAGGCCGGCGACGACCAGGTAGGCCGTGGTCGCGCCGTGGTCGAAGGCGTCGCGTGCGGCGCGGGTGAGCATGCCGGCAGCGCTCCGCGGCAGGTCCTGGGCGACCTCAAGCGCACCCTGCAGGGAGCCTTGCGCCTTCTCCGTCCGGGCCGGGCCGAGGGACGCGAGCGAGGGGGTGAGGTCGGCGGTATAGCGCGCGGCGATCACGGAGCCGACCACGGCCACGCCCACCGAGGCGCCGACGAACCGGCTCACGAAGTTCAGCGACGAGCCGTCCCCGGCGGACTCCTCGGGCAGGGCGTTCATCACCACCGTCGACGGCGGCGCGATGAGCAGCGACAGCGCGACACCGAGGAGGACGGAGCCGGCGACCGTGAGCCACAGCGGACCTCCGGTCGTGAGGGCGAGGACCAGGGACGCCGCCGCGCTGGACGCCAGGCCCAGGCTGATGGCGGCGCGCGGACCGATGCGCTGGACCACGCGCTGGGCCTGGAGCGAGCTGATGCCGAAGACGACGGCGAACGGCACGAAGAGCAGACCGACGACGACCACGGACTGCGCCCGGACGTCCTGCAGGTACTGCGGGCCGATGAAGAGGAACGCGCTGAGGAGCAGGTAGGCCATGACGAGGGTCGATGCCCCGGCGGCGACGGCCGGCAGGCGGAGGATGCGGACGTCGAAGAGCGGCGCGGCCGACCGGAGGGCGTGGACGACGAACAGGGTGAGGGAGACCGCCCCCACGGCGAGGCCGGCGATCACCTCGGGTGCCGACCAGCCGCGCCCCGGACCCTCGATCACTCCGAAGAGCAGCGCACCGAGTCCGACGACGGAGAGCACCGCCCCGCCGAGGTCGAGCGGTGCCGGGCCGGTAGCCGGCACCGGGGCCCGCGACGGCGGGAGGACGAGGGCGCCCGCGATGACACCGGCCACGACGACGGGGACGTTGACCAGGAAGACCGAGCCCCACCAGAAGTGGTCGAGCAGCAGGCCGCCGGCGATCGGTCCGACCGCGAGGCCGGAGGCACCGAAGACCACGAACGCACCGATCGCCCGTCCGCGCTCGTCGGGACCGTACATCGACGAGATGATCGCGAGCGCGGGAGCGGTGATCCCGGCCCCGCCGACGCCCATCAGCGCCCGGGCCCCGATCAACGCCCCGGCCGTCGGACTGAACGCGGCTGCCAGGGACGCGAGCGCGAACAGGGCGTAGCTGAGGAGGAAGATCCGGCGCCGCCCGTAGCGGTCCGCGAGCGCGCCGCCGAGGACGAGCAGGCCGGCGAGCACGATGTTGTAGGCGTCGACCGCCCACTGGAGCTCGTTGATCGGCGCATCGAGTGCGCGACCGATGAACGGGAGCGCCACGTTGGTGATCGTGAGGTCGACGCCGGCGGTCAGGGCGCACAGGCAGAGGACGGCGAGCGCGATCCGGCGCCGGGCCTCGCTGAGGGGCTCCGTGGCGGCCTGGTCGCGATGGTGCGGGTGCAGACGGCCGTGGTCGTGCACAGTCGCTCACCGTACCGGACCTCGGCGCCGGAGATGGTGGAATCGGCCCGGTCCACGCGTTCGCGGCGATGCCGGGGACGGAGCTGTCCGGGAGGGCCTACGCTGTCCGCCATGCCGCATCGCATCCGCGGGATGGTTCTCCCCGAGGCGCAGCGACGGACGCTCGATGAGCTCACCGGTGAGCTGGACCTGCGGGTGGGCGACACCCGGTCGCGGCAGAGTGCGTACTGGACGATGCTGACGCTGTCGGCGATCATCGCCTCGGCCGGGATCCTCGCGGAGTCCACCGCGACCGTGATCGGGGCGATGATCATCGCCCCGCTGTCGACGCCGATCATGGCCGGCGCGCTCGCGATCGCCAAGCGGGAGCGCAACGGGGCACTGATCTACGTCGCCGGCGGGATCGCGCTCGTGGTCGGGGTCGGCGTGCTGTTCTCGGGCACGCTGCCCCGCTCCTACGACCTGCTGGGCAACGATCAGATCGCCGGCCGCACCTCGCCGGGGCTGCTCGACATGATCGCCGCGCTGGCGACCGGCCTGGCTGGTGCGGTGGCGCTGGCGCGGCGCGACGTGGCCGCCGTCCTGCCGGGCGTCGCCATCGCGATCTCCCTGGTCCCGCCGCTGGCCGTGATCGGTGTGTGCCTCGGCGAGGGCGACCTCGAGCTCGCCTTCGGCGCCGCGCTGCTGTTCGCGTCGAACGTGCTGGCGCTGGTGCTCGCCGGCACGCTCGTCTTCACGATGCTCGGGTACGCCTCGGAGAACGTCGCGCGGCAGGGCGGCTCCCAGCGCCGGACGTACACGATCCTGGGGGCGCTGCTGGGCCTGGTCGCCGTACCGCTGCTGGCCAACACCGTCGTCACCTACGCGCTCACGGTCTACGAGACCCGGGCGAAGCAGATCGCAGAGGAGTGGGTCGAGGACACCCCGGGCGCCGTCGTCACCGACGTCCAGCTGCATGGCACGTCGGTGGCGATCCATGTGCAGGCACCCGACGACCTGCCGCCCGGCGAGGACCTGCTCGAGGACCTCGACGGCGAGATCCCCCCGGTGATCGGGATCATCCTCCGCACCACCCAGGGCGAGCAGACCGAGCTCCGGCCCCCGGGAGGCGGCTGATGCCCGGTCGGGAGGGGGCCGACCCGACAGCGGGACAGATCGACGTGGGCATCACCCTCGGTGCCGGTCGGGTCCGGGTGCTCGCGCTGCTGGTGCTGCGCAGCCTGCGGATCGTGGGCTGGCTGCTGATCGCCGTCGGTGTGGTCGTGGCGGTGGCGTCGGGTCGGTTCGACGAGGACAACGTGGTGGAGCTGACCACCGTGGAGGGGTTCGTCCGGGCCTTCTTCACGCCGCTCGTCGTGCTCGCGGCGGGCTTCGGGATCCGCCTTCTGGTGGCACCCGTCGCCTTCCTCGTCGCGCTCGAGGTGGTGGCGTCCTCCGGAGCCGACGTGGTGTGCCCCGAACGCCGCTCCTCCTTCGCCCGGCTGCGTGATCGGCTTCGCCTGGCGAGCGCCTACCGCGGGCTGCGGTGGACCGTGGCCGCCAAGTACGAGGCCGTCGACCGCCTCGGCCCGGTCGGACGGACGTTCCGGCTGGCCGAGGTCGTGCTGTGGGTGCTCGTCGGCGTGGTCGCCGCGGGGTTCGTCGTGATGGCCGGACTCCGGTAGCGATCGGTGCGGGTGGGCGGTGTCCAGGGACCGTCGACGAGTCGGGAATCCGGTGCGCCGAGCCCTAGAATCGAGGCATGATCCGCCGCATCGATCTGCGTGACGTCGACCGGGAGACCGTCGACTACCGCGCAGCCGTCCCTCGTGCCGACTTCGACGTCGAGGCTGCGGTGCCGGCGGTGCATGCGATCTGCGAGGCGGTCCGCGAGCGCGGGGTCGACGCGGTCCAGGAGTACGGCGAGCGGTTCGACGGGGTCCGGGTCGACGACATCCGGGTGCCGGTGGCTGCGATGAGGACCGCGCTGGAGCGCCTGGACCCCGACGTCCGGGCCGGCTTGGACGAGTCGATCCGCCGGCTCCGCCTGACCTGTGAGCACGAGCTCGAGCAGGATGTCGTGACCGATCTCGCGCCGGGTGCGCGCGTCACCCACCGCAAGGTGCCCATCGACCGGGTCGGGCTCTACGTGCCCGGCGGGCTCGCGCCGCTCGTCTCCAGCGTGCTGATGAACGTCGTGCCCGCCCAGACCGCCGGCGTGCGCGAGATCGCGCTCGCGAGCCCGCCGCAGCGGGAGTTCGGCGGGTCGGTGCACCCGACCATCCTGGCCGCCTGCGCGCTGCTCGGCGTCGAGGAGGTCTACGCCGTCGGCGGCGCTCAGGCGGTCGCGATGTTCGCCTACGGCGCCGGGCCGTGTCGCCCCGTCGACCTGGTCACCGGCCCCGGCAACATCTACGTCGCCACCGCGAAGCGGCTGCTGCGCGGCCGGGTCGGCATCGACTCCGAGGCCGGGCCGACCGAGATCGCGATCCTCGCGGACGACACCGCGGACGCGTCGTACGTCGCCGCCGACCTGATCAGCCAGGCCGAGCACGACCCGATGGCGGCCTCGGTGCTCGTCACGGACTCCGTGCGACTCGCCGATGAGGTCGACGTCGAGCTGGAGCGGCAGGTCGCCGTCACCAAGCACGTCGAGCGGATCACCACGGCGCTGTCGGGAGAGCAGTCGGGCACCGTGGTGGTGAGCGACGTCGAGCAGGGACTCGCCGTCGTCGACGCCTACGCCGCCGAGCACCTCGAGATCCACACGTCCGACGCCTCCACCGTCGCCGCGCGAGTGCGCAACGCCGGTGCGATCTTCGTCGGCCCGCACGCCCCGGTGAGCCTGGGCGACTACTGCGCGGGCTCCAACCACGTGCTGCCCACCGGGGGCTGTGCGTGTCACTCCTCGGGGCTGTCGGTGCGTGCGTTCACGAGGTCGGTGCACGTGGTCGACTACAGCAGCGAGGCACTGGCAGAGGTCGCCGGCCACGTGAGGACGCTGGCCGATGCCGAGGACCTGCCCGGCCACGGCGCGGCGATCCAGGTGAGGTCGAGGAGCCCCCGCGGAGGTGCGCCGAGGGACGAGGTGCGCCGGAGCGAGGCACCGCAGTCCTCGCCTGATGACACGGCGAGGTCGAGGAGCCCCCGCGGAGGTGCGCCGAGGGACGAGGTGCGCCGGAGCGAGGCACCGCAGTCCTCGCCTGACGACACCGTGCGGACCGAGGGCTGAGGCGCCCGATGGACTTCCCGCCCCTTCGCGAGGAGCTGCGCGGCCTGACGCCGTACGGCGCTCCGCAGCTGGACGTGCCGGTGCAGCTCAACACCAACGAGAACCCCTACGGCCCGTCGGCCGAATGTGCCGCGGACATCGCCCAGGCGGCCGGCGCGGCCGCAGCGACCCTGCACCGGTATCCCGACCGTGAGGCCGTCGCCCTGCGCACCGAGCTCGCCGCCTACCTCTCGCGCGATCTTCGCTCGTCGAGGAGCCGTTCGCGAGGGACGAGCGATCGGCGTGTCGAGACGCAGCCGGTGACAGCCGACCAGGTCTGGGCGGCCAACGGGTCCAACGAGGTCATGCTGCAGCTGCTGCAGGCCTTCGGCGGGCCGGGCCGGACCGCGATCAGCTTCGCCCCGACGTACTCGATGTATCCGGAGTACGCCCGGGACACCCACACCACGTGGGTGGCGGGCCGCCGGGCCGACGACTTCACCCTCGACCTCGACCACGCACGCGAGCTGGTGGCCGAGCACCGGCCCGAGGTGGTGCTGCTGCCCAGCCCCAACAACCCCACCGGGACGGCACTCTCGGTCGAGGCCGTCACGGCGCTGTGCGAGGCCGTCGGTGACCGGGGGCTGGTCGTGGTCGACGAGGCGTACGGCGAGTTCCGCCGCGCGGGCACGCCGAGCGCGCTCGAGCTGCTGCCGGAGCACCGCAACCTGGTGGTCACCCGCACGATGAGCAAGGCGTTCGCCGCCGCCGGCCTGCGGCTGGGCTATCTCGCTGCGGATCCGGCGATCTGCGACGCGATCCGCGTGGTGCGGCTGCCCTACCACCTCTCGTCGGTGACGCAGGCGGTCGCACTCGCGGCGCTGCGCCACGCGCCGGAGCTGTTGGGCAAGGTCGACGCGCTGCGCACCCAGCGCGACCGGACCGTCGCCTGGCTGCGCGGCCAGGGGCTGCAGGTCGCCGACAGCGACGCGAACTTCTGCCTGTTCGGCACGTTCGCCGACCGGCACGCGGTCTGGCAGGGTCTGCTGGACCACGGGGTGCTGATCCGCGAGGTCGGCCCGGAGGGCTGGCTGCGGGTGTCGATCGGCACGCCCGAGGAGATGGCGGCGTTCGAGGAAGCGCTGCTGCACGTGATGAAGGACGAGCGCGAGGAGAGGGCATGAGCAGGACGGCCACGGTCGACCGCACGACCAAGGAGTCCCAGGTGCACGTCGATCTCGACGTCGACGGGTCGGGCAAGGCGTCGGTCTCGACGGGCGTCGGCTTCTACGACCACATGCTCGACTCCCTGGCCCGCCACGCGCTGCTCGACCTCACCGTGACCACCACGGGCGACACCCACATCGACGCCCACCACACCGTCGAGGACACCGCCATCGTCCTCGGCCAGGCGCTGCGCGAGGCGCTGGGGGACAAGCAGGGGATCCGCCGCTTCGGCGACGCCACGGTGCCGCTCGACGAGGCGTTGGTGCAGGCCGTCGTCGACGTGTCCGGCCGGCCCTACTGCGTGCACACCGGCGAGCCCGAGGGACAGCAGTACGTCCAGCTCGGCGGCAGCGGCGTCACCTACCTCGGGTCGCTGACCCAGCACGTCTTCGAGACGATCTCGTTCCACGCGCAGCTCGCCCTGCACATCCGCGTGCTCGCGGGCCGCGAGCCGCACCACATCGTCGAGACCCAGTTCAAGGCGTTCGCCCGAGCGCTGCGCGATGCGATCGCCCTCGACCCGCGCGAGACCGGCATCCCGTCCACGAAGGGCGCGCTGTAGCCATGCCCGACGCACAACCGTCCGTGGTCGTCCTCGACTACGGTTCGGGCAACCTGCGCTCAGCCGTGCGTGCCGTCGAGCGCGCCGGCGCCGACGTCACGCTGACCGGCGATCTCGATGCGGCGATGGCCGCCGACGGCCTGGTGGTGCCGGGGGTCGGCGCCTTCGCCGCGTGCATGGCGGGTCTGCGGGAGATCCGGGGTGAGCGGATCATCGCCCGCCGGCTGTCGGGCGGACGTCCGGTGCTCGGCATCTGTGTCGGCATGCAGGTGCTCTTCGAGCGCGGCATCGAGCACGGGGTCGAGACCGAGGGCTGCGGCGAGTGGCCGGGCGTGGTCGAGCGGCTCCAGGCACCGATCGTGCCCCACATGGGCTGGAACACCGTCGAGGTGCCCGAGGGCACCCGGCTGTTCGCCGGGGTGGAGCACGAGCGGTTCTACTTCGTCCACTCCTACGGCGTCCGCGACTGGACGTTGGTCACCAACGACCGGACTCCCGACGCCTATCAGCCACGGGTCGTGTGGGCCGGGCACGGCGGTGACCGCTTCGTCGCGGCGGTCGAGAACGGGCCGCTGACCGCGACCCAGTTCCACCCCGAGAAGTCAGGGGACGCGGGGGCACGCCTGTTGCACAACTGGGTCGGGTCGCTGGTCGAGTAGCGCTTGCGAGGGACCAGCGAGCGCGTATCGGGACCGAGAAGAGGAAGACATGAGTGACTACTTGGAGCTGTTGCCCGCCGTCGACATCCAGGGCGGCCGGGCCGTCCAGCTGGTGCAGGGGGTCGCGGGGTCGGAGAAGACCTTCGGCGACCCGATCGAAGCGGCGCTGCGCTGGCAGCACGCGGGTGCGGAGTGGCTCCACCTGGTCGACCTCGATGCCGCGTTCGGGCGGGGCAGCAACCGCGAGCTCCAGGCCGAGATCACCGCCAAGCTCGACATCCGGGTCGAGATGAGTGGCGGCATCCGCGACGACGACTCGCTCGAGGCAGCGATGGCCACCGGATGCCGGAGGGTCAACATCGGCACGGCGGCGCTGGAGCAGCCGGAGTGGTGCGCCCGGGCGATCGCGACGTACGGCGACCGGGTCGCGGTCGGTCTCGACGTACGGGGGCGCACGCTGGCGGCCAGAGGCTGGACCCGGGACGGCGGTGACCTCTACGAGACCCTCGCCCGGCTCGACAGCGAGGGCTGCGCCCGCTACGTCGTCACCGACGTCAACAAGGACGGGATGCTGCAGGGGCCCAACCTGGAGCTGCTGCGCGACGTCTGCGCCGCCACGGACCGGCCGGTGGTCGCGTCGGGCGGCGTGACCACGCTCGACGACATCGCGGCGCTGATGGAGCTGGTCCCCGACGGCGTCGAGGGTGCCATCGCCGGCACGGCGCTCTATGAGGGGCGGTTCACCCTCGAGGACGCGCTCGCGCTGACCCAGGGGCGCGCATGACACTGGCGGTCCGTGTCATCCCCTGCCTGGACGTCGACGCCGGCCGGGTCGTCAAGGGCATCAACTTCAAGGAGCTCCGCGACGCGGGGGACCCCGTCGAGCTCGCTCGCACCTACGACGCCGAGGGCGCCGACGAGCTGACCTTCCTCGACATCTCGGCCTCCCACGAGGGACGCGCCACGACGATGGAGATCGTCTCGGCCACCGCGGAGCAGGTCTTCATCCCCCTCACCGTCGGCGGGGGCGTCGGATCGGTCGAGGACGTCGACCGGCTGCTGCGCGCCGGAGCGGACAAGGTCGCGGTCAACACCGCGGCGATCCACCGTCCCGAGCTGGTCGCCGAGATCGCCGACCGGTTCGGCAACCAGGTGCTGGTGCTCTCGGTCGACGCCCG
>CAZJDU010000070.1:0-20304 GCA_964544855.1 uncultured Nocardioides sp.
GCGTCGTACCCGTCGGCGGCGTACTGGTCCAGCACCCGGAGGTACGGCGCGTGCGCCACCCCGAGCCGTACGTCGGCCTCCCGGTCGGCCGGTCCCGCGACGGCGGCCAGGTCGTCGTACCCGAGGTGCGGGTCGTCGACGCCGGCGAAGGCGAGCCGCACGTCACCGACCGACAGTGACGCCCGCCGGTTCGTCAGGTCGAGCCAGCCGGCACCGGCCAGGCCGGCGGAGAGCTCGCCCCAGGGCAGTGGTGGCTGGTGGGTGTGGCGGGTGCCGTCGTCGGGCAGGACGTACCAGAACGGGTTGCGCCAGATCGGCGAGAAGTAGTCGTTGGAGCCGTGCACGAAGACGCCCGGGCGATCCAGGAGCGGGCCCAGGCTGTCGAGCACGTAGGGCACGGCATCGTGGTGGGCGAGGTTGTCGCCGGTGTCGATGACCAGGTCGGGCTCGAGGGCCGACAGCCCGCGCAGCCACTCCTGCTTGCGGAGCTGGCCCGGGGTCAGGTGCAGGTCACTGAGGTGCAGCACCCGCATCGGACGCGCACCGGGCGGCAGCAGCCGGAGGTCGACGGTGCGGAGCGTGTACTGCCGGGCCTCCCAGGCGGCGTACGACGCCACCGCGGCGCCGGTGACCAGGCCGGCGCCGAGCAGACGGGGCAGAACTGAGGTGATCCGCACGCGCTCAGGCTGTCACACTGTGCCCCATGACCACCCTCAAGGACCGCCTGCGCGCCGATCTCACCGCCTCGATGAAGGCGCGTGACAAGGTGCGCGCCTCGACGCTGCGGATGGTGATGACGGCGATCACCAACGCCGAGGTCGCGGGTGCCGCCGCGCGTGAGCTCAGCGACGAGGAGGTGACCGACGTGCTCACCAAGGAGGCCAAGCGCCGTCGCGAGGCCGCGACCTCCTTCGAGGAGGGCGGCCGGGCCGAGAGCGCCGCCAAGGAGCGGGCCGAGGCCGAGGTGATCGCCGAGTACCTCCCCCAGCCGCTGACCCCCGAGGAGGTCACCGGCATCGTCGCCGCGGTCATCGACGAGCTCGGCGTGGCCGGTGAGGGGATGAAGGCGATGGGCAGGGTGATGGGCACGGTGCAGCCGCAGACCAAGGGGCGCGCGGACGGCGCCGCCGTCGCTGCGGAGGTACGTCGCCAGCTCGGCTGACGCCCGGAGCGCTGACGGTGCGGCCGCGGCCGGCGGTCAGTCGCCGCCGCGACCGCCGCCGTTGCCGCCGTTGCCGCCGCCTCGGCCACCGTCACCACCGCCGTTGCCGCCGTTGCCGCCGCCACCGCCACCGTTGTTGCGGGGCGGTCGAGGCTCCTGGCCCGTCGACGGATAGATGGTCACGGTGTTGCCCGACCCGAGCTGGGACCCGCCGCCGGGTGAGGTGTAGGCGACCAGGCCCTGGCTCACCCCGGAGTCGACCGACGAGCCGACCGCGACCGAGAACCCGGCGTCCTCCAGCGCTGCGCGGGCGGAGTCGACGCTCATGCCGGACACGCTCGGCACGGCCGTCAGCACGCCACGGACCGTGCTGGAGTTCGGTTGGGTGAAGTTCTCGTCGTCCAGGAACGGTGCGATCGCCTTGAAGGCCTGACCCCAGATCGGTCCGGCGGTGCCCGAACCCGACGTCTCGACGCCGAAGGCGCCACGGATCGAGACTCGGCTGAGGCTCAGCGGCTGACCGGCGGAGTTCATGCCGGCGACGGTGGCGGCGCCGGCGAGGTTCGGCGTGTAGCCGACGAACCAGACGGCGCGGTTGCTGCTCGTCGTACCGGTCTTGCCGGCTGCGGGCTGCCCCGGGTTCTCGGCAGCGGCGAACCCGCCGGGCTCGATCACGCCTCGGAGGACGTCGTTGACCGCGTCGGCGACCGATTCGGGGAGTGCCCGGTTGCACTCCTTGTCGTACTCCTTGAGCACGTTGCCGTCGGCGTCGGCGATCTCGAGCACGGGCCGCGACTCGCAGTGGGTGCCGCGGGCGGCGAAGGTGGCGTAGGCCTCGGCCAGGTCGACCGGGCTCTGGTCGGTCACGCCGAGGGTGAACGACGGGACCTGCGTGCGCTGGCCGGACTCGTCGACCTTGGGGAGGTTGAGCCCCATCCGCTTGGCCAGCCGCCAGGGCTCGCAGATGCCGGTGCGCCGGATCAGCTCGACGAAGAAGGTGTTGATCGACTGCTGGGTGCCGGTGTAGAGGTTCGCCGTGTGGGACTGGCCGTCGAAGTTCTTGGGGCTCCAGACCTCCGTGCTCCGGATCGGTCCGTCGCAGTTGCGGAAGCTGCTCACCGCGAACGACCGGGTGGCGGGCGCATTGATCGTCGTGGTGAGCGGGATGCCCTGCTTGATCGCGGCCGCGAGGGTGAACGGCTTGAAGGTCGAGCCGGACTGGAAGCCGTTGGCGGTGGTGTACTGCTCCGGCACCGTGAAGTTGAGGTAGGTCTGCCCCCTGCCGCTGCCCTGGGGCCGTGACTGGGCCAGCGCCTTCACCTCGCCCGTGCCGGGCTGCACCAGCGCGAGTGCGCCCACGGCGCCGTCGGTCGACCACACGTTGTCGGCCACCGCCTGCTCGGCGGCACGCTGCATCCGGGTGTCGATGGTGCTGGTGATGGTGAGGCCGCCGCGGCGGATCAGTCGCTCGCGCTGCTTCTTGTTCTTGCCGAGCGCGGGGTCCTGGAGCAGGTAGGCGAAGACGTAGTCGCAGAACCAGGTCGCGCTCGAGTCGCTGCAGCCGTTGTGCATCTCCTGCACGTCCAGGCCGAGGGCGCGGTCCTTGGCCTTCTCCGCCTGCTGCACGGGGACCGCGCCGAGGTCGGCCATCCGGTCCAGGACGACGTTGCGGCGCTCCTTGGCGCGCGGCCTGCTGTTGGTCGGGTCGTAGCGGTCGGGGCTCTTCACCAGCCCCGCCAGCATCGCCGACTGCTTGAGGTTGAGGTCCTTGGCGTCGACGTTGAAGTAGTGGCGGGCGGCGGCCTGGATGCCGTGGGCGCCGTCGCCGAAGTAGGCGGTGTTGAGATAGCGCTCCAGGATCCAGTCCTTGGAGTGGTTCTTCTCCAGCGCGATCGCGTAGCGCAGCTCGCGGATCTTGCGGGCGTAGGAGTCGTCGGTGGCCCGCTCGATGGCCTCCTCGTCGTCGCCCGCCTGGGTGACCAGTGTCAGCTTCACCAGCTGCTGGGTGATCGACGACCCGCCCTGCACCACGTCGTCCGCGGCCTGGTTGGTCAGCAGCGCGCGCATCGTGCCCTTGAGGTCGAGGGCGCCGTGCTGGTAGAAGCGGTAGTCCTCGATCGCGAGGATCGCCTTGACCATCGTCGGCGAGATCTGCGCGAGGTCGATGTTGATCCGGTTCTGGTCGTAGATCGTCGCGATCGTGTTGCCGGCCCGGTCCTCGATGATCGTGCGCTGGGGCAGCTGCTCGGTCTCCAGCTCCTTGGGCAGGGAGTCGGAGGCGTCGGCGACGTTCTGGGCGGTGAGTCCCAGGATCCCGGCGAACGGGATGGCCAGCCCGGAGACGACGACCCCGAGCACGGCGGAGACGGCCAGCATCACGCCGAGGTGGGACGCCACTTTCCGGGTCGGCAGACGGTCGGCCTCGGGTCGTGACATGGCGCCCAGATTACGGGACGGGGCCCAGCCGGACCGATTCCGCGGATCTTTCGGACCACGTCGAAGTCGTAGTTCTTTGTGACTAGGTAGGGGAAACCGAACGTGTCCTTCCCACCGTTGACGGTTCAACTACGGTGCTGCCACGAGATTCATCACACGTGGGGGTGTGGTGATCACATGGGAGTGGGGTAATGAACATGTGGATCGATGATTGGGCGCCGCGGGCCGCGTGCCGGAAGGAATCGCCCGACAAGCTGTTCGTCCGGGGAGCGGAGCAGAACAAGGTGAAGAAGGTCTGTGCCGGATGCACGGTGCGGATCGAGTGCCTCGCCGAGGCGCTGGACAACCAGATCGAATGGGGGGTCTGGGGTGGGATGACCGAGCGGGAGCGCCGAGCGCTGCTGCGACGTCAGCCCGAGGCGTCCTGGAGGCACGTGCTGGAGGCAGCGCGCGACCGCGAGCTCGCGGGCGCGCACTGATCAGCGGCAGGGGTGGTTGCGAGGCTCGTCGCTGGCGCTCCTCGCACCTCAGCCACTGCGGATGACGCGGTGGTTGAGGTGCGACAGCCCCGGGCGGCCTGAGCCGGTCACGGTGGTGGAGGTGCGAAGGCCGTCCGGCGGCCTGAGCCTCGACACCACCAGCCCTCACGCCTCGCCGGCCAGCAGCGCGCCGATGCGGCGCAGGCCCGCGAGGTCGTGGACGTCGCCCGGCAGCGCGGGCACCACGGCGGTGGCGACCTGCGGGTGAGCGGTGGCGAACCGCTCCCGCAGGCCTCGTTCGCGCTCGACCGAGCGCACCTGGTCGGCATGGAGCCGCAGCAGTCCCGCGGTGAGGGACTCCGGCTCCGACTCCCGCAACCGCCCGGCGGCAGCGAGGGCGGCCTCCGCCGAGAGCGCACTCTCCGGCGCCGGGTTGGCGCGGTTGACGATCAGGCCGGCGAGCGGCATCCGGTCCTCGCTGAGCCGCTCGACGAAGTACGCCGCCTCGCGGAGCGCGTCGGTCTCCGGGGCGGCCACCACGAGGAACGCCGTACCGTCGGTCTGCAGCAGCGAGTAGGTCTGCTGGGCTCGTTGCCGGAAACCGCCGAAGACGGTGTCGAGGGCAGCGACGAACATCTGCAGGTCCTTGAGCACCTGGGCGCCCAGCACCCTCGTGAGCGCGTTGGTGACCACCGAGAATCCTGCCGTCATCAGCCGGGCCGGCCCCTTGGCCGGCGCCAGCAACAGCCGCACGAACCGGCCGTCGAGGAAGCTCGACAGCCGCTCCGGTGCGTCGAGGAAGTCCAGTGCCGACCGGGACGGTGGGGTGTCGACGACGATCAGGTCGTAGTCGCCCGTCTGCTGGGCGTCACGATGGATCTGGCCGAGCTTCTCCATCGCCATGTACTCCTGGGTGCCGGCGAACGAGCTCGACAGGGCGACGTAGAAGGGGTTCTCCAGGATCTGCTGCGCCTTCTCCGGGGTGGCCTGCGCCTCGACCACCTCGTCGAAGGTGCGCTTCATGTCCAGCATCATCGCCTCCAACCGGGGGGATCCACCCCCAGACCCCCCGGTCTCCTCGGGGAGCTCGAGACCCTGCACCGGCCGGGGCGTGTTGTCGAGCTCGTGGATGCCCATGGACTGCGCGAGCCGTCGGGCCGGGTCGATCGTCAGGACGACGACCCTGCGGCCGCGCTCGGCGGCCCGGAGTGCCAGCGCTGCCGAGGTCGTGGTCTTGCCGACGCCGCCGGAGCCGCAGCAGACGATGATCCCGGTCGCCGGGTCGTCGATCAGCGCGTCCGTGTCGAGTGGGCCGGCCGGTCGGGTCGAGGTCGGGCCGACCCGGGAGCGGGCGTGCGTCGTACTCCGCGCCATCAGGCCAGCCCCTGCTCGCGCATCAGGCCGGCCAGCTCGTAGAGCGAGCCGAGGTCGATGCCGGCGGCCACCCGCGGGAGCTCGTACGTCGGCACCGCGAGCCGGCCGACCAGCTCGCGCTGGGAGTCCTCGAGCGCGCGGCGCGCCGCATGGTCGTGGGCCTCGCCGAGCAGCCCGTCGATCAGCGCCGGCTCCGGGTCGAGGCCCGCCGCCTTGAGGTCCTCGCCCACCCGGTCGCGGTCGATGGTGCCGGCCCGGGCCGCCGCCAGGTCCTCGGCCGACAGGTCCTGCGGGCGTACCTGGTTGACGATCACCCCGCCGACCGGCAGCCCGGCCGCACCGAGCTCGTCGATGGCGTCGGTGGTCTCCTGCACCGGCATCTCCTCCAGGATCGTGACCAAGTGCACCGCGGTGCGGGGCGAGCGGAAGAGCGTCATCATCGTGTCGGACTGCGACTTGATCGGGCCCATCTTGGCCAGTCCGGCGAGCTCGTTGCTGACGTTGAGGAACTGCGTGATCCGGCCGGTCGGAGGCGCGTCGAGCACGACGGCGTCGTACTCCCGGGCGCCCTTGTTGCGGCTGTTGCGCTGCACCGCTTCGTAGACCTTGCCGGTGAGCAGCACGTCCCGGACGCCGGGGGCGATCGTCGTCGCGAACTCGATCACGCCGAACTTGTCGAGCGCCTTGCCGGCCCGGCCGAGGCGGTAGTACATCGACAGGTACTCCAGCAGCGCCGACTCGGCGTCGATGTGCAGCGCGTGCACCACGCCGCGACCGTCGGACTCGTCCGGCAGGCCGGTGCTGAGGCGCCGCTCGGCGTAGGGCAGCGGGTCGACGTCGAACATCCGGGCGATGCCCTGCCGGCCCTCGACCTCGCACAGCAGGACCTGCTGGCCGCGGTGCGCCAGCGCGAGCGCCAGCGCCGACGCCACCGTCGACTTGCCGGTGCCGCCCTTCCCCGTGACCACGTGCAGTCGCACCTGGGGCCAATCACTCACCCGGGCAGCCTAGCGAGACCGGGATGCAGCCGCGGGGAGCGGCCGTGGAGAGGGTCACTCCACGGCGAGTCCCGCGGCCGGCGTGACGCGGACCGCCCGCCGCGCCGGCAGCATCGCGGCGAGCAGGCCGGCGACACCGGCGGCGACGACCACCGCACCGAGCTGGACCCACGGCAGCACGAGCGAGGCATCCGCGGCGATCGGACGGACGAGGGTGAGCACGCCCGTCCAGGCGAAGACCACCCCGATGATGCCTCCGAGCGCGGTCGCGACCAAGGACAGCAGCGCGCCCTCCGCCGCCAGCATCCGCCGCAGCTGCCGGCGGCCGAGCCCCAGCGCACGGAGCAACGCGTGCTCCCGGCTGCGCTCGATCACCGACAGCCCGAGGGTGTTCGCGATGCCGACGAGGGCGATCGCGACCGCGATGCCGAGCAGCGCCACGACCGTGCCGGTCAGCACGTCGAACTGCAGGTCGACGTAGGCGCGGCGGGACAGTCCGCTCGTGACCTCGGCCCCACTCGCCAGGGCGGTCAGGTCGCCGGTCAGGTCCTCCGGGTCGGCGCCGTCACGGGCGTGCACCCAGATCGCCCCGATGGTCGGGGCCGCGGCAGCACTGGTCAGCCGGGAGAGCGTGCCGGGTGCCACGAGTCCGGCGGCGCCGTACCCCTCCACCCCGGTCGCCCGCAGGTCGACGCTGGAACCACCGACCGTCACCCGTACGCGGCCGTCGTCGGGCACCAGGTCGCGGGGCAGCCGGATCCTGCCGGGGCCCGGTGCCCGCACCTCGGCCCGGGCGACGCGGTCGTCGGCGGGACGGCCCAGCACGACCAGCTCGCCGATGCCGTCGGAGACCTCGGCCACGACCCCGGGGACGGCCGCGGCGGCGGCCACGCCGGGCACGCGTCGTACGTCCGCGAGGAGTGACGTCGTGAGCTCCCCACCGGCGGCCGTGATCGTGGCGTCGACCGGGTGCTGGCGATCCATCTCCGTGGCCACGGCCGCCCGCGAGCTCGCCAGCCCGGTCAGCACGGCCACGGTGAGGGTGACGCCGACGAGCAGCGCAGCGGTGGTCGCGGCCGTACGTCGGGGGTTGCGTACGGCGTTGGCCGCGGCCAGCCGGACCGGGACGCCGAACCGGCCGAGGGCGCGGCCGGCACCACGGATCAGTGCCGGGACGATGACGGGCCCCAGCACCAGCACGCCGAGGAACGTCACCGCCCCGCCGACGACCAGCACCGTGGCCACGGACGTCGCCACCGCGCCGACCAAACCCAGCGTGCCGATCGCCAGCAGTCCCGTCCCGAGGGCGATCCGCGCCACGCCGGCGGCCGATCGCACCCGGAGACCCTCGACCGGACGCAGGGCCCGGAGCGGACGGATGCGGGCCACTCGCCGCGTCGGGAGCCACGAGGCCGCCCACGTGGCCAGCACGCCGAGGGCGAAGGCGCCGACGACCCGGACGGTCGACAGGTCGACCTCACCGAGCAGAGAGCCGTCCCAGAGAGCGTTGGTGAGGCCGACCGCCCCGTGGCCAATGGCCGCGCCCGCGACCACGCCCACGAGTGCAGCCGCCGCCCCGAGCAGCAGCGCCTCCACCCGCATCGCGCGGAGCAGCTGCCGCCGGGTCGCGCCGACGCACCGCACCAACGCGAGGTCGCGGCTGCGCTGGGCGAAGAGGATCGAGAACGTGTTGGCGATGACCAGGGCGGAGACGAACAGCGCGAGCGACCCGAAGAGCGTCAGCACGATCGCGATGAGGTCGACGCCCTGGTTGGCCTCGACCTGCACCATCCGGACGAACGCGTCGACGCTCATCACGTCGGCGTCGCCCGCCAGGGCCGCCACCGTGTCGGTCTCCTCGTCGACACCGCCGGGGCCGGCCCACGCGACGCTGCTGACGTAGAGGCTGTCCTGCCAGCGGTCGATGTCGCCGGGGCCGACGTAGAGGTCGGCAGCGGCGAGCATCGACGGCGAGTCGACGACACCGACGATCTCGAGGTCGCGGGCGGAGTCGCCGGTGCCGACCTCGACGCGGTCTCCGATGTCGACGCCGGCGCTCGTGGCCGCGTTCACGTCGACGACGGTCTCGCCGGCAGCTGGCAGTCGGCCGTCCTCGAGCCGGAGCCAGAGCCGGCCGTCGTCCTCGGGCAGCACGCCGACGTCGGCGCGCTCGTCGAGCACCGCGCCGTCGTGGACGACCCGCTGGAGCGACCAGCCGACCATCCATGCGTCGGCGTCGTGCGCCCCGGCCCGGTCGAGGAGGGTCATCGCCGTCTCGGTGGACGGCCGGTCGACCACCGCGTCGGCGCCGGCGTACGGCACCTCCAGGCCGGCGACCATGCCGTCACGGGCAGCGGAGGTGATCGCGTCGGTCACCACCAGGAACGCCACGGCGGCCGCCACGGCAGCACCTGCGGCGACGTACCGACGGGCCTGGGTGCGCAGCGTGGCAAGCAGGACCGACCTCATCACTCACCTCCGAGAGCGGCGAGCAGCTCGTCGGAGCCGGGCTCGGACAGGTGGGCGTGCACCGCCCCGTCGGCGAGCACCACGACGTCGTCGGCGTACGCCGCGGCCGCGGGCTCGTGCGTCACCATCACCACCGTCTGCCCGAGCTCGCGTACACAGCGCCGCAGGTGTCCGAGCACCTCGGCGGACGTGGTGCTGTCGAGGTTGCCGGTCGGCTCGTCGGCGAGGACGAGGTCGGGCTCGCTGGCGAGGGCCCGGGCGATGGCGACGCGCTGCTGCTGACCGCCGGAGAGCTGCGAGGGCAGGTGCCCGAGGCGGTCGTCGATGCCGAGCAGCTCGGCCAGCTGGTGGGCGCGATCGCGGGCGCCGGCGTCGAGCCGGCCGGCGAGCTCGAGGGGGAGCAGCACGTTCTGCCCGGCGGTCAGCATCGGCAGCAGGTTGAAGGCCTGGAAGACGAACCCGAGGTGGTCGCGGCGGAACCTCGTGAGGTGGTCGTCGTCGAGGTCGCTCAGCTCGGTGCCGGCGATGGTGACCGTGCCGGCGGTGGGCTGGTCGAGGCCCGCGAGACAGTGCAGCAGGGTGGACTTGCCGGACCCCGACGACCCCATGATCGCGGTGAGGCGCCGTGGGGGCAGGTCGAGGTCGACGCCGCGGAGGGCGTGGACCGCCGTGTCCCCGACGCCGTAGGTCCTGGCCAGGCCGCGGGCGCGGGCGGCCGGGTGGTCGGTCGTCGGTCGGGCGGGACCGGGCTGGGTGATCGTCATGCCGATGATCGTGGTCGGCTCCGGGCGTGGGCACATCGGAGCGCGGGTTGATCTCGACGTACGACGACGGGTGGAGCCTCAGCCCACCCACCCCACCTCGTGCGCCAGCACCACCAGCGCCACCCGGTCGCGGGACCCCGTCTTGGCCAGCAGCCGCCCGACGTGGGTCTTCACGGTGGCCTCCGAGACCACGAGCCCGGCGGCGATCTCGGCGTTGGACAGGCCACGCCCGACCTGCACCAGCACCTCCCGTTCCCGGTCGGTCAGCGCGTCCAGGCGGGTGTCGGCCGTCGGCGAGGCCGGGTCGGGGAGCGCGGCCGCGAAGTGGTCCAGCAGCCGTCGGGTCGTGCTCGGTGCGACCACCGAGTCGCCGCGATGCACGGTGCGGATCGCGCCCAGCAGCTCGTCGGGGGTCGCGTCCTTGAGCAGGAACGCCGCCGCGCCGGCTTTGATCGCGGCGAAGGCGTACTCGTCGAGGTCGAACGTCGTCAGCACGATCACCTGTGGTGACGCACCGCGCTCGACGAGCAGCCGGGTCGCCTCCACGCCGTCCAGGCCGGGCATCCGGACGTCCATCAGCACCACGTCGGTCCGGGTCACCGGCAGCCGGGCCACGGCCTCGTGTCCGTCGGCCGCCTCGCCGACGACCGTCAGGTCCGGCTGGCTCTCGATCAGCATCCGGAACCCGGCACGCACCAGCTCCTGGTCGTCGACGAGGAAGACCCGCACCGGCTCGCTCACAGGGGGATCCTCGCCGACACGTGGAACCCGCCACCCGCGCGGGGGCCGGTCTCCAGCTCGCCCCCGTGCGCGGAGACCCGTTCGGCCATCCCGGCGAGGCCCAGGCCGCGGCCGTCGTACGACGCTGCGGCGCCGCGACCGTCGTCGTCGACCTCGACCACCAGGTCCGACCCGGCGGACAACCGCAGCGATGCGATGGCACCGGAACCGGCGTGCTTGCGGACGTTGCTGAGCGCCTCCTGCACGATGCGGTACGCCGTCAGCGCGACCCCGTCGGACACCACGGGCAACGGATCCGGCAGGTCGGCCGCCACCTCGGTGCCGGTGTCGCGCGCCTCTTCGATCAGCCCGGGGACGTCGGCCAGCCGCGGCTGCGGGCGGGTGCCCGCCTCGCCGGCGCGCAGCAGGCCGAGCATCCCGCGGAGCTCGGCCAGCGACTCCCGGCCGGTGGCGGCGATCGTCGCGAGCGCTGGGGTGGCGACGCTCGGGTCCTTCGCGGCGGCGTGGCGCGCGCCGTCGGCCTGCACCACGATCGTCGTCAGCCCGTGGGCGACCACGTCGTGCATCTCGCGTGCGATCCGGCTCCGCTCCTCGGCGGCGGCCAGCTCGGCCTGTTGGCTGGCCTCCCGCTCGAGGCGCTCACCGCGCTCGATCAGCGCGTCGACGTACGCCTGCCGGGTCCGGGCGAGCGCTCCGAGCGCCCACGCCGCGATCACCATCGTGACGATCGAGGCGATGTAGGCCGTCACGGCCGACGGCGTCACCGCCTCGGGCCCGAACCCTCGCAGCCAGTCCACGGAGGCGACGACCGCGCCCAGGAGCCCGACGGCTGCCGCGGCGAAGCCCCAGGCCGGGGCCGCGTAGCGGGCCACGGAGTACATCGCGATCGGGAAGGCGGCCTGGCTCCACAGCGGCTGGTCGATCAGCAGTGCCTGGGCACCGCTGCCCGCCGCGATCGCCGCGAAGACCGGCACCGGGTGTCGGCGCCGCAGCGCGAGCGGCAGGATCTGGACGAGCATGAGCGCGCCCGCCAACGGTTCCAGCAGGAGGAA
This sequence comes from uncultured Nocardioides sp., assembly GCA_964544855.1. Classification (GTDB taxonomy): domain Bacteria; phylum Actinomycetota; class Actinomycetes; order Propionibacteriales; family Nocardioidaceae; genus Nocardioides. The sequence goes on from CAZJDU010000070.1 coordinate 11,476, forward strand.
GAGCGGTACCGGCAGCAGCAGGAACGCGGTCAGCCCGAGGTCGAACCACACCCCGCCACGTGGCCCGAGTCGCCAGGGCTGCCGGCTCCCGCGCTCCATGGTGGTCACGGTAGACGGCATCCAGAGCGGGTACATCCGACCCCGGGCCGACCGGCGTCCGACTGGCGTCGTACACCGACAGGCACAACGGGCGTCGGCGGTGCCGTCGCCCGCGGAGGGATCCGCGCGGATCGGGGTTGTGCCTGTTCGGGTACGGGAGGCCGGTGAGTAGGGTGCGGAACATGACCAAGTGGGAGTACCAGGTAGCGCCCGTCCTCAACCACGCGGCTGCGCAGATCCTCAACAACTTCGGCCAGGACGGCTGGGAGCTGGTGGCGATGGTGCAGGGCGAGCAGGGCAACGACATCGCCTACTTCAAGCGGCCGGCCGAATGACCGCGAGGAGCAGGGGCACCGCAACGGCCGGTCGCGTTCGTCGCGGGGTGATCCGGTGAGTCCGGAGCAGCGGCTGGCCGAGCTGGGGCTCAGCGTCCCCGAGGTGGTTCCGCCGGTGGCGTCGTACGTCCCCGCCGTGCGCTCGGGTCGCCTCGTCTTCACCGCCGGGCAGCTGCCGATGAGCGACGGCGAGCTGCTCGCCACCGGCAAGGTCGGCGGGGCGGTCACGCCGGAGCAGGCGTACGACGCCGCGCGGCAGTGCGCCCTCAACGGGCTGGCCGCGGTGAAGGCGGAGATCGGCGACCTGACCGCGATCCGTCGCGTGGTGAAGGTGGTCGTCTTCGTGGCGTCGACGACGGACTTCACGGGTCAGCCGGGCGTGGCCAACGGCGCCTCCGAGCTGCTGGGCGACGTCTTCGGCGAGGCCGGCGTGCACGCGCGGTCCGCGGTCGGTGTGCCGGTGCTGCCGCTCGACGCCCCCGTCGAGGCAGAGCTCGTGGTCGAGGTCGCGTAGCGATGCGGATCCCGATCCCGCCCGTCCCGCTGCCCGAGAAGGTCGCGGCGATCGCCCGGGAGTACGCCGACGGCACCCGCGAGGCGGTCGAGCCCCGCAACGCCGCCACCGTGGTGCTGCTCCGCGACTCGCAGGCCGGCCCCGAGGTGTATCTCATGCGGCGGCAGGTCTCGATGGACTTCGCGGGTGGCATGTGCGTCTTTCCCGGAGGCGGCGTCGACGAGCGCGACTTCGACGGGTCGGTCGCCTGGGCCGGGCCGTCGCCCGAGTCGTGGGCCGACCGGCTGGGTGCCGAGGACGAGCACGTCGCGCGGGCGCTGGTGTGTGCCGCGGTGCGGGAGACCTTCGAGGAGTCCGGCGTGCTGCTGGCCGGACCGTCGGAGGACTCGGTGGTCGCGGACACGACCGGCGAGGACTGGGAGGCCGACCGGGTCGCGCTGGAGTCGCGCGAGCTGTCGATGACCGAGTTCCTGACCCGGCGCGGGCTGGTGCTGCGCACCGACCTGCTCGGCACCTGGTCGGGCTGGTTGACACCGGTCTTCGAACCGAAGCGCTATCGCACCTGGTTCTTCGTCGCCCGGCTCCCCGAAGGGCAGCGGACGCGTGACGTGTCGTCGGAGTCGTCGTCCGTGGTGTGGCAGCCCGCGCTCGCCGCGGTCGACGAGGTCGACGCGGGCGAGATGGCGATGCTGCCGCCGACGTACCTCACCTGCCTGCACGTCGGGCAGCACGCCACCGCCGCCGAGGTGCTGGCGGCGACCGGCGAGCGACGGGTGGAGATGTTCATGCCGGAGGTGGAGCCGATGGGCGAGGGCTGGACGCTGTCGATGCCCGACGAGGTGAAGCCGCTGGTGCTGGCGCGCCGGGGAGCGGGCTCGTGACCGAGGCCTGGAGCGGAGGGGCGTACGGCGACCGCGGCCGCTGTGTGCTCGCCCCCAACCCCGGCATCATGACGCTCGACGGCACCAACACCTGGGTGCTGCGCGAGCCGGGAGCCGAGCGGTCGATCGTCGTCGATCCGGGACCGGTCATCGACTCGCATCTCGACGCGGTGGCCGAGCTCGCCGGACAGGTGGAGTACGTCCTGCTCACCCACCACCACCTCGACCACTCCGAGGCCGCCCAGGGCTTCGCCGAGCGGATGGGCTGCGGGGTGCGCGCGCTGGACCCCTCACTGTGCTGGCGGTCGGACCCCGTCGTGGACCGGGAGCAGCTGTCGGTGGGCGGGCTGAGCGCCGAGGTGCTCACCACCCCGGGCCACACCGCCGACTCGGTCTCGGTGCTGCTGCCCGACGACCGTGCGCTGCTGACCGGCGACATGGTGCTCGGCCGGGGCACGACCGTCGTGGTGCACCCCGACGGCGTGCTCGCGTCGTACTTCGCGTCGATCGAGCGGATGCGCGCGCTCGTCACCGACGACCGCGTCGACTCGCTCTGGCCGGCCCACGGTCCCGTGCTCGATGACGCCGGCGGCGTGCTCGACCACTACCTCGTCCACCGGCGCCAGCGGCTCGACCAGGTCGCCGCCGCGCTCGACACGCTGGGCCTGTCCCCGGCCGACCTGCCGCCCGACGTCGCCGAGCACCCCGAGCTGCCCCGACAGGTCGTCGAGGTCGTCTACGCCGATGTCGACGAGTCCCTCTGGGGGGCCGCCGAGTCGTCGGTGCGCGCCCAGCTCGCCTATCTCGCCTCGCGTTGAATCGGGGGTTCTCGGGCGCCGAATCGGGGGTTGTCGGCGGTTGAGTCCGGGCTTTCGGGCGTTGGATCGAGGGTTCGTACGTCGCTCGCTCGAGGACTCCCGACTCGACCCCCGAAACCCCCGATTCGGCGCCCGAAAGACCCCGATTCGACGTACCGAAACCCCTGATTCGACGCCCGATAACCCCTGAATCGACCTACTGGTCGAACGTCGCAGCGCGCTTCTCCAGGAAGGCGTTGATGCCCTCCTGGCCGTTGGGGGAGCCACCGAGGCGGCTGATCGACTCGGCCTCCTTGCGCAGCCGGGCCTCAGGGGCGGCCTCGGCGGCGTCGCGCACCAGGTGCTTGGCGGCGGCGAGCGCCTCACCGGACCCGGCGAGCAGGTCGTCGACGACGGCATCGGCGGTGGCGGCCAGCTCGTCGGCGGGTACGACGCGCGCGACCAGCCCGGCCGCGGCGGCCTCCTCGGCCGTCAGCAGGTCGCCCATCAGCGTCAGCCGGAGCACCCGGTGCAGACCGAGGGTGTGCACCAGCATCGAGCCGCCACCGTCGGGGCTGAGGCCGACCTTGGCGTAGGCGAGGCTGAACTTCGCGGAGTCGGCGGCGAGCACGATGTCGCCCGCGGCAGCCAGCGGGAAGCCCACGCCGGCCGCCACCCCCTGCACCACGCTGACCACGATCGCGTCGCCGCGCACCAGCTCGGTGATCATCCGGTTGGCGCCCTCGGCGAGCTCGAGCAGGTGCGCCTGGGGGTCCTCGGCCTGCGAGAAGCCGCCGAGGTCACCGCCCACCGAGAAGAACCGGCCCTCGGCGGCGAGGACGATGACGCGGGCGTGATCGGCACGCGCCTGCAGGATCGCGGCGAGCAGCTGGTCGCCGGACGCGGGGCTGAGCGGGTTGCCGGCGTCGCCGTTCACCAGGGTGATGCGGGCGCAGCCGTCGGCGTAGGCGTAGTCGACGTAGGTCTGGTCGGTCATGGTTCCCTCCAGGTCAGCTGAACTGGCTGTGGATGGTCTCGGGCAGGTCGAAGAGCGGCTCGCGCCCCAGCTCGGCCCGCGCGAGCGTGGTCAGGTGGGCCTCGTCGGGGCCGTCGAAGATCCGCATGGCACGGTGCCAGCCGTAGAGCATCGACAGCTGGGTGGCGTCGGAGACCCCGGCGGCGCCGTGCAGCTGGATCGCCCGGTCGATCACCGACAGCACCGCCCGCGGTACCGCCACCTTGGCTGCGGCGATCAGGTGACGCGCCGCCTTGTTGCCCTCGCTGTCGACGACGTACGCCGCCCGGTGGCACAACGCGCGCGCCTGCTCCAGCTCGATCCGCGACTCCGCGATCCGCTCCCGCACCGAGGACTGGTCCGACAGTGGCCCGCCGAAGGCCTCGCGCTGCTGCGCACGCCGCACCATCATCGCCAGGGCCCGCTCACCCGCACCGAGTGCCCGCATCACGTGGTGGATCCGGCCCGGCCCGAGCCGCATCTGCGCGGCTGCGAAGCCTCCGCCCTCCTCGCCCAGCAGGTTCGCCACGGGCACCCGGGCGTCGGTGAACCGCACGACGCAGTGCCCGTGCTGGTCGTGCCGTCCGAAGACGGGCAGGTCGCGCACCACCTCGACGCCCGGGGTGTCACGGGGCACGATCAGCATCGACTGCTGCCGGTGGGTGGGGGCGTCGGGGTCGGTCTTGCCCATCACGATGAACACCCGGCACCGCGGGTCGGCGGCCCCGGAGATCCACCACTTGCGGCCGTTGACGACGTACGCGTCGCCGTCGCGCTCGATGCGGGTCTCGATGTTGGTGGCGTCCGACGACGCCACGGCCGGCTCGGTCATCGCGAAGGCGCTGCGGATCTCGCCGTCGAGCAGCGGCCGCAGCCACTCCTGCTGCTGGGCCTCGGTGCCGACCAGATGCAGCAGCTCCATGTTGCCGGTGTCGGGGGCCTGGCAGTTGATCGCCTCGGGCGCGATCTCGATGCTCCAGCCGGAGAGCTCGGCGATCGGGGCGTACTCCAGCTGGGTCAGCCCGGACTCGCTCGGCAGGAAGAGGTTCCACAGTCCGCGCTGCTTCGCCTGCTCCTTGAGCTCCTCCACCACCGGCGGCAGCGTGTGGTCGTCCGGACCGGCCTCCGCGCGGTACCGGTCGTACGACGCCTCCGCGGGCAGCACCTGCTCGCGCAGGAACGCGACCATGGCGTCGTAGAGGCGTCGGGCCTGCTCGCTCGGCTCGGGATAGGCGGGATACATCGGTCTCCTCTGTCGTCAGGCGGCCGTCGTCAGGCCGCACACTCGCCGGTGTCGGCGGCGGTCTCGTCGTGGCGGCCGGCGTCGGCGAGCTCCTCGACCTGGCGGGAGGTCACGGCATAGCCGGTGTCCGGGTCGGTCACCGACGCCGCGAAGACGACCCCGGCCACGTCGCCGTCCGGCGTCACCAGCGGGCCGCCGGAGTTGCCCGGCCGCACCAGCGAGCGCACGGAGTAGACCTCCCGCAGCACGGTGCCGCTGCCGTAGATGTCGGGAGAGCGGAGCCGCTGCTGGGCCCGGATCCGGCCGGGTTGTACGTCGAACGGCCCGTCCTCGGGGTAGCCGACCACCGCCACGGCGTCGCGGGGCTGAGCGGCCCGGCCGCCCTCGATGTCGAACTGCAGTGACGGGCGGCCGGCGGTGTCGACCCGCAGCACCGCGATGTCGAGGTCGGGGTCGAAGACCACCACGTCGGCCGGCACCAGCTCGCCGTCCATCTCCACCACCGGGTCGTCGACACCGGCGACCACGTGGGCGTTGGTCATCAGCCGGTCGGTGGAGTAGACGAAGCCGGACCCCTCGACGCCGCGGCCGCAGTCGTTGTTGCCGCGGATCTTCAGCACGCTGCGCTGGGTCGCGAGGATCTCGGGGTCGTCCAGCAGCTGCCGTGGGCCGGGGCCCACCTCGACGATCCGCTCGGGCGCGAACGGCTCCAGGTAGCGCGGGAAGAAGCCGAGTCCCACCACGTTGTTGAAGGCCTGCAGCGCCTGCGGTGCCGCCGTGGGGAGCACCTCGTTGACGGTGGAGAGCACCTTGGAGCTGCGCACCTGCTCGGTGACCGGCCCGATCCGGCTGCCCGAGATCGCCACGCCGAGCGCCCAGGCCACCAGCAGCACCGCGGCGGCACTGAGCGCGGCGCCACCGACCGCGTCGACCACCCGTGCGGGTTGCCAGGTGACCTTCGAGCGCACCTTGGCGCCGGCGTACTGCAGCAGCGCCTGGCCCAGCGAGGCGCCGAGGATCACGATGAACAGCGCCCCCAGCGACACCCAGAGCGACGGCTCGGCGCCGCCGAGCAGCATCGGGGCCAGCCAGATGCCCAGCAGGCCGCCGGCCAACAGCCCGACCGTCGCGAACGCGCCGGTGATGAAGCCCTGCCAGTACCCCGACAGCGCATAGGCGACCACCAGCACCAGGAGCAGGATGTCGAGGTAGTTCATGGTCCTCAGCGGTGGTCGTCGGGCTCGACGATGTCCAGGTCGTCGTCGGTCGTACGCCGGGAGTATTCCGCGAGCATGTGGTCGGGCAGGTCATGCAGGGGCGGCTCGGCCACCGGAGGCAACCATCCCAGGAAATCGAAGAACCGGGTGACGATCCCACCGGTGAAGCCCCAGAGGATCACGTCCTTGGCGTCGCCGATCAGGAAGCCCGGCCCGATCCAGCCGCTGGGGTGACGCACCCGGATCCGATGCTCGGGGGCGACCAGCTCGGCGAGCGAGACGCGGTGGATCTCGTGCACCTCCTGCGGTGAGGTGATCTCGATCGGGTGCGGCGCGCGCCACCAGCCGATGATCGGGGTGACGGCGAAGTTCGACGGTGGCAGCCACAGCTCGGGGAGCGCGGCGAAGACCTCGACGCTCGCGGGGTCGACCCCGATCTCCTCCTCGGCCTCCCGCAGCGCGGCGCCCGCGACCGACTCCCCGGCGTCGATCTTGCCGCCCGGGAAGGAGACCTGGCCGGGGTGGGACCGCATGTCGTGCGCGCGCTCGGTGAGCAGCAGGTCGGGGCCACCCTCGCCGTCGACGTCCTCGCCGAAGAGCATCAGCACCGAGCCCTTCCGGGTCTCGGTGCCTTCGGGCGGCAGGAACTGGGTCAGGTCGTTGCCCAGCACCCGTGCCGCTCCGTCGGCGACCGGGCGCAGCCACGCCGGCAGGTCGTCGGGGATCGCGTCGGGAACGCCCAGCTCGGTGCTCACGCGCCGCCTCTCCTCAGCTCGACGCCGAGCTGCTCCTCGGTCATCGTCGCGATCTCCTCGACCGACTCCACACCGCCGGTCTGCTGGGTGACCGAACCATCCGCGGCCACGAAGAAGAACACCGGCGCGCCGGTGATCGCGAGGTCGGTCTTCCCGAGGTCGCCACAGGGATCGGCGTACGACGGGTAGGTGACGTCGCTCGCCGCCGCCAGCTCCAGCGCTGCCTCGGGATAGCTGTCCTGCCACATGACGCCGACCACGTCCACCTGGTCGCCGTACTGCTGGTGGAACTCCTCGAGCGCGGGCATCTCCTTGCGGCAGGGGCCGCACCAGGACGCCCAGATGTTCACGACGGCGGGGCCTTCGACGCTCGCGAGCGAGCCGGTGGTGTCGCTGCCGAGGCAGGCCAGCTCGAGGTCGGGCAGGTCGGCGTTGCCGGCGCCCGTGGGGCAGTCGGCGATGCCGGCGTCGGTCCGCTGGTGCTGCAGCTCCGGGGTGGCCACCTCGACGTCGCAGGCGGCGGCCGGGTCCGCCTGGTCGCAGCCAGCGAGGAGGACCGCGGCCGCGAGCAGCACGCCGGGGATCGTGCCGAGACGGAGCATCAGTTGCGGCCCTCGGTGCGGACGAGCTTCTCCGCCGAGACCGGGTCGGTCGGGCCGGCGCCGTACGACGGGCACCAGCGTGCCACCGGGCAGGCGCCGCACGCCGGCTTCTGCGCGTGGCAGCGGCGGCGACCGTGCCAGATCAGGTGATGGCTGAGCATCGTCCAGTCCTTCTTGGGGAAGAGCTCCCCGACGGCGTGCTCGACCTTCACCGGGTCGGTCTCCTCGGTCCAGCCGAACCGCCGCGCGAGCCGGCCGAAGTGGGTGTCGACGGTGATCCCCGGCAGCCCGAACGCGTTGCCGAGCACGACGTTGGCGGTCTTGCGGCCGACGCCGGGCAGCTTCACCAGCTGGTCGAGCCTGCGCGGGACCTCGCCGTCGTACTCCTCGACGAGCGTGGCGCTCAGCTTGAGCAGCGAGTCGGTCTTGGCTCGGAAGAACCCGAGCGTCGCGACGAGCTGTTCGAGGTGCTCACGGTCGGCGCCGGCCATGGCGCGGGCGTCGGGGTAGGCGGCGAAGAGCGCCGGGCTCGCCGCGTTGACCCGCTTGTCGGTGGTCTGCGCGCTGAGCACGGTGACCACGAGGCACTCGAAGGGGGAGGTGAAGTCGAGCTCGGCCCGGGCATCGGGGTAGGTTTCGGCGAGGACGCGGTTGATCTTGCGGGCCCGGCGCACCAGTTGGGTCCGGGTCTCCTCGGACTTCACGCTGGATGGCACCCGGACAGCGTAGACGGGCGCACCGACGGGCCGTAGCCCGCCTGTCGGCTAGGTGTGAGGTTTTCCACTGGCTAGGATGCTGCTGGCCGCCCCACTGGGGGGAGCACCGGCTGCCGACAATTGCGATGTTTGGAGGAAGAGTGGACAACGACGCACTCCGTCAGGCTCCGCTGTTCAGCGCGCTCGACGACGAGGCCGCCTCGGCGCTGCGCACATCGATGGCCGAGACCACGCTGCGGCGCGGTGAGGTGCTCTTCCACGAGGGCGACTCGGGCGACAAGCTCTACATCGTGCTGGACGGCAAGGTGAAGCTCGGCCGCAGCTCGGCCGACGGCCGGGAGAACCTGCTGGCGATCCTCGGCCCCGGCCAGATGTTCGGCGAGCTGTCGCTCTTCGACCCCGGTCCCCGCTCGGCCACGGTCACCGCGGTCACCGACACCACGTTCGCGTCGCTGTCCCACGAGGACCTGCTGCGTTGGCTCGAGGGGCGCCCGCTCGTCGCCCGCGGCCTGCTCTCCCAGCTCGCCGCCCGGCTCCGCAAGGCCAACGACGTCGTCGCCGACCTGGTCTTCTCCGACGTCCCCGGCCGGGTCGCCAAGGCGCTCATCGACCTCGCCGACCGCTTCGGCCGCACCGCCGACGACGGCGTCCACGT
>CAZJDU010000071.1:0-19882 GCA_964544855.1 uncultured Nocardioides sp.
CATCCTCGGCGCCGAGGACGCGTTCGGCGACATGGACTTCAAGGTCGCCGGCACCCGGGAGTTCGTCACCGCCCTGCAGCTGGATACCAAGCTCGACGGCATCCCCGCCGACGTGCTCGGCGGTGCGCTCACGCAGGCGCGCGAGGCCCGGATGACGATCCTCGACGTGATGGGCGAGGCGATCGCCGAGCCCGAGGAGATGTCGGTCCACGCGCCGCGCATCATCACCGTCAAGGTCCCCGTCGACAAGATCGGGGAGGTCATCGGCCCGAAGGGCAAGGTGATCAACCAGATCCAGGAGGACACCGGGGCCAACCTGTCCATCGAGGACGACGGCACGGTCTACATCGGTGCCACGACGGGCGACGCGGCCGAGGCTGCCCGCGCCGCGGTCAACCAGATCGCCAACCCGACGATGCCCGAGGTCGGCGAGCGCTACCTCGGCACTGTCGTGAAGTGCACCAACTTCGGCGCGTTCGTCTCGCTGCTGCCGGGCAAGGACGGCCTGCTGCACATCAGCAAGCTGCGCTCGCTCAACGACGGCAAGCGGGTCGAGAGCGTCGAGGACGTCGTCTCGGTCGGTCAGAAGCTCCAGGTCGAGATCGCCGAGATCGACGACCGCGGCAAGCTGTCGCTGGTGCCGGTGGTCGAGGAGTCGGCCGACGAGTCCGTCTCGGAGAGCGCCACCGAGGACGCATGACACGCGGGGTGGGTGCCGCCCGGTCGTCAGGCCGGGCGGCCACCCGCACCGTCGAGGTGGTCCGCGACACCCGCGGGCAGGTCACCTCGCACGTCCGCCGGACGGTGCTGCCGTCCGGCCTCCGGATCGTGACCGAGGAGATGGCGGGCGCCCGGTCGGCTGCGGTCGGCGTGTTCATCGGTGTCGGCTCCCGCGACGAGTCGGCGAGCACCCACGGGGCCTCCCACTTCCTGGAGCACCTGCTCTTCAAGGGCACCGGTGAGCGCTCGGCGCTCGACATCTCCATCGCCCTCGATGAGGTCGGTGGCGAGTTCAACGCGTTCACCGCCAAGGAGTACACCTGCTTCCATGCGCGGGTGCGCAGCAGTGATCTGCCGCTCGCGGTCGACGTGCTGGGCGACATGATCACCGGATCGGTGCTGGCGGCGCCGGACGTCGACGCGGAGCGCGAGGTGATCCTCGACGAGATCGCGATGCACGAGGACGACCCCGACGACGTGGTGCACAACCTCATCGCCGAGGTGGCCTGGGGCAGCGGAACGCCGCTGGGCCGGCCGATCGCCGGCACCGGTGAGTCGATCGGCGCGATGTCGGGCAGCACCATCCGTCGCTTCTACCGGCGTCACTACCGGCCCGAGTCCATGGTCGTCGCCGTCGCCGGCGCGCTCGACCACAGCACGGTCGTCCGCCAGATCCGGGCGGCGTTCGGTCGCCACGACTTCCTCTCCGGTGACGCCGAGCCGCGTCCGCCGCGGACCACTCCGCGGGCGCGGCGGCTTCCCGCAGGCGAGGCGCGGCTGTCCCGTCAGCTGGAGCAGGCCAACGTGATCGTCGCCCGCGAGGGCGTGCCGCGCAACGACGACCGCCGGTTCGCGCTCGGCGTGCTCAACACCGCGCTCGGGGGCGGCACCTCCAGCCGGCTGTTCCAGGAGGTGCGGGAGCGTCGTGGCCTCGCCTACGCGGTGTTCTCCTTCACCACGCAGTACGCCGACGCTGGGCTGCTCGGCGTGTCGGTCGGCTGCCTGCCCGACCGTCTGGACGACGTCCTCATCACGGTACGCACCGAGCTCGACCGGGTGGCGACCGGCGGGCTCGACGACGAGGAGCTGCGCCGAGGCAAGGGGCAGCTCGTGGGCGGGCTGGTGCTCGGGCTCGAGGACTCCGCCTCGCGGATGATGCGGCTCGGCAGCGCCGAGCTCAACACCGCCGAGGTGCTGGGCGTCGACGAGGTCGCCGCCCGGATCGAGGCCGTGGACGACGCCGCGGTCCGCCGGATCGCGAGCGAGGTGCTGGAGCGCCCCGAGCTGCTGGCCGTCGTGGGTCCCGCCTGACGCCTGCCACCCGGACGGCGACCTGCGGTCGCGACAGCTGACGCCACGGCGAAGGAGGGAGTCGCTCGGATCAGGTACAGACCGTTGCCTGACCCGCTGCGTTCTCCATGATCTCCTCGGCAGTCGACGACTTATCCCGTCCTCGGGAGCGGTAGCGACTTCAAGCACCGCTCATCGCACCCGAGGGAGAGCCTCAACCAGGGACCGCGGCGAGGTAGACGACGTCGTGTCGGACAGGTCCCGGGACAGTCAGGGGTGGGGGTTCGTTCAACCGTGAACCGCTCCGTTCACTGCACGTCATTCGGAGTGGCCAGTCGTGGCACGTTCTGCGACGAACCCGACGGAATCAGACCCCGTGGTCGGTGCCCTCGTTGATCGTGCGCGACCGTTCGGCTGCTGCCCGCGCTGCGCTCGACACACCAACGGCCGTGTCGGCGTCTCGTGCTCCCGTGGCCGGTGCGAAGCCGTCGGGCACCCGATGTACGCTCACGTCGATCGTAGGCGACCCTGCCGTTGCCGCCTCAGCGGGGTAGACGACGTCGTGACCGAATCGCCGGACCAGGGAAATGCTGACGCTCTCGCGGCCCGCGGAGTGGTCCCGGAGCCACGCCAAGCGTTCCAGCTCCTCGGCCAGGAACTCCTTCGAAGCTCGAAGCTCGCGGCGATTCTTGCCTACGAACCAACCAAAGCCGGTCACGGCTGCCTCCGCCCTGGCGACCCGAGCCGACTCCGCGACCGTCCGGGCCTCGGCCTCCGCTACAGCGTTGGGTTCGTCCTCTTGTAACTTCATCAAGATCTTGCCAGCGGTCGCGACCGCAGTTCGCACCGTGGCGCGAAGGCCGCCCTTCGCGGTGTCAGACAAGCTCGCATATCGACGTCGCAGCTGGGGATCTACCGGTCCATAGGTGCGCTTCAGGAACTCGTCGTGAATGCCGGCAGCGGCCGCCTCCAGATCGCGGCCGTGGACAACGGCGCGGACCCAACTTTCGGTATAGCCATAGCTCGAGATCCCGAGTTCCGCCTCGTCGCTGGCCGGGGAGACCTCCCTCAGACCGTGCGGCGACACTGCCAGCAGGCTTTCGGTCATCTCGATAGTGAGCCACTCGTTGAACTCGGCGAAGGCCATGCCCGACATGGTCGCCACAAGTGGCGTACCGCGGGAGCTCTCAGTTGAACGGCGGTCCATACGGCCGACACGGGTGCGCCGCGAGGGATCCTCCGGGCCACGCCGCGTCGGGAGCCGGGCTGCGGAGCCGTCCCAGGAGATCGTCCTCGCGACGGTCACGCGCCCCCGGACGCCACGCGTCGAGGACTCTCGTCGACGAGACGACCGTCCTCGAGATAGAGGACCCGGTCCCCGAGCGGCGCAGGAAAGCGTCGTGGCGGGGTCCCTTGAGGATCCGGGTCCGTTCAGCCGTGCACCGCTCCGTTCAACTGAACGCTGTTCGGACTGGCCACCTGTGGCAGGTTCGGCGACGAACGCCACGGAAGCACTCGTGACGCCACTACCGCACCGAAGGAGACCCATCATGCAGACAACCGCGATGCTGACCCCCGAGCAGGTTCAGGCGCGCCTCGAGCACCAACCGGCCGTGAGTGGCGACGAGGGTCCCCTGGGTCAGGGAATCCAGATCTTCGCCGCGCCGGTGGGAGGGCTCGGTACCTCACAGCTCACCATGGGCCTGGGCTGACGTCGACCGGTGGCCGGCGCCGACGCTGTGGACCTGCCGATCGATCGCGAGGTCTCGGTCGAGGACACCATCGGCCGGGTGACTCCGATCCTGGCGCGGATCGGAGTCACCCGCGTCGCTGACATCACCGGGCTCGACCGGGTCGGCATTCCGGTCATGCAAGCCATCGCACCCCGTAGCGCCGACCTCATCTCCGTGTACAGCGGCAAAGGTGTCACCCCGCCCGCCGCGCGGGCGAGTGCCCTGATGGAGTCCGTGGAGCGGTACTGCGCCACCATTCCGGCGCCCGTCCGGCGGCACGCCTCGATCACCGCCCTCGACGCCGACATATCCGGGTTCATGGATCCGCGGGACCTCAACGTCGCCGTAGATCGAGACTTCGACGCGAACGTCTCCATCGATTGGACGGGAGCGCGCGACCTGGTGTCCGGTGTGGACGTGCTGGTGCCGATCTCGATCGCCGGGGTTCTGAAGCAGGGCGCGGGAAGCCCCTGCGTGCAGTGGATCACCACCAACGGCCTCGCCAGCGGTAACACCGTCGACGAGGCGATCCTGCACGCCTTGTGCGAGGTGATCGAGCGAGACGACTTGACCTTTGCCGAGGTGCTGGGACACCGCATGCCGTTCGCTGTGGACGGCGAGACTCCACACGACGTCGGCGTACGAGTGCCGTTCCTCCGGCAAGAGACGCTCCCGTGTGTTGCAGCCGAGCTCGTTGACGGGTTCACCTCCGCCGGCCTTGCTGTCGACTTGCGGTCCATCACGGGCGAGTTCGGCCTGCCGTCGGTGCTGGCCACCGTGAAGGACCCCTCTGGCGGGATGTCGCGGCGCCACCTCGGTATCGGCACCAGCCCTGATCCCACGCTCGCGGTCACGCGGGCACTGACCGAGGTGGCGCAGAGCCGAGCAGGCGACATCAGTGCCCTGCGCGAGGACATGTTGCCGTCGGATGTGAGCGCTCCGCCGTGGCTGCGCCACGCTCAACGGCTTGATGTTGGTGACTATCCGTTGTGGGACGACCCGGATCGCCATGGCTGGATCGGCTTCGGTGACCTGCCGTCCTTGCGGGCGGACAACGTCCGTGGCCTGATCGATCTGATCGTCGGGCGCTTGTCGGCACGTGGCCTCGATCGAGTCCTCGTCGCCGATCTCTCGCGGTCGGACGTGCCTTTCGCGGTCGTACGCGTCATCGTGCCGGGCCTGGAGAGCTGGGCCGCTGACCGGGCGAAGATCGGCGCGCGTGTCACGGCCCGGTGGAACGAACTGGCGACGATGGCAGGCATCGCCGGGGCAGGAGCCCACTGATGTCGGACGTTGTGTTCCTCGGCCCGTCTCTCGATCGTCACGAGGCGTCGACCCTGTTCAGCGGGGAGATCGCGTCGCCGATCTGTCGCGGTGACCTGGACGCCCTGGTGGCCCGTGATCCACGACCTGACCATGTCGGCATCGTCGACGGTGCGTTCCTCCACTCGCTGTCGGTGACGCCGAAGGAGGTGCTGCGTGCGGTGGACGCCGGGATCACGGTCTTCGGCTCCTCGAGCATGGGTGCGCTCCGCGCCGCCGAATGCCATCCGTACGGCGTCATCGGTGTCGGCCAGATCTTCGGGCTCTACGCCGCCGGGATCGTCGAGGCCGACGACGAGGTCGCGATCGCGATGAGTCCCGACAGCCATGAGCCGCTCTCCGAACCACTCGTCAACATGCGGCTCGCCGTCCAGCGGGCGCAGCACGACGGCCACCTGGACGCCCACACTGCCGATGCGCTCATCCGAACGGCACGGGAGACGTACTTCCCCGAACGCACCTGGGCAGGCGTGCTTGCGACCCTGGCAACGTCGGAGGACCTCACCGCACCACAGCATGCGGGCGCGACAGCGTGGGTGGCATCACGGAACCAGTGGGATCAGAAGGCGGACGATGCCCGGATGCTCCTGGCCCTCATGGAGACACGCTCCTACACCGGGACGCTCCATGCTCGACTCCGAGCGCTGCCGCCACTGGCCACTGTCGGGCTCACGGTGGGAGGCACTGACCTTGCCGTCCCGGTCGCGAACACGGTCGACACGATCAGGCGCGGCCTCGCCGGCCGGTCGGCGATCGGCGACGGCATGCTCTTCGCGCCTCATTGGGTGGGGCGGGCTTCGATGTGGATGAAGGACGTGCTGGTTGATCTCGACATGGTGTGGCTGCGCGACGGCGTCGTGGTTGACCTGGTGGCTGACGCGTCGGCGCCGGCCCCCGGAACCGCGGACAGCGAGCTCCCGAAGTACACGAACGCAGCCCCCGCCGATGTGGTGCTCGAGCTCCCCGGCGGGCGTGCCGCAGAACTCGAGCTGGGGCCGGGTGTACCTGTCGACTTCCACCTCGAAGCAGCTGCTGTCGGCAACAGCTGAACCCAGCGGCGGGGAGGGTCCTGTCATGCCGTCGGCCGGTGACCGTGACACGCTGTGCGTTGGTCGACGTCGTCTCCCCACTGGTCAATCGCCGATCCCAGGTCGAGATGGCACTCCCGGTGGCGCCGCGACCGGTGCGAGATCGGTCAGCTCCGTCGTCCCGGTCGTGTTGACGACACGTGGTGCTGCTGTGCCAGTACTTCCCCGAGGGCACCGACCTGTCGCGCTGGAGCCCTGAGGAGCTTCAGGCGACGTGATCCGACGCCCCTGCTCAGTGACATCGAGCGGGACCTGGTCAGGCAACACCTGTGCCACACCACCCGATCCTCGTGGCGACCGAGGGGCTCGACCACGAGGAGTTGCGCCGTGGCAAGGGGCAGCTCGTGGGTGGCCTGGTGCTCGGGCTCGAGGACTCCGCCTCACGGATGAGGCGGGTGGGCGGCGCCGAGCTCAACACCGCCGAGGTGCTGGGCGTCGACGAGGTCGCCGCCCGGATCGAGGCCGTGGACGACGCCGCGGTCCGCCGGATCGCGAGCGAGGTGCTGGAGCGCCCCGAGCTGCTCGCGGTCGTGGGGCCTGCCTGACGTCTGCCACCCGGGCGACCGGCGAGATCCCGCCGCGACAGTTGACGCCACGGCGAAGTAGGGACACTCTCAGCACATGAGGTGTCCGGCTGTCGCCTGACCCTGTGCGCGGAGGGTGGGAAACTGTGCCGAACCTGTTCATCGACGGCGAGTGGGTCGCGGCCGCATCCGGGGAGTCCCGGGGGATCCGATGCCCGGCCGACGGGCAGCTGGTGGGCACGGTCGACGAGGCATCGGCCGATGACACCCGAGAGGCGATCGCCGCGGCACGCCGTGCCTTCGACGACGGGCCCTGGCCCCGGCTCGGGATGGCCGAGCGGGCCGCTGTGGTGGCGAAGGTCGCGGACCTGCTGGAGCGGGACAGGGCCGAGATCGCCCGCGCGGAGTCGTTGGACACCGGCAAGCGGTACGTCGAGAGCGAGTACGACCTCGACGACGTGATCTCGGTGTTCCGCCACTACGGCACGATCACCGACGACGAGGCGCGGGTGGTCGACCTGGGCCGCTCCGATGTCGACTCCCGGGTGGTCCGCGAGCCGGTCGGGGTCTGCGGCCTGATCACGCCGTGGAACTATCCGCTGCTGCAGGCCTCCTGGAAGGTCGCACCCGCGCTGCTGGCCGGCAACACGTTCGTGCTGAAGCCGAGCGAGATCACGCCCCACAGCACCATCCACCTGATCCGGGTGCTGGCGGAGGCCGGTGTCCCGGCCGGCGTCGCGAACCTGGTGCTCGGCGCCGGACCGGGCGCCGGCGGCCCGCTGTCCGCCGACCCTCGGGTCGACCTCGTCTCCTTCACCGGGGGCATCGCCACCGGCAAGCACCTGATGGTGACCGCCGCGGCGACGGTGAAGAAGGTAGCCCTGGAGCTGGGTGGCAAGAACCCCAACATCGTCTTCGCGGACGCGGACCTCGACACCGCGCTCGACTTCGCGATGACCGCCGTGTTCCTCCACTCCGGCCAGGTCTGCTCGGCAGGGGCCCGGCTCGTGATCGAGGAGAGCCTCCATGATCGGTTCGTCGACGAGCTGGTCGAGCGCGCCGGCCGGATCCGGCTGGGTGGACCGTTCGACGAGGCCGCGGAGACCGGCCCGCTGACCAGCGGGGCGCACCGCGAGAAGGTCGAGGCGTACGTCGCCTCCGGGGTCGCTGCGGGCGCGGTGCTGCGGTGCGGTGGGCGGCGCCCCGACGACCCGGCGCTGGCGGAGGGCTACTACTACCTGCCGACGATCCTGGACCACTGCACGTCCGACATGCGGGTCACCCAGGAGGAGTCGTTCGGACCGGTGCTCACCGTGGAGACGTTCGAGGACGAGGACGAGGACGAGGCGGTGCGGATCGCCAACGACTCGATCTTCGGCCTCGCGGGCGGGGTGTGGACCACGGACGCCGCCAAGGCGGAGCGAGTGGCCGCTCGACTCCGGATGGGCACCGTGTGGATCAACGACTACCACCCGTATGTCCCGCAGGCCGAGTGGGGCGGCTACAAGCAGTCGGGGATCGGTCGCGAGCTCGGGCGGGTCGGCCTCGAGGAGTACCAGGAGACCAAGCACATCTGGCGCAACACGGCGCCGGAGCCTCAGCACTGGTTCCGACCGTCCGAGGACTGATCTCGACACCGCCCACTCGTCACAACATCACACCAGGGGGACCGATCCCATGCGTCAGCAGTACGACTACGTGATCGTCGGTGGGGGGTCCGCGGGCTCGGCGCTCGCGAACCGCCTGAGCGCGGACGCCGGCACCTCCGTGCTCGTCCTCGAGGCCGGGCACAGCGACTACAAGGTCGATCCGTTCGTCCACATGCCCGCCGCCCTGCCGTTCCCGATCGGTACCCGGTTCTACGACTGGCAGTACGAGACCGACCCCGAGCCCGAGATGAACGGTCGCCGGATCTACCACGCCCGCGGCAAGCTGCTCGGCGGGTCGAGCTCGATCAACGGGATGATCTTCCAGCGGGGCAACCCGATGGACTACGAGCGGTGGGCGGCCGATCCGGGCATGGAGACCTGGGACTTCCGCCACTGCCTGCCGTACTTCAAGCGGATGGAGAGCCGGTTCCTGGCCGACGGGCGCACCGGTGCCGACGCCTGGCGCGGCGGCAGCGGGCCGCTCCACCTCGAGCAGGGACGGGCCGACAATCCACTCTTCGGCGCGTTCTTCGAGGCCGCGCAGCAGGCGGGCTACCCGCTCACCGACGACGTCAACGGCTACCGGCAGGAGGGCTTCGCGCCGTTCGACCGCAACGTCAACAACGGCCGCCGGTGGTCCGCCGCCCGGGCCTACCTGCACCCGGTCAAGCACCGGCCGAACCTGGACGTGGAGACCCTGGCGTTCACCACCCGGATCCGGTTCGACGGCACCCGAGCCGTCGGCGTCGACTACACCCGGGGCGTGGGGCGTGCGGCGCGGCAGCACGAGGTCGACGCGGGTGAGGTGATCCTGTGCGCCGGCGCGATCAACACGCCACAGCTGCTCCAGCTCAGCGGCGTGGGCGACGAGGCGCTGCTGCGTGAGCACGGTGTCCCGGTCGTGCTCCACCTGCCGGGGGTGGGGGAGAACCTCCAGGACCACCTCGAGGTCTACATCCAGTACGCCTCCAAGCAGCCGGTGTCGATCGCACCCGGTCTGGCCTGGCACCAGCGCCCGAAGGTCGCGTTCCAGTGGCTCTTCCAGCGCAAGGGCCTCGGCGCGACCAACCACTTCGAGGGCGGTGGCTTCGCCCGCTCCAACGACGACGTCGACTGGCCGAACCTGATGTTCCACTTCCTCCCGATCGCGATCCGGTACGACGGCACCTCGCCGGTCGAGGGCCACGGCTACCAGGTGCACATCGGGCCGATGTACGCCGACACCCGAGGCTGGGTGCGGATCCGGTCGGCCGACCCGCGGGAGCACCCGTCGATGCGGTTCAACTACCTCTCGACCCCGACGGACCGCAAGGAGTGGGTCGAGGCGGTGCGGGTCGCCCGCCACATCCTCACTCAGCCAGCGTTCGAGCCGTTCAACGCGGGCGAGATCTCGCCCGGTCCGGACGTCGAGACCGACGAGCAGATCCTCGCGTGGGTGCGCGGCGACGCCGAGACCGCGCTGCACCCGTCGTGCACCGCGGCGATGGGCACGGGCGAGCTGTCGGTCACCGACCCGACCTCGCTGCGGGTGCACGGCACCGAGGGACTGCGCGTCGTCGACGCGAGCGTCTTCCCCTACGTCACCAACGGCAACATCTACGCCCCGGTGATGATGGTCGCGGAGAAGGCCGCCGACCTGATCGCGGGCAACACACCACTGGCGCCCTCGGACGTCCCCTACTACCGCCATCGCGACGACTCACCGCTGTATCCGCCCGGTGACAGCCGCAACCACACCGAGGAGCAGTCATGAGTCACCACGACCCGTTGCGCACGCCGCTGGGGGAGCCCGCAACCGACATCGACCAGGCCAGTGCGGCGAAGCCTCAGATCAACCGCTTCGTGTTCTTCGGCTCCGCCGGACTGATCGTGGTCTTCACCATCCTCACCCTGGCCATGCCGGATCGTGCCAACAGCGCGATCGGCGAGGTGGTCGGCTGGATCTCGGAGTACTTCGGCTGGTGGTACTTCGCGCTCGCCGCCGGGCTGATCGTCTTCGTCCTCTACATCTGCCTGTCCCGCTTCGGGCAGTATCGGCTCGGGCCCGAGGAGTCTCGGCCGGACTACAACCTCTTCACCTGGACCGCGATGCTCTTCGCCGCCGGCATCGGCGCGGACGTGATGTTCTTCTCGGTGGCCGAGCCGGTCGCGCAGTACCTCCACCCGCCGACCACCGAGGGCGGCAATCCGGACGCGGCGCGCGAGGCCGTCACGTGGACGCTCTTCCATTACGGCATCTCCGGGTGGGCGATGTATGCCGTGATGGGCATGGCGCTGGGGTTCTTCGCCTTCCGCCACGGCCTGCCACTGTCGATCCGGAGCGCGCTCTATCCGATCTTCGGCAAGCGGATCCACGGCCGGCTGGGTGACACGGTGGACCTCGCTGCGGTGCTCGGCACCATCTTCGGCATCGCCACCTCGCTCGGCATCAGCATCGCGCTGCTCAACGTCGGTCTCAACGTCTGGTGGGACGTGCCGATCGGCCGCGGCGCCCAGGTCGGCCTGGTCGTCGTGTCGGTCATCCTCGCCACCGTCTCGGCGGTGTCCGGTGTCGACAAGGGCATTCGTCGCATCTCCGAGCTCAACGTGCTGCTCTCGATCGCCCTGATGCTCTACGTGCTGCTGTCCGACGACACCCCGTTCCTGCTCAACTCGCTGGTGATGAACGTCGGTGACTACGTCAGTCAGCTGCCCGGGCTGAGCTTCGACACGATGGCCTACCAGGACGCGGAGGGAGCCACGATCTCCGGCGACCCGGAGACCACGGTGACGGCGTGGAAGGGCCTGTGGACCATGTTCTTCTGGGCCTGGTGGGTCGCCTGGGCGCCGTTCGTCGGGCTCTTCCTCGCCCGCATCTCGCGGGGCCGCACCATCCGGCAGTTCCTGGTCGGCGTGCTGATGATCCCGTTCGGCTTCATCCTGTTGTGGGTGTCGATCTTCGGCAACAGCGCGATCGAGAAGATCCGCGGCGGCGATGCAGCGTTCGGCGAGCTCGCGTACGCCGATGGGGCTGCCGGGTTCTACACGTTCCTCGACCAGTACGCCGGCGCCGGGCTGCTGATCGCGGTCGCGACGATCACCGGGTTCCTCTACTACGTGACCTCCGCGGACTCCGGCGCCCTGGTGATGGGCAACTTCACCTCGCGGCTGCCGCACCCGATGGCCGACTGCGCGGTTCCCGTGCGGATCTTCTGGTCCTTCGCGATCGGCGGGCTCACGCTCGCGCTGATGTTCGCCGGCGGGGAGGCGTGGCTCAGCACGCTGACCAGCGCCACGATCATCATGGGCCTGCCGTTCTCGATCGTGCTCGCTCTGGTGGCCGTGGGCCTCTACAAGTCGCTGCGGCTGGAGGCCTTCAAGACCGAGAGCGCACGGTTCGCACTGCCGGCGGCGATCTCAGCCGCCCGGCTCGCCGAGGGCGGGGAGGCCCAGCGTCAGCGCGGTCCGCTGACGACACGGCTGCGGCACTCGATGACCTACCCCAGCCGGGCGGAGGCCGAGCGCTTCGTGCAGCAGGTGGGACGTCCGGTCCTGGAGGAGGTCGCGTCCGAGCTGGCCGAGCACGGGATGGCCGCGACGGTGACCGAGAAGGTCGTGGCCCACGGTCTCCCGGGTGTCGAGCTGCACGCGGACCTCGGCGACGAGCCGGCGTTCGTCTATCGGCTCACGCCGCGGCCGAGCCGGGCGCCGACCTTCGCGATCGGTCGTCTCACCGGTGAGCTGTACTACCGCACCGAGGTGCACCTCGCCGAGGGCACGCAGGGCTACAGCGTCACCGGCTACTCGCGCGAGCAGCTGCTCGGCGACGTGCTGGACCAGTACGAACGGCACCTGTCCTACCTGCACCTGGTGCGGGAGAGCGGGCGGCCCGTGGAGGCGGACGGCGCGCCGGTCGACGGCGTACGGCCCGACCTTGCGATCCCGGGATCGGAGACCCCCGAGCGGTCGGGATGAGCGTCGAGGCGATCCTGTGACCGCTGTGGCGGGTGCGACGACAGGGGAATCACGCTACGGTCGAGTCATGTCCGACCGTAGGAAGGTCCTGCCATGACGAAAGCGCCGGAGACCGGGCAGCCACTCCCTGACGAGCGAACCCCGCCCAACCAACGTGTCGCTCGTCCCCTCGGGCCGATCAGCGAGCCCAGGGTTTTCCTCCCGGCGGCCGGCCTCCTGGTGGTCTTCGTCGCCTTCACCGCGATCTTCCCGGAGACGGCCGGCGACTGGATCAACACGGCGAACGACACCGTGGTCGGTGACCTCGGGTGGTACTACATCGGTCTGGTCACCGCCTGCGTGTTCTTCTCGATCTGGATCGCCGCCAGCCGGATGGGCAACATCACGCTCGGCAGGGACGGCGAGGAGCCCGAGTTCGCGCTCGGGTCGTGGTTCGCGATGCTCTTCGCCGCCGGCATGGGGATCGGCCTGGTGTTCTGGGGCGTGGCCGAGCCGATGAGCCACTTCTTCGCTCCGCCGCCGGGGCTGCCGGCGGGCAACGAGGCGGTGAGCGCCAACACCGCGATGAACGTCACGTTCCTGCACTGGGGCTTGCATGCCTGGGCGATCTACGTCGTCGTCGGTCTCGCGATCGCGTACTCCGTGCACCGGCGCGGCAACCCGATCTCGATCCGGTGGGCACTCCAGCCGCTGCTCGGCGACCGAATCCGGGGCTTCTGGGGCGACGTGATCGACGTGATCGCAGTGCTCGGCACGCTCTTCGGCGTCGCGACCTCGCTCGGTCTGGGCGTCTCGCAGATCGGTGCGGGACTCGGCTACCTCGGTGCGGTCGACGAGCCCGGCACCTGGCTGAAGGTCCTGCTGGTCATCGTGATCACGGCGATCGCGCTCACGTCGGTGGTCACCGGCGTGGACAAGGGCATCAAGTGGCTGTCCAACATCAACATGGTCGCTGCAGTGGTGCTGGTCGTCTTCGTGATGATCGCCGGGCCGACGGTCTTCCTCCTGAGCGACTTCGTCACCCAGATCGGGTCCTACGTCCAGAACTTCTTCCGGCTCTCCTTCAACGCGATGCCGTTCCAGGGGCAGGGCGGCCAGGACTGGCTGGGTGGCTGGACCACGTTCTACTGGGGCTGGTGGATCAGCTGGGCACCCTTCGTCGGTGTCTTCATCGCCCGGATCTCGCGGGGGCGCACGGTCCGGGAGTTCATCGTCGGCGTGCTGCTCGTGCCGACGATCGTGACGTTCCTGTGGTTCACCGCCATGGGCGGCACGGCCCTCTACGAGGAGATGTTCGGCGGCGGCGACATCAAGGCGTCCTACGACCAGGACTACGCGACCTTCCGCGACACCGCGCTGTTCCAGATGCTCGACTACCTGCCGTTGGCGGCGATCACGAGTGGGCTCGCGATCTTCCTGATCGTGGTCTTCTTCGTGACCAGCTCCGACTCCGGCTCGTTCGTGGTCGACATGCTCTCCTCGGGCGGCAACCCGAACCCGCCCGTGTGGAGCCGCGCGTTCTGGGCCGCGCTGGAAGGTGCGGTCGCGGCCGTGTTGCTGCTGGCCGGCACCCAGGCCGGCGACGTCGATCCGTTGTCGGCGTTGCAGACGATGGCGATCCTGCTGGCGTTCCCGTTCAGCTTCGTGATGATCGGCATGGCGCTCTCCACCGCCAAGGTGCTGCTCGCCGAGCAGCGGCAGGTGAACCGCCGACAACGCAAGTGGCTGGCCGAGGAGGTCGCCAAGGAGATCGAGTCGAACGGCGGTTAGCCCTGCTCCGTCTCGACGTCGGCCCGGCTCGCGCTGCGAGCCGGGCCGACGTGCGTGAGACGGTGGTTGAGGTGTGAGGAGCGCCAGCGACGAGCCTCGACACCACCGGAACCGTAGCGAGCGAGCCCGCTCACCTGCGGCCGATGATCCCCACGACCGGCGGGTCGTCCGAGGTGGCGATGTAGACCCGGAAGCCGCCGCCGGTCAGGGCGTCGGCGGTCTTGCTGATGATCTCGCGCACCTGGTCGGGCTTGGTGGCGTCGTAGAAGAGGTTGACCGAGCCGCCGGGCAGCACCCGCTCGTGCAGCAGCGCGATCTCGTCGGCGCAGTCGCGCACCCAGAAGAGGTTGACGTTGAACGCGTAGACCTTGGTGAGGCGCTTCACGGGCACACGCAGCGTCGCCAGGTCGATCTGGCGCACCTTGAGCTTGCCCGCGTCGACGTGCTCCTTGCAGCGGGCCTTGGTGCGGTCGACACCTGCCTCCGAGCGGTCGATGGCGAACATCTTGCCCTTGCCCTCGAGTCGCTGGCAGATCAGATCGGCCGCATGGCCGGATCCACATCCGATCTCGAGGATGTGGTCGTCCTGCTTCACGTCGATGAAGTCCACTGCCCAGCGGATCCGGGCAGGGATCGTCTGCACCGCCATAGGGTCCAGCCTGCCAGATCCCGTCACGGAACGAGCGACTACGGTGACCCTGTGAGCGAAGGTGTCGCATCGAACAGTCGTGTCGGAGTGCTCGGCGCGCGGGGCAAGGTGGGCTCGGAGGTGTGTCGTGCGGTCGCGGCGGCCGACGAGCTCGAGCTCGTCGCCGAGATCGACCAGGGGGACGCGATCGAGGGTCTGCTCGACGCCGGGGCGGAGGTGGTCGTCGACTTCACCCACCCCGACGTGGTGATGGCCAACCTGGAGTTCTGCATCCGCCACGGGATCCATGCCGTCGTCGGCACCACGGGCTTCGACGAGGAGCGCCTGGGCCGGCTGCGCGACCTGCTGACCGACGCGCCCGGCACGGGGGTGCTCATCGCCCCCAACTTCTCGATCGGCGCGATCTTGATGATGCGGTTCGCGACGCTCGCGGCACCGTTCTACGAGTCGGTCGAGGTCGTGGAGTACCACCATCCCGACAAGGCCGACGCCCCGAGCGGCACCGCGCGTCGTACGGCGGAGCTGATCGCGTCGGCGCGTCGGGAGGCCGGCTGCGGGCCGGTGCCCGACGCCACGACCACCGAGCTGGACGGCGCGCGCGGCGCCGACGTCGACGGCGTGCGGGTCCACGGGGTCCGGATGCGCGGCATGGTCGCCCACCAGGAGGTGGTCCTGGGCGGTCTGGGGGAGACGCTGACCATCCGGCACGACTCGCTCGACCGGGTCTCGTTCACGCCAGGCGTGCTGACCGGCGTCCGGCAGGTCGCCGCCCACCCCGGGCTCACGGTCGGCCTGGAGCACTTCCTCGACCTCGGCTAGGACCTGGCCGAGGAGACGTGCCTGACGGGGACACCGGCTCAGGCGACGACCACCTCGACGCCGGCATCGGCGAGCTCGCCACGGTGCCGGTCGGAGATGCCGGCATCGGTGACCAGCACGTCGAGCTGGTCGAGCGTGGCGAACCGGACCGGGCTCTCGACGTCGATCTTGGAGGAGTCCGCCAGCGCGACCACGCGGCGGGCGTTGCGCACCATCGCCCGCTTCACCGCCGCCTCCTCCTGGTCGGGGGTCGACAGGCCGTAGTCGATCCGGATGCCGTTGGTGCCGAGGAACGCGACGTCGGCGCGGAGGTCGTCGAGTGCGGCCACGGTCTCGGCACCGACCGCCGCCTGCGTCGTGGGGCGCACCCGGCCCGGCAGCAGGTGCAGCTCGAGCTGCGGCCGCGGCGCCAGCCGTGCCGCGATCGGCACGGCGTGGGTCATCACCACCAGCGGGAGCTCGGCGGACAGCGCCGCCGCCAGCCGCGAGGTGGTGGTGCCGGCGTCGAGCAGCACGGTGCCGCCGGCGGCGGGGAGCTGGGGGAGTGCCGCCTGGGCGATCCGGTCCTTCTCCTCGGAGTGCGCGACGTCCCGCTCACCGAGCGCGGTGTCGATGGCGGCGAGCCGGTCGCCGGCGATCGCGCCGCCGTGCACCCGCCGCAGGACGCCGAGCCGCTCGAGGGAGGAGAGATCACGCCGTACGGTCTCCGTGGTCACCCGGAACCGGGTGGCGAGGTCGTTGACCGACCAGCGACCCGTCTCGGTCACCAGCTGGGCGATGGCCTGCTGCCGCTCCTCGGCGTACATCTGCGCTCCGTCCCGGCACCGCTGAAGAGGCGCCGGTCATGTCCTATCACGGCCCTCGTTCCTCGGGCCTACGGCTCCACGGTGGGGTTTCGAGACGGCTCGCTCGTCCCTTGCTCCGCTGCGGTCCGAGCCGAGCCTCCTCAACCTCCCCTTCCGGTGCCGTCGGCCCTCGTTCCTCGGGCCTACGGCTCCACGGTGGGGTTTCGAGACGGCTCGCTCGTCCCTTGCTCCGCTGCGGTCCGAGCCGAGCCTCCTCAACCTCCCCTTCCGGTGCCGTCGGCCCTCGTTCCTCGGGCCTACGGCTCCACGGTGACCTTGATGGCGGTGCCTTTCTCGACGATGGCGAAGGCGTCGAGCACCCGGTCGAGCGGGACGTGCTCGGTGATCAGGTCCTTGACCGGCACCTGGCCACTCGCGATGTACTCCAGGGCGCGCTTGTTGTGCTCCGGTGCGGAGCCGTTGGCGCCGTGGATGTGCAGCTGGCGGTAGTGCACGACGTTGGAGTCGCAGGTGATGGTGGGGTCGGTCTTGGGGAGGCCACCGAAGAACGAGATCCGGCCGTTGCGGGCCGCCATCGCGATCGCCTGCTCCTGCGTGACGTTGGCCGCGGTCGCGGTGATGATGACGTCGGCGCCCCGACCGCCGGTCAGCTCCATCACCCGCTCGACGACGTCGACCTCCGCGCCGTTGATCACCTCGTCGGGCTGGACGGCGTCGGCCGACATCTGCAGCCGCTCGGCGTTGACGTCGACCAGGTAGACCGGGCCGACGCGATGCACGCCCCGCGCGATCCGGATGTGCATGCAGCCGATCGGACCGGCGCCGAAGACGACGACGGTGTCGCCCTCCTCGATGTCGAGCAGCTCCTGGGCGTTGATCGCGCAGGCGAACGGCTCGGCGGCGGACGCCTCGTCGTACCCGACGCCGTCGGGGATCCGGTTGAGGCCGTCGACCTTCAGCACCTCGCGGGGCACGATCATGTACTCGGCGAAGCCGCCGTCGTACTGGTAGCCGACCGACGTCTGGTTCTGGCAGACCGCCATCCAGCCCTTCCGGCACTCGTGGCACTCACCGCACGGGACGGCGGCGATGACCTGCGCCCGGTCGCCGATCTGCCAGTCCGCGCCGTGCGTCGCGTTCACGGCATCACCGACCTCGACGACCTCGCCCGCGATCTCGTGGCCGGTGATCCGCGGCGGAGTGAGGTTCTGGTGGCCGTTGTGGAGGATCTTCACGTCGGTGCCGCAGGTGGAGCAGTTGCGGACCTTCAGCTTGATCTCGTCGGGGCCGCAGGTCGGCTCGGGCACGTCCTCCACCCGCACGTCCTCGGGTGCGTAGAAACGCAACGCCTTCATGGTTCCTCCGTCGCTGGGGTGGTGGTGATCACCGTCACCGTACCCGATCTCTATGGAAATGTCTTCGATCATGTTGATTCGCGCCCCTTGACGAGCATCAAGGGTGGAGATACAAAGGCATTCACAGATCAACGTGACGGTTGTCACAGCAGATCACACGCCCCCAGGAGGACAGCAGGATGGCCACCACGACCAGCGCCGACACGGGTCACGCGCAGCCGGACGGAGCACCGGGACCCGGCGTACGCGTCCACATCCAGCGGTTCGGCACGTTCCTGTCGAACATGATCATGCCCAACATCGCGGCGATCATCGCCTGGGGACTGATCACCGCGTTCTTCATCCCCGACGGCTGGTGGCCGAACGAGAGGATCGCCACCATCGTCGGCCCCTCGATCTACTACCTGCTGCCGATCCTGATCGCCTACACCGGCGGCAAGATCGTCTACGACGTCCGCGGTGGGGTCGTGGGCGCGACGGCGACCATGGGGGTGATCATGGCGACCAGCGACCCGATCTTCGTCGGTGACGAGGGCGGGTCGCCGATGTTCCTCGGCGCCATGATCATGGGACCGCTCACCGCGTGGGGCATGAAGCGGCTCGACGCGCTGTGGTCGCACCGGATCCGGCCCGGCTTCGAGATGCTGGTCAACAACTTCTCCGCGGGCATCTTCGCCGGCCTGATGGCCATCGCCAGCATGTTCCTGCTCGCCCCGGTGCTCCGTCAGGTCATCGAGTGGCTGGGCGAGGCGGTCAACTTCCTCGTCGACAACGGCCTGCTGCCGCTGACGTCGGTCTTCATCGAGCCGGCGAAGGTGATGTTCCTCAACAACGCGATCAACCACGGTGTGCTCACCCCGCTCGGCGTCGAGGAGGCGGCCGAGGCGGGCAAGTCGGTGCTCTTCCTGCTGGAGGCCAACCCGGGTCCGGGCCTGGGTCTGCTGATGGCCTACACGTTCTTCGGTCGCGGCATCGCCCGGGCGTCCGCCCCGGGCGCGGCGATCATCCAGTTCTTCGGCGGCATCCACGAGGTCTACTTCCCCTACGTGCTGATGAAGCCGGTGCTGATCCTCGCGATGATCGCCGGCGGCATGACCGGGATCTTCCTCTTCGTGGCGTTCGACGTCGGGCTGCGGGCGCCGGCCGCACCCGGCTCGATCTTCGCGGTCTACGCCCAGACGCCGGGCGGCGACTTCGTCGGGATCACCGCCGGTGTCTTCGGTGCCGCGATCGTGACCTTCCTCGTGGCCGCGGTGCTGCTCAAGCTGGATCGCAACCTGACCGGTGACCTCGCTGCCGCGACCAGCGACATGGAGTCGATGAAGGGCAAGGCGTCCGTGGCGTCCACGCTCGTCGCCTCCGGCGCCGGCACCGGCCCGATCCGCTCGATCGTCTTCGCCTGCGACGCCGGGATGGGCTCCTCGGCGATGGGCGCGTCGGTGCTCCGCAAGAAGGTGCACGGCGCCGGCTTCGAGGACGTCGAGGTGACCAACCTGGCGATCGCGAACCTCCACGACGACGTCGACCTCGTCGTCTCCCACCAGGACCTGACCGCCCGGGCGCGGCAGCAGAGCCCGTCCGCCGACCACGTCTCGGTGGAGAACTTCATGAACAGCCCGCGGTACGACGAGATCGTGGAGCTCGTGCGCGAGCGCAACGTAGCCGTGCCGGTGGGTGCGGGCGGGACCGGGGGCGCGGCTGCTGAGGCGCCGGCGTCAGCCGCCGCTGGGCCGATCATCGAGCCCGACGCGGTCGTCCTCGACGGCGGGCCGGCCACCCGCGACGAGGCGATCACCCGCGCCGGCGAGCTGCTGGTCGCGGCCGGTGCGGTCGAGCCGTCGTACGTCGCCGCGATGCACGAGCGCGAGACGTCGGTGTCGACCTACATGGGCAACGGGCTCGCGCTGCCGCACGGCACCAATGAGGCCAAGCCGGCCATCCGCCGTACGGCGCTCTCCTTCGTGCGGTACCCGGAGGGCCTCGACTGGAACGGCAAGGAGGCGAAGTTCGTCGTCGGTGTCGCCGCGCAGGGCGACGGGCACGTCAAGCTGCTCGCTCGGATCGCCGAGGTCTTCCTCGACGCCGACCAGCTCGCCCGCCTGGAGCACGCCCGGACGGCGGAGGAGGTCGTCGAGATCCTCGGCGAGGTCGACCCGGTCCGATGACGGTGGTTCGAGGGGCGACCGAGATGGTTTCGAGGCT
>CAZJDU010000072.1:0-19566 GCA_964544855.1 uncultured Nocardioides sp.
CCGCAGGGGTATCAGTACCTCGTCGACCACCGCGGCACCCGCGACCTCTCCGACCAGACGGTGGTCTCGAGGCTCACACGCTCGCACCTCAACCCCCGTGTACCAGGCTCGCACCTCAACCACCGTGACCGACGGTGGTCGAGGTGCGAGGAGCGCCAGCGACGAGCCTCGACACCACCACCGGACCTCTGACCACCGAGCCCCGACACCCCGCCCACCGGCGGGGCCATCGGCGCGCCCGGGTCAGCTGACCAGCACCTCGGTGACCGGAAGGCTCGAGTCCGCGGGGAGGTCGTACGACGACGCCGGCCGGCCCCGCTCCACCATGGTGACGCCGAGCGCGGCGACCATGGCGCCGTTGTCGGTGCACAGCGCGGGACGCGGCACCCGCACCCGCACCCCCCGATCCGCGGCGCGGGACTCCGCGAGGGCGCGCAACCGGGAGTTGGCCGCGACTCCGCCACCGATCAGCAGGTCGTCGATGCCCTGGTCGGCCGCGGCGTCGAGCGACTTGCGGACCAATACGTCGCAGACGGCCTCCTGGAACGACGCGGCGACGTCGGCCACCGGCACCGGCTCCCCGGTGCGCTCACGCATCTCCACCCAGCGCGCGACCGCGGTCTTCAGGCCCGAGAAGGAGAAGTCGAAGCGGTGCCGCTCCAGGTCCCGCCGACTCGTCAGCCCGCGTGGGAAGTCGATCGCGACCTGGTCGCCCTCGCGAGCCGCCCTGTCGATGTGCGGGCCACCCGGGAACGGCAGCCCCAGCAGTCGGGCGACCTTGTCGAACGCCTCGCCGGCCGCGTCGTCGATGGTCGCGCCGAGCGGGTCCACGTCGGCGCTGACGTCGCTCACCCGCAGCAGGCTCGAGTGCCCGCCGGAGACCAGCAGCGCCAGGCACGGCTCGGGGAGCGGGCCGTGCTCGAGCTGGTCGACGGCCACGTGGGCCGCCAGGTGGTTCACGCCGTACAACGGCTTGCCGAGCGAGAAGGCGAGCGACTTCGCCGCCGCCACCCCGACCAGCAGCGCTCCCGCCAGACCCGGCCCGCTCGTCACCGCGACGGCGTCGATCTCATGCAGCCGTACGCCGGCGGTCTCGCAGGCACGGTCGATCGTGGGCACCATCGCCTCGAGGTGCGCCCGGCTCGCGACCTCCGGCACGACGCCACCGAACCGGGCGTGCTCGTCGACACTGCTCGCGATCGCGTCGGCCAACAGGGTCCGACCTCGCACGATCCCGACGCCGGTCTCATCGCACGAGGTCTCGATGCCGAGCACCAGGGGTTCGTCGCTGGTCACCGGCTCATCCTCCCAGGCCGACCTCGAGGATGACCGCATCCACCCCGTCGCGGTAGTACCGCGGCCGCCGCGCCGTCTCGACGAACCCGTGCCGCTCGTAGAACCGCCGCGCCACCACGTTGTCCTCGCGCACCTCCAGCAGCAGCCGGTCCGCACCACCCGCCGCGGCGTCCGCGCGCGCCTGCGCCAGCAGCACGCCGCCGACGCCACGGCGGCGAGCGCCCTCGACCGCTGCGATCCGCTGCAGCTCCGCGGTGTCCGCGACCACGCTCAGCACCGCGTGCCCGGCGAAGCCGGCCGCGGTCTCGGCAACGAGGAACCGCACGGTCGGGACCCGGCCCGCCACCCCCTCGGTGACCAGCGCCGGCGACCACGGATCGAGCGGGAAGGCGACCCGCTCGAGCGCGGCGATGGCCTCGACGTCCCCGGCTGCCGCCGGACGCACCGTGGGGACGTCGCTCACGACACCGGCTTCGGCGGCCGCGGCGCCGCGGTGTCGGGCCGCCGGAGATACAGCGGCTCGGGGTCGTGCAGCTCGGCGCGCTCCTCGGCGACGGTGCGGGCCAGCCACCCGGCGCTGGGCCGGCGCGGCTCCCGGGCGTCCGGGAACTGCTCGGGATAGAGCACCGCCCCCTCCCCGACCACCGGGTGCGTGGTCGCCGCGTCACCGGGCCGCCTGACCTCCGGGCCACCGGTCCGCACGCCGGCGTCGTCGTACGTCGCGACGTAGACCTCCTTGCGACGGGCGTCGGTCGCCACCACGAACTCCCCGGCGACCGTGCCGCGGTCGTGGGCCTCGACGGCGAGCACGTCCAGCGAGCACACGCCGTACACCGGCAGCTCGAGCGCGTGCGCCATCGTCCGGGCCGTGACCAGCCCGACCCGCAGCCCGGTGAACGGGCCCGGGCCGACACCGACGGCCAGCGCCGTGAGGTCGCGCGGCACCAGGCCGGCATCGGACAGCACCTGCTGGACCAACGGCAGCAGCTGCTCGCCGTGCCGCATCGCCGCCGGCGCCGTCGCCTCACCCACGACATCGGTGCCGTCGTACAGGGCAGCGGTCACGGTCGGTGCGGAGGTGTCGAACGCGAGCAGCACGGGCCCGAGCCTAGCGATCCTCGGTCACCGGAGGAGTCGGCAGCGGGTCACCCCCACACCTTGACGTAGTCGACCTCCATGGTGGCGGGCAGCGGCGCCTGCCCGTCGTAGGCGTTGCCGCTGCGACCGATCAGCTGGGTGAGGTTGATGAAGAACCGCTTCCGGAACGACGAAGCGCCGTCGGTGTTGACCAGGCACTGCTTGCCGTCCACGAAGAACGCCAGCCGATCCCGCTCCCACTCCAGGGCGTAGGTGTGCCACGAGCCGCGCTCGGCGGCGCAGTCCCACGCCGTGTTGAGTCCCGGCTGCGGCCCTCCGTTGTCGTCGGCGTTGTAGTGCAGGTACGGCACCGACAGCTGCCACCACTGCGAGTAGGTCTCCGAGACATCGATCTCACCGGCGGCCGGCCACAACAGCTCGTCCTGCCCCGGCGCCGGCCACATCCAGAACGCCTCGTGCAGCCCCGGTGCGTGCGTGGCCTCCGCCTTCACCCGCGCCTCGAACCGGCCGTACTGCCGCGTGAACTTCCCGATGGTGCTCACCGAGCCGGAGGCGTACGACGCGCGCTTGCCGTCCGCGCCCTTGGGACAGTGCAGCCCACCGCGCGCCTCGCGCACGGTGAGTCGCAGCCTGCCGTCTCCTACTGCGACCGTCTGGGGCGAGTCCAGGTTGCAGGCGACACGCGTGCCGGCGCCGGGCTCCTGCAACGCGGTCCACAGGTACGGGTTGAGCGAGTCGCCGTCGAAGTGGTCGGCCCCGACACACTGCCAGGAGCCGCTGCCGCCGGTCTTCGGGACCGGGCCACCGCAGATGTCACTCGCCTCGGCCTCGAGCCGTTGCCCGTCGGCAGCCGCGCTCGGCACGAGCCCCGGCGTGAGCAGACACCCGAGTGCCGCGAGCATCACGACCGCGGACTTCTTGTGCTTCCCCATGCTGCATCCCCTTGCGTCGAGCGGGCGACCCGACGCCCGCTGTGCGCCCAACGTAGGAGTGATCGCCGGCCGTGTCAGCGATCGGGCCCAAGTCAACGCGGTGGACCTCGCCGCGCCCGCTCAGCCAGGGTGGGCTCAGTCCCAGACCTTGACGTAGTCGACCTTCATGGTGGCGGGCAGCGGCGCCCGTCCGTCGTAGGCGTTGCCGCCACGACCGATCAGCTGGGTGAGGTTGATGAAGAACCGCTTCCGGAACGACGCTGCGCCGTCGGTGTTGACCAGGCACCGGTCACCGTTCACCCGGATGACCAGCCGGTCCGCAGTCCACACCAGCCGGTAGGTGTTCCACTGCCCACGGAGCGCGTGGCAGTCCCACGCCGTGTTGAGGCCGGGGATCGGGCCCCCGTTGTCGTCCTCGGTGTAGTGCAGGAACGGGACCGAGAGCGTCGGGTACTGCGAGTAGGTCTCGCTGATGTCGATCTCGCCGGCCTCGGGCCACAGCTCGTCGATGTGCTGCAGGTCGAAGGCGGGCCACAGCCAGAACGCCTCGTGCAG
This sequence comes from uncultured Nocardioides sp., assembly GCA_964544855.1. GTDB lineage: Bacteria > Actinomycetota > Actinomycetes > Propionibacteriales > Nocardioidaceae > Nocardioides. The sequence continues at coordinate 3,882 of CAZJDU010000072.1, forward strand.
ACCGGGATAGCGCGTCGCCGTCGACTTGAACCGGGCCTGGAAGATGCCGTACTGCTGCGTGAACTTCGCCTGCGTGGTGACCGACCCGGAGGCGAAGCTCCCGGGCCGGTCGAGGAGGGGCCCGACGGGGCAGCGAAGCGTGTCGCTGACGGGTTGGACCGTCAGGTGCAGCGCCCCCGAACCGACCGACACCGTGCGCGGGTCGTCGACGTTGCACGCCAGCTCGTCACCACGGCCGAGCTGGGTCATCGGGGTCCAGGTGCTGCGGTCGAGCTCGCTGCCGGAGAACTGGTCGACCAGCGTGCACGACCACAGCGTCCCGTCGGACTTGCGCGGCCGCACGCCGCACTCGTCCCGCCCGCGCACCAGACGCACCCGACTCTCGTGACGCCACCACCGGGCGCGGTACCGGGTGTCGACGCTCGGCGCCTCCGTGCTGAACCGGAAGCCCCCCTTGCGGTTGGACGTGCGCCGCGCGACGTCGACCCAGCCACTGCTGCCGCGTCGCTGGAGCCTGACCGTGACGCGAGGCTTCGCCGTACGGCCCCGGAAGGTCACCGTGCCGTCGCTCACCGACGGGCGGGCGAACGTGATCCGAGGGCGCACCAGCCGGGTCCGACTCGTCGCCCGACGCCACCGTGCCCGGTACCGCGTGTTCGTGGTGGGCACCGGCCGGCGGAACCGGAACCGACCCTTCCGGTTGGATGTCCGCGCCGCCACCTTGACCCAACGGTCGTTCTGCCGCTTCTGCAGCCGGACCCTGACCCGCCGCTCGGAGGTGCGGCCCTTGAAGACCACGGTGTCGGCGTTGACGACTGGTGTGGCCAGCCTCACCCGTTTGGTGGCCGCCGCAGGTTCCGCGGCCACCAATCCCGAGAGCAGCAGGCAAGCAGTTGCCAACCCGCCGAGTGCGACTCGTCGCACGACGATCATCCCCGAGTGTCGATCGGTGGCGGACCCTCATCACGCTACGCCGCCCGACCGACGGCGTAAACCCCGCCGCGCTCAGCCTCGTGAGGTCAACGCGGTAGACCGGCTCCCAGCCAGCGAGCCCCGAGGGGGTCGATCTCCACCGTCCGCGCGTCACCGTCCTCGCCGGCGGCCGCCACCGCCCGCGAGATCCGGACCTCCAGTGGCGCGTCCGTGAGCGCCTCGGCGAGCCCGGCGCCCCACTCGACCACCGTCACGGCGTCCTCGAGCGAGGCGTCGAGGTCGAGATCGTCGAGCTCGGCCCCGTCGTGCAGCCGGTAGGCGTCGACATGGACCAGCGCCGGGCCTCCCGTGAGTGACGGGTGCACGCGGGAGATCACGAAGGTCGGCGAGGTCACGTCACCGCGGACGCCGAGCCCCTCGCCGAGGCCCTGGGTGAACGTGGTCTTGCCGGCGCCCAGCTCGCCGCTCAGCACGACGACGTCACCGGCACGCAGCGCCGGCGCGAGCCGGAGCGCGAGCGCCCGCATGTCCTCGGCGGTCGGCACCGCGAGGCGCCGGGGCAGGGCCCGCGCGAGCTCGACGTACGGCGAGCTCCGGCTGATCTCGCCGAAGCCCTGGCGCTGCCAGAAGGCGACGGTCTCGGGGAGCTCCTCGCGCGCCAGCACCGCCACGTGGTCGACCCCCTCCGCCCGGGCGGCCGCGGCGAGCGCCGCCTGCACCAGGGCGCGCGCGACCCCCTGACCCCGAGCGGCCGGGGTGATACCGAACCGACGCAGATAGAGCGCGGCTCCGCTCTCCTCCGGATCCAGCACCACTGCGCCGGCCGGCTCGCCGTCGACCTCGGCGAGCAGGCCGCGCCGGCCGTCGAGCCGTCGCGCGAGGGTCTCCTCGGTGTCCCGGAGCGCATCGGTCGGCGGCACCAGGGCCGGGCGGTCGCCGAAGGCGGCCCGCATCACCGCGAGCACCGTCACCGCCTCGTCCGCACCCACCGGACGAACCGTGGTCGCTCCGCTCATCGGCTGGTCACGCTCGCCGCGGCGGCCGTGATCAGCTGGTCGAGCTCGGCGTTGACCAGGTCGTGCCGCTCGAGGATCACCAGGTGGCCGCTGCCCTCGCACTCGAGCAGTCGGGAGCCGGCGATGCGCGCGTGGAGCTTGCGGGAGTGCCCGATCGAGGTCAGCCGGTCGGCGGTGCCGCCGATGATCGAGGTCGGCACCCGGCCGAGCACCTCGACGCTGTCGAACTTGTCCAGACCGGCGAAGTGCGGGAAGAACTCCGCCACCGTCTCGAACGGCGTGGCCGCGAGCATGTCGTCGACGAACTCGACGTAGCCGCGCGGCACCTCGTCCCCGAAGGCGAACCGGTCGACCATCACCGTCGCGATCGAGCTGCCGAGCCGGCGGAGCCGGTCGACGGTGCGGTGGCCACGATGCAGCGCGCCGACCGCCCGATGGGCGATCCCACCGGTGAGCCGGGCCGGCAGCATCGGCACCAGGATCCGACTCGGGTCGAGTCCGCCGGCCGTGGTCGAGATCAGCCCGACGCCCACGACCCGGTCGCCGATCAGCTCCGGGAACTGCTCGGCCAGCGCGACGACCGACATGCCGCCCATCGAGTGGCCCACGACGACCACCGGACCGTCCGGCGCCACCGTCGCGATGATGCGCTCGAGGTCCCGCCCCAGCTGGTCGATCGTGGAGTGCTGCCGGTCGGAGTCGCCGGACCGGCCGTGCGAGCGCTGGTCGTAGTAGACCGTGCGCACCAGGTTGCGGTAGGCAGCGCGCTGGAAGTGCCAGCAGTCCAGGTTGAGGCAGTAGCCGTGCACGAACACCACGGTCACCGGCGGCGTCACGCCCTGGGAGCGCCGGAACCGGCCGCCGTCGATCGCCGGGTCGACATCGTCGACCTCGACGTGCAGCGGCACCCCGTCGTCCGCGATGACCGTCACCGGCTCCGAGCGCAACGACCCGAACGGCACCTCCTCGCCGGCGCGATGTCCGATCGAGCGCTGCTGGCGCAGCACCGTGATCGCGGTGCCCGCGGCCGCCAGACCGAGGGCGCCCGCGACCGAGCCGAGGATCTTGCCCCGGGTGCTCATCGGTGGGGCTCCCCCGCGCCCGGGGTCGCCGCGTCCATGTCGGTGTCGACGTACCGCCGTGGCATCCGGCCTCCGATCCTGGTCACGATCTCGTAGTTGATGGTGCCGCAGGCCTCCGCCCAGTCCTGCGCGGTGGGCAGGCCCGGGCCCGGCGGCCCGAAGACCACCACCTCGCTCGAGGGCGGCGGTCGGTCCCCGTCCAGGTCGACGACGAACTGGTCCATGCAGACCCGTCCCCGCACCGGCCGGCGCTTGCCACCGACGCCGACGCAGGCCACCCCCTCGCCGGTCCCGTGCAGGGGCGGGCCGGACGCCACCCGGGGGATGCCGTCGCCGTACCCCACCGGCACCAGGCCGACGGTCGTGGGCTGCTCGGCGGTCCACAGGTGACCGTAGGAGACGGCGTCGCCCGCCGCGAGGTCCTTGACCATCGCGAGCCGGGCCCGGACCGTCATCGCCGGCACCAGGCCGACGTCGCTGGTGCGCCCCGGCGCGGGGTCGAGCCCGTAGATCGCGATGCCGCAGCGCACCGCGTCGTAGCGGGCCTGCGGCCGCAGCAACGTGGCGGCGGAGTTGGCCAGGTGGCGGATCTCCGGGGTGAGCCCCGCGGCGGCGGCCAGCGCGAGCGCCTCCTCGAAGGCCTGCTGCTGCCGGTCGTTGGACGGATGCTCGGGCTCGTCGCTGCAGGCGAAGTGGGACCACACGCCGGTGACTCGGATCGTTCCGGCCCGCTCGAGCGCCCGCGCGTGGGCGAACACCGGCTCCCAGGTCGAGCGGGGCGCTCCGCCGCGCGAGAGCCCGGTGTCGACCTTCAGCTGCACGCGCGCCACCCGCCCGGTCCGCGCGGCGGCGATCTCGTCGAGCTGGGCCGTCGACGCGGCGGTGACGTCGATCCCCGCGGCCACCGCAGCGTCGTACTCCTCCCCCGGCACGGCGAGCCAGCAGAGCAGCGGCCCGTCGTCGCCGGCGGCACGCAGCGCCAGCGCCTCGTCCTGGGTGGCGACGGCCACCCACTCGGCACCACCGTCGCGGGCTGCCCGGGCGGCCGGCGCCATCCCGTGGCCGTAGCCGTCGGCCTTGACGACCGCGATCAGCGGCACGCCCGCGACCTCTCGCAGCAGCCGCACGTTGGAGCGGATCGCCGCGAGGTCGACGACGATCTCCGCACGTGCCGGCGACGACTCAGCCACCGGCCCATCCTGTCACGGCAGTCGGGCGACCACGGAGGGCACCGCCCGAGCGACGTCGCCCGCGACGATCGGCCCGCCCCGGGAGGCCAGCGAGGCCGCCGCACCGTGGACCCACGACCCGACGGAGGCGGCGTCGTACGGCGACAGCCCGGCGGCGAGCAGGGCGCCGACCATGCCGCCGAGCACGTCGCCCGCGCCCGCGGTGGCCAGCCACGACGTGCCGGTGGTGGTGACGCGTACGGCGCCGCCCGGGGCGGCGACGAGCGTACGACGCCCCTTGAGCAGCACCACGCACCCGAACCGGTCGGCGGCCCGGCGGACGTGCTCGAGCCCGCGGGCCTCGACGTCGTCACGGGACAGATCGAGCATCCGCGCGAGCTCACCCGCGTGGGGCGTCAGCACCGCCTCGCGTCCCCGCACCAGGTCCGCGTGCTCGAGCGCGTCGGCGTCGACCACGAGCGGCACCTCGTCGGCCAGCGCCTCACGCAGCGTCGGCTCCGCCCGGTCAGCGCTGCCGGAGCCGACCACCCAGGCCTGGACCCGCCCGCCACCGACGACCTCCGGGTGGTGGTCCCGGACCCGCGCGAGCACCTCGGGGTCGCCGACGTAGCGCACCATCCCGGCCGGGCCGACGGCGGCGCCGGCGACGCTGAGCAGCGCCGCGCCCGGATAGGTCGCGGACCCGGCGCGGACGCCGACCACGCCGCGGGTGTACTTGTGCGCGTCCGGCGCGGGCCGGGGCAGCAGCGTCCCGACGTCGGCCGGCTGGAGCGCCTCGACGGGTGCGGCCGGCAGATCGAGGCCGATGTCGACGAGCTGCACCGCGCCCGCGTGCTGAGCCGCGGGGTCGACCAGGTGGCAGGTCTTGTGGGTGCCGAAGGTGACGGTCAGGTCGGCGGTGACGTGCGGGCCCGCCAGCTCGCCGGTGTCGACGTCGACGCCGCTCGGCGTGTCCACCGCGACCAAGGGCACCCCCTCGAGCGCCGCCAGCGCCGCGACGGCGGACTCACGCAGCCCCGGGTGGCCGCCGATCCCGACGATGCCGTCGATCACGACCTCGGGCCGGTGAGATGCGTCGTACCTGACGTTCTCGTTGCTCGTGGCGCGCGCACCCAACGATTCCGTCAGGTACGACGAGCCCACCGTGCCGCCGGCGGTCCGGAGCGCCGCGACCCCTCCGGGATGGGCGCGGTCGGAGAGCAGCCACGCCTCCACCTGCGCGCCGCGACGGGCCAGGAGCGCGCCGGCGTGGAGCGCGTCGCCACCGTTGTCGCCGGACCCCACCAGCAGCAGGACCCGCCGGCCGTAGGCGCCACCGAGGAAGTCGATCACGGCGTAGGCGAGCCCGGCCGCGGCGCGCTGCATCAGGGCGCCGTCGGGCAGCCGCGCCATCAGGTCGGCCTCGGCGGCGCGGACCTGCTCGACGGTGTGGGCACGGATCACGGGGCTCAGTCCTCGATGACGACCATCGCCGAGGCGATCCCGGCGTCGTGGGAGAGCGAGAGATGGACATGGCGTACGCCGAGCGCCTGCGCCCGGGCGGCGACGGTGCCGCGGATGTCGAAGTGCGGTCGACCGGTGTCCTCGCTGAGCACCTCGGCGTCGTGCCAGGCCATGCCGTGCGGGGCGCCGAGCGCCTTGGCGAGCGCCTCCTTCGCCGCGAACCGGGCGGCCAGCGAGGCGATCCCCCGCTCCCGCTCGGCCGGGGTGAAGAGCCGCTCGAGCAGCGCCGGCGTGCGCTCGATCGACTCCTGGAACCGGTCGATGTCGGCCACGTCGATGCCGATGCCGAGGACAGCCATCGCGGGCTACTCGACGGTGACGGACTTGGCGAGGTTGCGCGGCTGGTCCACGTCGTGACCGAGCGCGGTGGCCAGCTCGCAGGCGAAGAGCTGCAGCGGCAGTACGGCGACCAGCGGCTGCAGCAGCACCGGCACCTGGGGCAGCCGGATCAGGTGGTCGGCGTACGGCTCGATCGAGCGGTCGCCGACCTCGGCGAGGCAGATGGTCCGCGCCCCACGCGCCCGCACCTCCTGGATGCCGCTGACCATCTTGTCGTGGAGGTAGTCCCGTCCTCGCGGCGGGACGACGCACAGCACCGGCATGCCGTCCGCGATCAGGGCGATCGGCCCGTGCTTGAGCTCGCCGGCAGCGAAGCCCTCGGCGTGCAGATAGGCCAGCTCCTTGAGCTTGAGCGCGCCCTCCAGAGCGACGGGATAGCCCGCATGGCGGCCGAGGAACAGCACCGACGGGCTGGCCGTGTGCGCGCGGGCGAGCTCGTAGATCTCGTCCGCCTGCCCGAGGACCTCCTCGATGTGCTGGGGCATCCGCTCCAGCTGGCCCATGATCTCGTCGATCTCGTCCCCGAAGCGCGTGCCCTTGACCTGGGCGACGTACAGCGCGAGCAGATAGCAGGCCACCAGCTGGGTCAGCAGCCCCTTCGTGGAGGCCACCGCGATCTCGGGCCCGGCATGGGTGTAGATCACCGCATCGGACTCCCGCGGGATCGAGGAGCCGTTGGTGTTGCAGATCGCGAGCACCTTCGACCGCTGGCTCCGGGCGTGCCGGATCGCCTGGAGGGTGTCGGCCGTCTCCCCGGACTGGCTGATCGCCACGATCAGGGTGGTGGCGTCGAGGATCGGGTCGCGGTAGCGGAACTCCGAGGCCAGCTCCACCTCGACCGGGGTGCGGGTCCAGTGCTCGATCGCGTACTTCGCGACCAGGCCGGCGTAGAACGACGTGCCGCAGGCGATGATGATGATCTTGTCGATGTCCCGGATCTCGGCGTCGTCGAGGCGCATCTCGTCCAGCTGGAGCAGTCCGTCGGTGCCCCGACGTCCCAGCAGCGAGTCGGCCACCGCGCGCGGCTGCTCGAAGATCTCCTTGCGCATGAACCAGTCGTGGCCGTCCTTCTCGGCGGCGGACAGGTCCCAGTCGACGTGGAACCGGGTCGCCTCCACCGGCCGGCCGTCGAAGTCGGTGACGCTGACAGCGTCGGGGGTGATCGTCACGATCTGGTCCTGGCCGAGCTCGAGTGCCTCACGCGTGTGCTCGATGAACGCGGCGACGTCGGAGCCGAGGAAGTTCTCACCGTCACCGAGACCGACGACCAACGGCGAGTTCCGGCGGGCCGCGACCACCCGCTCCGGGTCGTGGGCATCGACGGCGACGAGGGTGAACGCCCCGTCGAGCCGCCGGCAGGTCCGCTGCATGGCCGTCGGCAGGTCCGCACCGCCGCGGACCTCGAGCTCGACGAGATGGGCGGCGACCTCGGTGTCGGTCTCGCTCATCAGCGTGTGGCCGGCGTCCTCGAGGCCGGTGCGCAGCTCGGCGAAGTTCTCGATGATGCCGTTGTGGACCAGAGCGACCCGGCGCTCACCCCCGGCGTGGGGGTGGGCGTTGACGTCGGTGGGCGGTCCGTGGGTGGCCCAGCGGGTGTGGCCGATGCCGACCCCGGTGCCGGGGAGCGGACAGCCGTCGAGCACCTCCTCGAGGTTGGCGAGCTTGCCGGCACGCTTGGCGAGGCTGAGCGTGCCGGCGTCGACGACGGCGACCCCGGCGGAGTCGTACCCCCGGTACTCGAGTCGCCGCAGCCCGTTGATGACGACGTCCTGGGCGCTCTGTGGCCCGGCGTACCCGACGATCCCGCACATGAGGACTCACTCTAGTGGCCGCCGGCTGCCGTGACGGACCCGATCCGGACCTGCACAGCCACCCTGCAAGAATCCCGGCCATGACTTCCGGCGAGTCGCAGCCAGGCCAGCCTGTCGAGGGCAGCCACGAGTCGCCGTACCTGGAGCTGGAGCGTGCCACCTGGGCCGCCCTGGCCACCGAGACCGAGAGCCCGCTCACCTCCGACGAGATCGAGCGGGTGCGCGGCCTCGGCGACCAGCTGGATCTCGACGAGGTGCAGGAGGTCTACCTCCCGCTCTCCCGGCTGCTCAGCCTGCGCGTCGAGGCCGCCGCCCGCCTGCACCGGGAGCAGGAGGACTTCCTGCACCGGGCCACGCCTCCCCGGACACCGTTCGTGATCGGCCTCGCCGGGTCGGTCGCCGTCGGCAAGTCCACCGCTGCGCGCGTGCTCCAGCAGATGCTCGCCCACTGGCCGGAGCACCCCAACGTCGCGCTCATCACCACCGACGGGTTCCTCTACCCCAACGAGGAGCTGGAGCGACGCGGCATCCTCGACCGGAAGGGCTTCCCGGAGTCCTACGATCGGCGCGCCCTGCTGAAGTTCGTCGTCGACATCAAGTCGGGGCGTGACGAGGTGGAGGCACCGGTCTACTCCCACCTCGTCTACGACGTGCTCCCGGACGAGAAGGTGGTCATCAAGCGCCCGGACGTCGTGATCGTCGAGGGCCTCAACGTGCTGCAGCCCGCTCGCGCCCACGCCGACGGCCGCACCGGGCTGGCGGTCTCGGACTTCTTCGACTTCAGCGTGTACGTCGACGCCGCGACCAACCACATCCGGGACTGGTACACCGACCGCTTCCTGCGGCTGCGGGAGACGGCCTTCCGGGATCCGCAGTCCTACTTCGCGAAGTACGCGAGACTGTCCCACGACGAGGCCGTCGACGAGTCCCGCCGGATCTGGGACGCGATCAACGGTCCCAACCTCGAACAGAACGTGCTGCCCACCCGCTCGCGGGCGACCCTGGTGCTCCGGAAGGACGCCGACCACTCGGTGCGCTACGTGCGGTTGCGCAAGCTCTGATCCGCCGAAGGACCCGCATGCCCACCGCGCTCCGGACCGCCGCCCTCCTGGCGGTGGTCGCCTGTCTGCTGACGCCGGGGCTGTCGGCCGACCCGGCAGGGGCGACCGACCCGGCGGCGGCTCCGCCGCCGACCAGCGAGCCGGAGGACCGGGCCGAGGTGCGAGAGTACGCCGACATCGTCTACGGCTCGGCAGTCACCGCGGCCGGCGATCGGGTCGACCTCGCGCTCGACCTCTTCCTGCCGACCACCCCCGAGGCGGACCGTCCGGCGGTGGTGCTGGCCCATGGCGGCGGCTTCCGGATCGGCAGTCGCAAGGACCCCCGGATCCGGCGGCTGGCGGTGGCCCTGGCCGGCCACGGCTACGTCACGGCGTCGGTCGGCTACCGGCTGCGACCCACGGGCACGCGCGGCTCCCCGTCGAACCTCGAGCTCTTCGTCGACGGACTGGCGCGGCAGCCCACCACCGCACGCGACGCCCAGCACGACCTCCAGGCAGCGATCCGCTACCTGCGGCGTCAGGCGACCCCGCTCGGTGTCGACCCGGACCGGATCGCGGCGCTGGGGAGCAGCGCGGGCGCGATGGCCGCGCTCGAGGTGGCGTTCAACCCTGAGGACCCTGGCCGGAGCGGCGCTCCCGGCCACCGCTCCGACGTGGGGGCCGCGGTGTCGCTGTGGGGCGCCTCGCACCCGAGCCGGATCGAGCCGAACGCCCCTCCGATCCTGATGTTCCACGGCACCCACGACGTCAAGGTGCCGTTCCTGCTCGGCCTGGAGACCTGCACGGGAACGCGCGCGAAGGGCAACATCTGCGAGGCACAGTGGTGGCCGGCGGACGGCCATGCCCTCTGGGACCGCCTCGACGAGATCACCACCGTCACCCTGGACTTCCTGGAGCGGAACCTCTGACCGAGCGAGGGCGTCTGGCGTCGCTGGCTATCTGCCCCGGAGCTCCATCGTCATGCTGGTCGTCTGCTCCAGGCGCGTGCTGCGGTCACCGTCCTCGACGGTCATCACCATCGAGGACTCGGTCTCGGAGCGCGACGACCGCGGGGCCAGGCGATGGGGGTCGATCACGACGCGCCCGGTGCCGCTGCCGTCGAGCGAGTCGACGTGGACTCCCGGAGCGGCGTCCTGCGGATCGCCGGTCTGGGTGAGGGCCACATCGATGACGAGCGCAGAGCCGCGTCGCTCGACCAGGGTGTACTCGGCGGCCGTCGTGATCTCGATGCCGCCGGAGTCCACGCCGGTCTCCACGGTCCATCGGGCGCCGGGACCGATCTCCTCCTGCGGCAGCGGCACGACGATCTGCTCCATCTGCGACCCGAGATTGTCGAGCAGACCCGCCGTCATCGGGTCGATGCCGTCGGGCACGTCGATGGCCCCGTCGACGTGCTCACCGGTCGGGGTGAGCGTGGACCACCCCTCGATCTCGTCGAAGCCGCGCAGCGACTCCCGCATCTGGTCGGCCACCTGGCCCTTCCCCCGCACCCGCACGTCGTCGTAGGCGTAGGTCGCGGTCAGGTCGCCGTTGTCGGCCAGATCGGTCACCGACAGCGTCATGCCCATCTCGATCGGCGGCGTCACCGTCCGTCGCTGTTGCCCGTCGGCCGCCTGCACCACCTCGGTCGTCATCACCATGGTCGCCTGCTGGGAGTCCCCTTCGTCGAGGGAGAGGCGGAACCCCGCTCTCGGTCGGGACCCGGCGTCGACCAGCTCGATCCGGACCGCGGCGCCCTCGCTCTCCTCGGCAGACGTCGAGGAGCCCGCCTCGACCGAGGCGGTCGCGTCCGGATCTGCGGCCTCGGAGGCTTCCTCCCCGCACCCTGCGGTGACGGCCAGGCAGGCGACGGCGACGGCAACGGCTCCGGTTCGTCGATCCATGCGGCGGCACGATAGCGGCGCAGACCGACGTCCGGTGCGTCGGGCCGCGGGTCTCACCCGATGTCGCGGCGCAGCGTGGTGAGCCGACCGATCACGGCGAAGAGCACGGCGTACGCGAGCAGCACGACCAGTGCCGCCCAGCGCGGCAACAGGTCGAGGTCCGAAGGGTCGCCGATGAAGCTGGCACCGATCAGCGCGTCGGCGGCGGCGCCGGGAAGGAACGCCCCGATCCGGTCGAAGGCGTCGACCTGGACGAGCGCCACGCGGGCGATCGGCTCCACGAACTGGGTGAACGCGAGGATCACCACGATCGCGGCCACCTGGTTGGAGACCCACGAGCCGAAGCCGACACCGATCACCGACCACAGCGCCACGACGACGACCCCGAACACCACGCCCAGCAGCACGTCGCCGTCACCGAGCATGCTGCCGTCACCGGCGAGCGCGAGGACGGGGGCACCGGCGCCGACCACGGCCACGGTCGCCGCGAGCCCCGCGACCAGGCCGATCGGGATGATCGCGACCAGCTTCGCCAGCAGGAACGTGGTGCGGTCCGGGTCCGCCAGCAGCGACTGGGTGATCGTCTGGTGCCGGAACTCGGTCGTCATCGCCAGGCTGCCGATGATCAGCGGGAAGACGTAGCCGACGCCGTTGACCAGGGAGTAGGTCGAGCTCGCCGCGACGTCGGCGTCGGGGCCCGTGGCGCCCTCGGGCAGCAGCACCGTCTGGCTCAGCGCCACCACGCCGGCGACGAAGGCCAGATAGCCGACCATCACGATGAGCAGCAGCCACCACATCCGGGTGGTGGTCAGCTTGCGGAGCTCCGCTACCAGTGCCGCCCTCACTGCTCTGCTCCTTCCGCCTTGGTCATCTCGAGGAAGATCGCCTCGAGATCGCCTCCCTGATCCGCGAGCTGGTGCAGCTCGATCCCTGCGGCGTGCGCGGCGGCGCCGAGGTCGGCACCCGCGATGTCGTGGACGACGAGCCCGCCGTCCTGCGTCGACGCCTGCCACCCGCGGTCGCGCACCAGCGCCGCGAGGTCGTCCGGCCGTGGTGAGACGACGTACGTCGACGGCGCGGCGAGCTCGCGCATCTCGGCGAGCGACGACGCATGGCGCAGCCGGCCCTGACTGATCACGACCACGTCGTCGACACTGGCCTGCACCTCGCGCAGCAGGTGACTCGAGACCAGCACGGTGCGGCCCTCCTCGGCGAACCGCCGCAGCAGCCCCCGGATCCAGACGATGCCCTCGGGGTCGAGCCCGTTGGTGGGCTCGTCGAGCACGATGACGGGTGGGTCGGCCAGCAGCGCCGTGGCGAGACCGAGCCGCTGCCGCATCCCCATCGAGTAGGTGCCGACCCGCTGCTTCGCGGCGTGGTCCATCCCGACCGCCTCCAGCACCTCGCGACAGCGGGCCCTCGAGACGCCGACCTGGGGCGCGAAGACCTCCAGGTGACCGAGTCCGGTGCGGCCGGGATGGAAGCTGGACGCCTCGAGCGCGGCCCCGACGACGCGGCCGGGTCGCTCGTGGTCGACGTACGGGCGGTCACCGACGAGCGTCGCGCCACCGCTCGGCCGGGTGAGGCCGAGCAGCATCCGCAGTGTCGTCGTCTTGCCGGCGCCGTTGGGGCCGAGGAAGCCGGTCACGGCACCGGGACGCACCTCGAAGCTGAGGTCGTCGACGGCACGGATCGGGCCGAACTGCTTGGAGAGCCCCTGGATGCGCAGGGGTGGTGCCGAGATCGTCACGGCACCAACCTAGGTCCCGGCCGCGAGCCGCGGATCCGTCCACCGTCGGACCGGGCTCCGCCTGGTCTCCTACTCGAGGGTGAGACGGCGCCGCACGACCGCGGCGAGCCCGCCGGCGACGGCCTCCGCCTGCTCCGACGTGGGCGCCTCCACCATCACCCGGACGAGCGCCTCGGTGCCCGACGGGCGCAGCAGCACCCGACCGGTGTCGCCGAGCTCGGTCTCGGCCGCGCCGACCGCGGCGACCAGCTCGGTGTCGTCGCACCGGTCCTTGTCGACGCCGTCGACGTTGACCAGCACCTGCGGGAGCCGGGTCATCACGGTCGCCAGATCACGCAGCGTGCGCCCGGTCGCGACCATCCGCTGCATCACGTGCAGCGCCGTCAGCAGCCCGTCGCCGGTCGTCGCGTGCTCGCGCATGATGACGTGGCCCGACTGCTCACCGCCGAGGGTGAACCCGCCGACGCGCATGTCCTCGAGGACGTAGCGGTCGCCCACCGCCGTACGGCGCACCGCCACTCCGGCGCTGGTCATCGCCTGCACCAGACCGAGGTTGCTCATCACGGTCGCGACCAGGGTGTCGGCGGCGAGCCGACCGGTCTCGTGCAGCGCCAGCGCGAGGATCGCCATGATCTGGTCGCCGTCCACCACCTGTCCGGTGTGGTCGACCGCCAGGCAGCGGTCGGCATCGCCGTCGACCGCGAAGCCGGCGTCGGCGCCGTGCTCGACCACCGCACGCCGCAGCGGGTCGAGATGGGTGGAGCCGCAGCCGTCGTTGATGTTGAGCCCGTCCGGCTCGGCGCCGATCGCGATCACCCGGGCGCCGGCGTCGGCCAGCGCGCGGGGGCCGACGACGCTCGCGGCGCCGTGGGCGCAGTCGAGCACCACGGTCAGCCCGGCGAGCGGCTTGTCGAGCGTGCGCACCAGGTGCGCGGCGTACTCGTCGACCGCCGGGACGTACGGCGTGACCCGGCCGACCGCGGCCCCGGTGGGTCGCGCCCACTCCTGGCCGAGGAGGTCCTCGATCTCCCGCTCGATCGCGTCGTCGAGCTTGACGCCGCCGCGGGCGAGGAACTTGATGCCGTTGTCGGGCATCGGGTTGTGCGACGCGGAGATCACCACGCCCACGTCCGCACCGAGCGCGTCGGTGAGGTAGGCGACGCCGGGGGTCGGCAGCACGTCCAGGTCGAGCACGTCGACGCCGGCCGAGAGCAGACCGGCGACGACGGCGTGGGACAGGAAGTGCCCGGAGACCCGGGTGTCCCGGCCCACGACCGCGAGCGGACGCGGGCCGGCGTACTCCCCGTGCCGCACGAGCACACGGGCAGCGGCAGCGCCGAGGTCCAGGGCCAGCCCGCCGGTCAGTGAGGCGTTGGCCAGACCCCGGACCCCGTCGGTGCCGAAGATGCGCGGCACGGAGCGCGTTACCGCTTCGAGTACTGGGGGGCCTTCCGGGCCTTCTTCAGACCCGCCTTCTTGCGCTCGATGGCCCGCGCGTCGCGGGTGAGCAGGCCGGCCTTCTTCAGCGACGGCCGGTTGGCGTCGAGGTCGACGTTGTTGAGCGCCCGGGCCACGCCCAGCCGCAGCGCGCCGGCCTGGCCGGTGATGCCGCCACCGTCGATGCGCGCGATCACGTCGAAGCGGCCCTCGAGGCCGGTCGTCGCGAACGGCTCGTTGACGACCTGCTGGTGCAGCTTGTTGGGGAAGTAGGAGTCGAGCGTGCGACCGTTGACGGTCCAGGTGCCGTTGCCCGGGACCAGCCGCACGCGGGCGATGGCCTGCTTGCGCCGGCCGGTGGCCTGCGCCGGGGCGATGGTCGCCGGACGGGCGTCGTCGGCGGCCGGGGCGCTCTCCGAGCTGTAGGCGACGCCCTGCTCGTCGGTCTCGTAGGTCTCCTCGACCTCGGTGTTCGCGTCAGTCATGGTCTTCTCAGAGTCCTCGGTCGTCACTGGGAGATCTTGGCGATCTCGTAGGGCTGGGCCTGCTGGGCCTGGTGCGGGTGCGTCGGGCCGCTGTAGACCTTCAGCTTCTTGATCATCTGACGGCCGAGCTTGTTCTTGGGGAGCATGCCCCACACGGCCTTCTCGATCGCCTTGCGCGCGTCCTTGTCCAGGACCTCGCCGATCGGCGTCGAGGTGAGCCCGCCCGGGTAGCCCGAGTGGCGGTAGACCATCTTGTCGCGGCGCTTCTTGCCGGTGAGCGCGACCTTCTCCGCGTTGACGATGACGACGTAGTCGCCGGTGTCGGTGTTGGGCGCGAAGATCGGCTTGTGCTTGCCGCGGAGCAGGTTGGCCGTGGTGGTGGCCAGGCGACCGAGCACGACGTCGGAGGCGTCGATCACGTGCCAGGCGCGCTGGATGTCACCCGGCTTGGGGCTGTACGTACGCACGGTTGTCACTCTCTGTCGTTCGTGGGCTCACCCGTGGTCCGGGCGAGTGGTGCTGCGCGTCCTCTGACGAACTCGGCCCGGCTCACCCGCGGCCCGCCTCACGGCGATCCGACTGCGTCCGGGACTGCCTCCGGATCCGGCGTACTGATGGCTCCGGAAGCGGCAGGTGACGCGACCGACAAGATTACGGCTGTGGCGGGCACCGGCACAAATCCGCAGCCCTCGTGAGGCGGTGAGGTTGTCACGGATCGGGACACCGGGTTACCGAAGGCGGGAACGGACGACTACGGTGAATCGCGTGACTGACTCTCTCACCGTACGCGACAACCGCACCGGCGCGGAGTACGACGTCCCGATCAACGACGGCACCATCCGCGCCGCCGACCTCGGGAAGATCAAGGCCGAGGACGACAGTCCCGGCCTGGCTGTCTACGACCCCGGTTTCGTCAACACCGCCTCGTGCCGCAGCTCCGTCACCTACATCGACGGTGAGGCCGGCATCCTGGAGTATCGCGGCTATCCCATCGAGCAGCTGGCCGAGCACTCCAACTTCCTCGAGGTGGCGTATCTCCTGATCAACGGCACGCTGCCGTCGAAGGAGGAGTACGCGAGCTGGGAGCACGACATCACGTACCACACCTTCGTGCACGAGAGCGTGAAGACGTTCGTGCACGGCTTCCGGTACGACGCCCACCCGATGGGCATGCTGATGGCCTCGGTCGGCGCCC
>CAZJDU010000073.1:0-19505 GCA_964544855.1 uncultured Nocardioides sp.
TACCTCTACTCCTCCTACGACGAGGAGACCGAGGTGACGCCGCGGGAGAAGCCGGCGGTGATCATCCTCGGCAGCGGGCCCAACCGGATCGGGCAGGGCATCGAGTTCGACTACTCCTGCGTGCACGCCTGTCTCGCGCTGAGCGAGGCCGGCTACGAGACCGTGATGGTCAACTGCAACCCCGAGACCGTCTCCACCGACTACGACACCTCCGACCGGCTCTACTTCGAGCCGTTGACGCTGGAGGACGTGCTCGAGATCGTGCACGCCGAGCGGCAGGCCGGGCCCGTCGCCGGGGTCATCTGCCAGCTCGGCGGCCAGACCCCGCTCGGGCTGGCGCAAGGGCTGAAGGACAACGGCGTCGAGATCGTCGGCACCACGCCGGAGGCGATCCACCTCGCCGAGGAGCGGGGTGCGTTCGGCCGGGTGCTGAAGGACGCCGGTCTGGTGGCGCCGCAGCACGGTCTGGCCACGAGCTTCGAGGACGCCCCCGAGATCGCCGAGCAGGTCGGGTACCCGGTGCTGGTGCGACCGTCCTACGTGCTGGGCGGCCGTGGCATGGAGATCGTGTACGACGAGGAGTCGCTGGCCGACTACATCTCGCGCACGACCGAGGTCACGCCGGAGCACCCGGTGCTGGTGGACCGCTTCATCGACGACGCGGTCGAGATCGACGTCGACGCGCTCTTCGACGGTGAGGAGCTCTTCCTCGGTGGCGTGATGGAGCACATCGAGGAGGCGGGGATCCACTCCGGCGACTCGTCGTGCACGCTGCCCCCGATCACCCTGGGTGAGTCGGAGGTGCAGCGGATCCGCGCAGCGACCGAGGGCATCGCCCGCGGTGTCGGGGTGCGGGGGCTGATCAACATCCAGTTCGCGCTGGGCGCCGACGTGCTCTACGTGCTCGAGGCCAACCCGCGGGCGAGTCGCACGGTGCCGTTCGTCTCCAAGGCGACGGGGACGCCGCTGGCCAAGGCGGCGGCACGGTTGATGCTCGGTGAGAGCATCGCCGAGCTGCGGGCGGCAGGGGTGCTGCCGGGGACGGCCGACGGTGGGCTGCTCCCACCGGACCAGCCGATCGCGGTCAAGGAGGCGGTGATGCCGTTCAACCGGTTCCGCACCCCGGACGGGCGACAGGTCGACACCGTGCTCGGCCCCGAGATGAAGTCCACCGGAGAGGTGATGGGCCTCGATGCCGACTTCGGGGCGGCCTTCGCCAAGGGACAGGAGGCCGCGTTCGGGCCGCTCCCGACCGAGGGGCGGGTCTTCGTCAGCATGGCCAACCGCGACAAGCGCCACATGATCTTCCCGATCAAGGTGCTGGCTGAGATGGGGTTCGAGGTGCTGGCCACCGAGGGCACCGCCGAGGTGCTGCGCCGCAATGGTGTCCCGACCACGGCGGTGCGCAAGCACTACGAGGGTCCGGGGCCGGAGGGTGAGCGGACCTGCGTGGACCTGATCCTCGACGGCGAGATCGACCTGATCATCAACACCCCGCACGCCGCGACCATCGGTGGCTCGGCGCGCCTCGACGGCTACGAGATCCGCACCGCAGCCGTGCGCGGCAACATCCCGTGCATCACCACGGTGCAGGGCCTCGGCGCCGCCGTTCAGGGCATCGAGGCCAAGCGGCGGGGGACCGTCGATGTGAGCTCGCTGCAGGACTGGGCGGCCCGGTGATCTACGACGGGATCTTCCGGCACGGTCTGACCCGGGTCGACGCCGAGCGCGCGCACCACGTCGCCTTCGGGGCGATCCGGGCGGCCGCGCCGGTGCTGCGGGCCGCGGCCGCGCTGGACCGCCGGTGGTCGGATCCTCCGCAGCCGGTCTCCGCGCTGGGACTGACCTTCCCCAACGCGCTGGGCCTCGCGGCCGGGTTCGACAAGTCCGGCGTCGGGTACGACGCCCTCGCCGCGCTCGGCTTCGGCCACGTGGAGATCGGCACGGTCACCGCGCTCGGCCAACCGGGCAATCCGCGCCCACGGCTGTTCCGCCTCCCGGCGGACCACGCGATCGTGAACCGGATGGGCTTCAACAACGACGGCGCAGCGGCGGTCGCCGACCGGCTGCGTGCCGCCGGCCGCCGGCCCGGTGACGACCCGGTCCTCGGGATCAACATCGGCAAGTCCAAGGTGGTGCCCGACGACGACCAGGCCGCGGTCGAGGCGGACTACGCGGCCTCCACCCGCCTGCTGGCGCCGTACGCCGACTACCTGGTGGTCAACGTCAGCTCGCCCAACACCCCCGGCCTGCGCAATCTGCAGGCCGTCGAGAAGCTGACCCCCCTGCTCGCCCGGGTGCAGCACGAGATCGAGGCCGTCAGGGAGGCGACCGGTCGCGGTCAGGTCCCGCTCCTGGTCAAGATCGCCCCTGACCTGGCCGACGACGACGTGGTGGCGGTGGCCGATCTCGTCCGGAGCGAGGGCCTCGACGGGATCATCGCGACCAACACCACGATCAGCAGGTCAGGACTCGACAGCACGCCGGCCGAGGTCGAGGCGGTCGGGGCCGGCGGCCTGTCGGGGGAGCCGCTGCGGGAGCGCTCGACCGAGGTGCTCCGGCTGCTGCGCGAGCGGGTCGGGCCGGACCTGACGCTCATCGGCGTCGGCGGCATCACCACACCCGAGGACGCCCGAGCGCGGTTGGTCGCGGGTGCCACCCTGGTGCAGGCGTACACCGGGTTCGTCTACGGCGGTCCGCTGTGGCCGCGTCGGATCCTGAGAGGACTGGGCTGACACCGATGCCGGAGCCGTTCGGAGCACGACTCGCCGCCGCGCTCGCGCAGCGTGGGAGGCTCTGCGTGGGGATCGACCCGCACCCGGCGCTGATCCGCGACTGGGGGCATGCCGACGACGTCGGCGGGCTGGAGCGGTTCGCGCTCGGAGCCGTGGCCGCGACCGCGCCCCACGTCAGCGTGGTCAAGCCGCAGTCGGCGTTCTACGAGCGCTTCGGCAGTCGGGGGATCGCGGTCCTCGAGCGGGTGATCTCCGAGTCCCGCGCCGCTGGGGCGCTGGTGCTGCTCGACGTGAAGCGTGGCGACATCGGCTCCACGACCCAGGCCTATGCAGAGGCCTACCTCGACCCGGCCTCGCCGCTCGCCGCTGATGCGGTGACCGTCAGCCCGTTCCTCGGGTTCGGTTCGCTGCGCCCGTTCGTCGACGAGGCACGGCGCCACGGTGCCGGTCTCTTCGTGCTGGCCGCGACCTCCAACAAGGAAGGCCCCGAGGTGCAGCAGGCTGTGGCCGCCGACGGACGGACGGTCTCGACGACGATGCTCGACCACCTCCGCGACCTCAACGCGGACGCGGAGCCGTTCGGCTCGTTCGGCGCGGTGGTGGGCGCCACGGTCCGCGACGAGGTGCTGGAACGGGCGCTCGCTTTCAACGGCCCCATCCTGGTGCCCGGGTACGGCGCCCAGGGCGGCACCGTCGCCGACGTACGCCGGATCTTCGGCGCCGCGGCACCGCGAGCCGTTGTGAGCTCCTCTCGTGGGGTGCTCCGGGCCGGCCCGGACGCTGCAGCGCTGCGGACGGCCGTGCGGGAGGCGAACGAGGAGCTCGGGGTGCTCGCGGAGTGATCGCGGCGGGTCCGGGTCGCCGATGGCTCGCGGTCACCGCGGTGGCGGTCGTGGCGACCGGCGGCGTGCTCGCGTGGCAGGTCCTGGACGACCGAGACCCCTACGCGGACTACTGCGACGTGCTCGAGCAGCATCAGCAGGGGATCGGTGAGGAGCTGGCGGCCGGGGGCGAGACCACCGGACTGATCGGCGCCCTGCCCGCCTTCCGGCAGCTGCAGCGTGAGGCGCCCGAGGACATCGCCGACGAGTGGGCCGTGGTGGTGGGCCGGCTGGACGCGCTCGAGGCCGCGGTCGAGGCTGCCGGAGTGGAGCCCGCCGACTACGACCGGAGCGCAGCGTCCACCGTCGACGCGCGCGAGCAGGCCCGCATCGATGCGGCGGCCGCGGCGCTGGCGGCGCCGGAGTCGCGTGAGGCGTTCGCGGGCGTCGCCCAGCATGCGCGCGACGTGTGTCACACGCCGCTCCACCTCTGAGCCGGTCCGAGGAGCACGGTTCCCGCTCGAGTCCCGCAATCGGTGAGCGACCCGGGAGCGTCACATTGCCGTCGCCCGACCGGTCTGACTAGATTGAGGCGGATCCGCGATCCGCAACCCATCGCACCAGCCCCGACGACGAAGGACCGCACGTGGCTCTGCCCCCTCTCACACCGGAACAACGTCAGGCTGCTCTGGAGAAGGCGGCAGCCGCCCGCCGTGAGCGGGCCGAGGTCAAGAACCGGCTCAAGCACTCGGGCGCGTCGATCACCGAGATCCTCGACGAGGGGCAGCGCAACGAGGTCATCGGCAAGATGAGGGTGATCGACCTGCTGCAGTCCATGCCGGGGCTCGGCAAGGTGCGCGCCCGCCAGGTGATGGAGCGGCTCGGCATCGCGGAGTCGCGCCGCGTCCGCGGCCTGGGGGCGAAGCAGGTCGCCGCCCTCGAGCGCGAGTTCGCAGCAGGTGAGTGACCCGGTCCGGGCGAGCGTCGGGCACACCGGAGGCGGGCGGCTGTTCGTGCTGGCGGGCCCGACGGCGGTCGGCAAGGGCACGGTGGCGGCCGAGGTGCGTCGGCACCACCCGGAGGTCTGGATCTCGGTGTCCGCGACCACCCGGGCACCGCGGCCGGGCGAGGTCGACGGGGTGCACTACCTCTTCGTCGACGACGCCGAGTTCGACCGGATGATCGCCGACGACGAGCTGCTCGAGTGGGCGGTGGTGCACGGGACGCACCGCTACGGCACGCCGCGGCGACCGGTCGAGGAGGTCCTCACCGAAGGACGCCCCGCGCTGCTGGAGATCGACCTGCAGGGCGCCCGCCAGGTGAAGGAGACCATGCCCGAGGCCGTCTTCGTCTTCCTGAAGCCACCGTCGTGGGACGAGCTGGTCCGACGGCTCACCGGCCGCGGCACCGAGTCGGCCGAGGAGCGGGAGCGGCGGCTGGCCACCGCACGGGAGGAGCTCGCCGCCGAGGCGGAGTTCCACGTCTCCATCGTCAACCACGAAGTTCACGATGCCGCCGCCGAGTTGGTAGCCTTGATGAGATCCGGTCCCGGTGCGCCCGCCCGTGAGGACCGCCCGTCGACTGATCCGTCCCCGACCGACCTGTGAGGACCACCGCTGTGTCTGCGCCCAACATCGCCGCCGAGGGTGTCACCAACCCGCCGATCGACGAGCTGCTCACCAAGACCGACAGCAAGTACCGCCTCGTGCTCTACAGCGCGAAGCGCGCACGGCAGATCAACGCCTACTACTCCCAGCTCGGCGAGGGCCTGCTGGAGTACGTCGGCCCGCTCGTGGAGACCCACGTGCAGGAGAAGCCGCTGTCCATCGCGCTGCGCGAGATCAACGACGACCTGCTCACCTGCGAGGAGGTCGACCCGGCGGTGCTCGCCGCCGAGGAGGCCGCTGCGAAGCAGGCCGCAGAGGCCGCCGCCGCGGAGCAGGGCGACGCCGGCCCCGCGTTCACCGACGAGTGACCCGGCCCCCCGACTGACCGCGTCGCCACGATGACCGCCACGGCCGCGCCCAGCGGATCGGGGCGCCCGCGCGTCGTCGTGGGCGTCGCGGGAGGGATCGCGGCCTACAAGGCCTGCGAGCTCGTCCGGCGCTTCACCGAGTCGGGCCACGAGGTGACGGTGGTGCCGACGGCGGCGGCGCTGGAGTTCGTGGGTGCGCCCACCTGGGCCGCCCTCTCGGGGCGACCGGTCTCGACCGAGGTGTGGGACGACGTCCACCTCGTGCCGCACGTGCGGATCGGCCAGAGCGCGGACCTGGTCGTGGTCGCCCCCGCGACCGCGGACCTGATGGCCAAGGCCGCGCACGGCATGGCCGACGACCTGCTGACCAACACGCTGCTCACCGCACGGTGCCCGGTCGTGATGGCGCCGGCGATGCACACCGAGATGTGGGAGCATGCCGCGACCACCGCCAACGTCGCGACGCTGCGCTCCCGGGGGGTGCTGGTGGTCGAGCCGGCCGAGGGGCGGCTGACCGGCGCCGACAGCGGCAAGGGGCGTCTCCCCGACCCCGGGGAGATCTTCGAGGTGTGCCGCGACGTGCTCGCCCGGGCCACCACCGGTCCCGCCGCTGTCCAGGCACCCTCCCCGGACCTCGCAGGGCGCCACGTCGTCGTGTCGGCGGGCGGCACCCGCGAACGGCTCGACCCGGTGCGGTTCCTCGGCAACCGCTCGTCGGGTCGCCAGGGGTACGCACTCGCCCGCGCCGCCGTGGCCCGCGGAGCCGAGGTGACGCTGGTGGCCGCCAATGTCGACCTTCCGGATCCGGCGGGCGTGAAGGTCGTGCGGGTCGAGACGACCCGTGAGCTGCGTGACGCGGTGCTGTCCGCCGCGGGCACGGCGGACGCCGTCGTGATGGCCGCGGCCCCCGCCGACTTCCGGCCGCTGACGCGGTCGGAGGTGAAGATCAAGAAGGCGGACGACGGCACCGCACCCACGGTGGAGCTCGAGCAGAACCCCGACATCCTCAAGGAGCTCTCCGCCGACCGTCCGCGTCCCGGTGCGGTCATCGTGGGCTTCGCGGCGGAGACCGGCGACGCCACCGGCGGTGTGCTGGAGCTCGGTCGGGCCAAGCTCGCCCGCAAGGGATGCGATCTGCTGGTGGTCAACGACGTCAGCGGCGGACAGGTGTTCGGTTCCGAGGACAACCAGGCGGTCATCCTCGACTCCGACGGCGCCGCGGTCGAGGTGCCGCACGGCTCGAAGGCCGCGCTCGCCCACCGGATCTGGGATCAGGTGCAGCGGCGCTGGAGGTGAGACGTCGGTCCGCCACCTGAGAACCCCGTTAAGGTGGTGAGAGACGGCCGTGAGATGGTCGACGCCGACCCGCGGGCAGGAATGCCGCGGTCGGTATGACGCCCGATATCAACCAGATCAGGAGATCAGTGTGACCGGACGCCTCTTCACATCCGAGTCGGTGACCGAGGGTCACCCCGACAAGATCGCCGACCAGATCAGCGACTCGGTGCTCGATGCGATGCTGGCGCAGGACAAGACCAGCCGCGTCGCCGTCGAGACCTTGCTGACCACGGGACTCGTCGTCGTTGCCGGTGAAGTCGACACCACCGGCTATGTCGACGTCAAGCAGGTCGTGCGCGACCGCATCCTCGAGATCGGCTACGACCACTCCGAGAAGGGCTTCGACGGCGCGACCTGCGGCGTCATGGTCGCGATCGGCGGCCAGTCGGGCGACATCGCCCAGGGCGTCGACACCGGCTACGAGGCCCGTGCCGAGGCCTCCGTCGACGCCATGGACAAGCAGGGCGCCGGCGACCAGGGCCTGATGTTCGGCTACGCCTGCGACGACACGCCCGAGCTGTTCCCGCTGCCGATCAAGATCGCGCAGACGCTCTCCGAGCGCCTGTCCGAGGTCCGCAAGGACGGCACGCTGGAGTACCTGCGCCCCGACGGCAAGACCCAGGTGACGATCGAGTACGACGGCGAGGGCAACCCGCTGCGCGTCGACACCGTGGTGCTCTCCACGCAGCACGCCGACGACATCGACCTCGACACCACCCTGCAGCCCGACATCAAGAAGCACGTCATCGACCCGGTGCTGGCAGGCTTCGACATCCCGTCGGAGGACTACCGGCTGCTCGTCAACCCGACGGGCCGGTTCGTCGTCGGCGGGCCGATGGGTGACGCCGGCCTGACGGGCCGCAAGATCATCGTCGACACCTACGGCGGCATGGCGCGCCACGGCGGTGGCGCCTTCTCGGGCAAGGACCCGTCGAAGGTCGACCGCTCCGCGGCGTACGCCATGCGCTGGGTGGCCAAGAACGTCGTCGCCGCCGGTCTCGCGCGCCGCTGCGAGGCGCAGGTCGCCTACGCCATCGGCAAGGCGGCGCCGGTCGGCGTCTTCATCGAGACGTTCGGCACCGGCGTGGTTCCGGACGAGGAGATCCAGAAGGCGGTGGCCGAGGTCTTCGACCTGCGACCCGCCGCGATCGTCCGTGACCTCGACCTGCTGCGCCCGATCTACGCCAAGACCGCGGCGTACGGGCACTTCGGCCGTGAGGTCGAGGAGTTCACGTGGGAGCGCACCGACCGCGTCGACGCGCTCAAGGCGGCCGTCGGTCGCTGAGCGACGCCTCTGTTCCACCACCGCAGCCGCCCGGGCCCTCCCGGGCGGCTGCGGTGTTCTCACGGCGTCGGTCCCGCGACCGTCGGCACCGGGTGAGGGTGGTACTTGGTAGAACTGCCGCATGACCGGTCCCGACGAGCATCTCGAGCTGCCGGGTCTGGTGCGTGACAAGGTCCAGGAAGGCCGCGCGAAGGCGCGAGCGACGCGAGCCCGGCAGGCGGCCCCCGTCGAGCTCGCTGCCACCGCGCCGGTCGCGCGGGTGCTCGTCGACGTGTCGCTGGCGCACCTGGACCGCACCTTCGACTATGCCGTGCCGGCGGCGATGGCCGACGACGTACGACCGGGGGTCCGGGTGAAGGTCCGGTTCGCCGGGCAGGACGTCGACGGCTTCGTGGCCGAGCGTGCCGACGACAGCGACCACGACGGTCGGCTGGCGCCGATCCGACGCCTGGTGAGCGCCGAGCAGGTGCTCACGCCGGTGGTGGCCGAGCTGTGCCGTCAGGTCGCCGAGCGGTACGCCGGGGTGGCGGCCGATGTCCGTCGGCTGGCGGTGCCGCCACGACACGCCGCCACCGAGCGAGAGCCGTCGCCCGTGGCCGTGCCGCCGCCCCCAGCGCCCCCGGCGCCCGGGGGGTGGGCGGCCTATCCGACCGCCGCCGCGTTCCTTCAGCACCTGAGCGAGGGCGGGAGCCCGCGGGCCGTCTGGAGCGCCGCGCCGGGGGAGGACTGGCCGCAGCTGCTGGCGCAGGTCGCGCTCACGGTGCTCGCCACCGGCCGGGGCAGCATCCTGTGCCTGCCCGACAACCGTGACGTCGACCGGGTCGACGCCGCTCTGCGGGACCTCGCCGGGCCGGACCACCATGTCGTGCTGCGCGCCGATGCCGGACCAGGACCCCGGTATCGCGACTTCCTGGCGGTGAGCCGCGGCAGCAGACGGATCGTGGTCGGCACACGTTCCGCCGCGTTCGCACCGGTCGCCGACCTCGGCCTGGTGGCGATCTGGGACGACGGCGACGACCTGTACGCCGAGCAGCGCGCGCCGTACCCCCACACCCGTGAGGTGCTGCTGCTGCGTGCGCAGAGCGAGGGGTGCGGTGCGCTGCTCGGCAGCTTCGGACGCAGCGTCGAGGCCGAGCACCTGCTCGCGACGGGGTGGGCCCGCGAGATCGCCCTGCCGCGATCCGTGGCGCGTGAGCGCGCACTGATCGCCGTCACCGGCGCGAGCGAGAGCGAGCTGCGGCGCGACCCGAACTCGCGGGCGGCGCGGTTGCCGCGGGAGGCGTACGACGCGATCCGCTGGGGCCTCGAGCACGGTCCCGTCCTGGTGCAGACGCCGCGGGCGGGATACGTGCTGCGGCTGGCCTGCGAGCGGTGCCGTACGCCGGCCCGGTGCGCCGCGTGCACCGGACCGCTGCAGCTCGCCGGCCCGAGCGCGCCTCCTCGCTGCCGGTGGTGTGCGACGGAGGTGCCGGGGTGGTCGTGCGAGGAGTGTGGCGGTCGTGGGCTGCGCGCGCCGGTCCTGGGCGACGTCCGCACGGCCGACGAGCTCGGACGCGCGTTCCCGCGCATCCCGGTGGTGGGCTCGGCCGGCGATCGGATCCGCGCGCGAGTGGCAGCCGACCCGCGGATCGTGGTCGCCACCCCCGGGGCGGAGCCCGTGGCCGAGCGAGGCTACGCCGTGGTGGTGCTGCTGGACACGTGGCTCCTGCTCGGCCGCGACAGCCTCCGTGCCGGCGAGGAGTCGCTACGGCGCTGGTGCAACGCCGTGGGGCTGCTCAGGCGTGGTGGCCGGGCGCTCGGCGTCGGTGAGCCGCAGCAGCCACCGTTGCAGGCGTTGGTGCGGTGGGACGCCGCCGGGTTCGCTCGTCGGGAGGCCGAGGACCGCCGCGCCGCCCGGCTGCCCCCGGCCGCCCGGGTGGCGACGATCACCGGAGACCCCGGGGCGGTCGACGACGCGCTGGCGATCCTGCCGATGCCCGCCGGGGGAGACGTTCTCGGGCCGGTGCCGCTGCCCGGCGCCGACCCCGTCGAGGAGCGCGCGGTGGTCCGGGTGCCGCGGGCACAGGGGGCCACGCTGGCGGCAGCGTTGGGCGAGCTGCAGCGGGTCCGCTCGGCACGCAAGCTCGACGCGGTCCGGATCCGGATGGACCCCGTCGAGCTGTGAGGTCCGGGACATAGACTGGCTGGGACCCCTGTGACCCCTGTGGAGGACCGACCCTGTGGCCATCCGTCCCATCCGCCTGTTCGGCGACCCCGTGCTGCGCAAGCCGGCCATCGAGGTCGCCGACTTCGACGCCGAGCTGCGCCGCCTGGTCAGTGACCTGACCGACACCATGCTCGATGCCCCCGGCTCCGGGCTGGCGGCGCCACAGCTCGGGGTGGGGCTCCGGGTCTTCACCTGGTGCGTCGACGGTGAGGTCGGGCATCTGGTCAACCCCTCACTCGACCTGTCGGAGGAGATCCAGGACGGACCGGAGGGCTGCCTGTCCCTGCCCGATCTCGTCTATGACTGTCGGCGTGCCCGCTCGGTCGTGGCGAAGGGCTTCGACATGCACGGGGAGCCGGTGACGATCCAGGGCTCGGACCTGCTCGCCCGGGCGATCCAGCACGAGACCGACCACCTCGACGGCGTGCTCTTCATCGACCGGCTGGACCGGGAGGCCCGCAAGGCGGCGATGAAGGAGATCCGTGAGTCGGAGTGGTTCGGCCTGGAGCAGCCGACCATCAAGGTCTCACCCCATCCGACTCGCGGGTTGGGCCGCTGAGGACCGGGGGAGCGATGCGAGTCGTGTTCGCCGGCACGCCGGCGGTCGCCCTCCCGGCGCTCGATGCCGTCGCAGCGTCCGATCACGAGCTGGTCGGCGTCGTCACCCGCCCCGACGCGCCGTCCGGACGCGGCCGCCGGCTGACCGGGAGTCCGGTCGCCGCTCGGGCCGAGGAGCTCGGGGTCCCGGTGCTGAAGCCGGAGCACCCGCGCGACGAGGAGTTCCAGACGCAGCTGCGGGCGCTGGCGCCGGACTGCTGCCCGGTGGTGGCCTACGGCGCCCTGGTGCCTCGCAGCGCGCTGGACATCCCGCGGCACGGCTGGGTGAACCTGCACTTCTCCGTGCTGCCGGCCTGGCGTGGTGCCGCCCCCGTCCAGCACGCGATCTGGGCCGGCGACGAGGTCACCGGAGCCACCACGTTCCGCATCGTCGAGGCACTCGACGCCGGGCCCACCTTCGGGGTGATGACCGAGGCCGTCCGGCCCACCGACACCGCCGGCGAGCTGCTGGAGCGGCTGGCCGACGGAGGGGCGGGCCTGCTGGTCGCAACGCTCGACGGGATTGCCGACGGCAGTCTGGAGGCGCGCGAGCAACCTGGCGACGGGGTGAGCCTCGCGCCGAAGATCACCGTCGACGATGCCCGGATCGACTGGAGCGAGCCCGCGGCCGCGACCGACCGCCGTGTCCGCGCCTGCACACCCGGCCCCGGGGCGTGGACCACGCTCGACGGCGACCGGGTGAAGGTCGGACCGGTTCGGGCGGACGCCGACGGGCCGGTGCTGACTCCGGGCGAGCTGGCCGTCGGCAAGGCCGAGGTGCTGGTCGGCACCGGCACCACGCCGGTCCGCCTCGGAGAGGTGAAGCCGGTCGGCAAACGGCAGATGCCGGCGGCGGACTGGGCACGTGGGGCGCGCCTGGCGAGCGGAGCGTGCTTCGAGTGAGCCGCTCGTGACGACGAACGGGAGTACCCGACGGCCGGCCCGATCGGCCCGGCCGGTCGATGGTGCGCGCAAGGCGGCCTTCGAGGTGATGCGGGCGGTCCGCGTCGACGACGCCTACACCAACCTGGTGCTGCCGGCGGTGATCCGACGGCTGCGCCTCGAGCCCCGCGATGCGGCCTTCGCGACCGAGCTGGCCGCCGGCACCATCCGGCGACGGGCGACGTACGACGCGATCCTCGCCGACTGCATCGACCGGCCGCTGCGCAAGGTGGCGCCCGAGGTGCTGGACGCGCTGCGCCTGGGCTGCCACCAGCTCCTCTCGATGCGCGTGCCGCCGCACGCCGCCATCAACACCACGGTCAACCTGGTGCACGCCAAGGCGGGTCCGGGGGTGGCAGGGTTCGCCAACGCCGTGCTGCGCACCGTGTCCCGCCAGGACCTGGAGCAGTGGATCGCGGCCGTCGCGCCGGACCCGGCGTCGAGCCGCAAGGCGGTGCTGGACCATGCTGCGATCGTGCACAGCCTCCCGTCCTGGGTGATCGAGCAGCTCGAGATGGCGGCACCGGACGACGACCTGGACGCACTGCTCGCCGCCAACAACGTGCCGCCCCGGGTGACCCTGGTGGCACGACCGGGGTGGGCGACGCGCGAGGAGCTTCCGGGCGAGCCGACGCCCTACTCGCCCTACGGCGTCACGCTCGAGGGGGGTGATCCCGCACGCATCCCGGCGGTCGCGGAAGGCCGCGCGGGAGTGCAGGACGAGGGGTCGCAGCTGGTCGCGGTCGCACTCGCCGCTGCTCCGCTCGACGGTCCGGACCGTCGGTGGGTCGACCTCTGCGCGGGGCCTGGCGGCAAGGCCGCACTGCTGGCTGCGCTCGCCGCCGAGCGTGGCGCCGGGCTGACGGCTGTCGAGCGGCATCCGCATCGAGCGGAGCTGGTGCGGCAGGCAGTGGGGGACTCGGCCCAGGTGCTGGTCGCCGACGGCACGGCGCCGCCCCTGGCGGCCGGGGAGGCCGACCGGGTGCTGGTCGATGCGCCGTGCACCGGGCTGGGCGCGTTGCGCCGCCGGCCCGAGGCCCGGTGGCGGCGCCGCCCGGAGGACCTGATGGACCTGGTGCATCTGCAGCGGCGGCTGCTGCAGAGCGCGATGGAGCTGGTTCGTCCGGGTGGCCTGGTGCTCTACGCCACCTGCTCACCCGTGCTGGGGGAGACCCGGCAGGTGGTCGGGTCGGTGGTGCAACAGGGCGCCGAGGTGGTCGACGTCCGGCCGCTGCTGCCCGGCGTCACCGACGCCGACGCCCAGCTGGAGGGCACCGCCCAGCTGTGGCCCCACCGGCACGGGACCGACGCGATGTTCCTCGCCCTGCTGCGCCGTCCGACGGGGGTCTGAGGGCCGGTGGCGAGCCCGTTCGTCGAGGTCGAGGTCGACCACCGGGTGGTGAAGGTGACCAACCCGGACCGGGTGTACTTCCCCGAGATCGGGGCCACCAAGCTCGATCTGGTCCACTACTACCTCGCGGTCGGGCCCGGGATCGTCAACGCACTGTGGGAGCGGCCCTGCATGCTGCACCGGTTCCCGCGCGGTCTGGCGGGGGAGAAGGTGCACCAGAAGCGGCTGCCCCAGGGGGCGCCGCCGTGGGTGGAGACGGTGCAGCTGCACTTCCCCCGGTGGAACCGGACCGCCGACGAGCTCTGTGTCACCGAGCTCGCCGCCGTGATCTGGGCGGTGCAGATGTCGACCGTGGAGTTCCACCCGTGGAACAGCCGCCGTGGCGCCACGGAGCAGCCCGACGAGTGGCGGATCGACCTCGATCCCGGCCCCGAGGCGACCTACGACGACGTACGCCGCACGGCACACGTCGCGCACGAGGTGCTCGACGGGCTCGGTGCGGTGGGCTTCCCCAAGACCAGCGGCAGCAAGGGGCTCCACATCTACGTGCGCATCCGGCCCGACCACGGTCACAAGGTGGTCCGCCGGGCGGCGCGGGCGTTCGCGATGGAGTGCGAACGGCGCGCGCCGGACCTGGTGACCACCGAGTGGTGGAAGAAGGACCGCGATCCCGTGCAGGTGTTCGTCGACTACAACCAGAACGCCCGCGACCACACCATCGCGGCGGCGTACTCGGTGCGGGGCCTGCCCGACGCCCGGGTCTCGACGCCGTTGCGGTGGGACGAGATCGACGACGCCGATCCCCGTGACCTCACGATCGCGACGGTGCCGGACCGCTTCGCCGAGGTCGGTGACCTGCACGAGGACATCGACGACCACGTGTTCGACATCGCCCAGCTCCTGGCCTGGGCCGACCGCGACGGCCTGCCCGTGTCGTGACCCACCCCGGTCAGTCCTCGAGACCCTCTCCTCGCGGCCCAGGATCCCGCTCCATGTCCCGGTGACGTGCGACCGGCCCCGATGGTTGCCTGCGGATTCCTGCTCGACGACCGGGCTCCCTAGGATGACGCCCGTGGGCATCCAGATCACACCCTCGATCCTCAACGCCGACTTCGCCGCCCTCGGGGCGGAGGTCGCGCGGATCCCCAGCGCCGACTGGGTGCATGTCGACGTGATGGACAACCACTTCGTGCCGAACCTGACCTTCGGGCCGACGATGGTCGAGGCACTCGCACGGAGCACGGACACACCGCTGGACGCCCACCTGATGATCGAGGACGCCGACCGCAACGCCCCGGCGTACGTCGAAGCCGGCTGCGGCTCGGTGACGTTCCACGTCGAGGCCGCGCAGGCGCCGATCCGGCTCGCGCGCGAGATCCGGGCCGCCGGCGCACGGGCCAGCATGGCGCTCCGGCCCGCCACGCCGATCGAGCCCTACGAGGACCTGCTGCCCGAGCTCGACATGCTGCTCATCATGACCGTCGAGCCGGGATTCGGAGGACAGCGGTTCCTCGACCTCTGCCTCCCCAAGATCCGCCGTGCCCGTGCGCTGATGGACAAGCACGGGGTCGAGACCTGGCTCCAGGTCGACGGCGGCGTGTCGATGGAGACCATCGAGCGCTGCGCGGAGGCGGGGGCGGACACCTTCGTCGCCGGGTCGGCCGTCTACTCCGCCGACGATCCCGACGCGATGGTCGCCGCACTGCGGGACCGCGCACGCACCGCGAGCCGCGACCGGTAGGACACCGGCCGTCTCCCGTCGCCCCGTCCCACACAGCGGAGCCGGTCGCGGGAATACCGCCACCCTGTGGCATGCTTGATGTCCACAAGAGCTCGCGTGCTCTGGGGTCGGTGAAACTCCGAGCCGGCGGTGAAAGTCCGCGACCCGATCGCAGCCAGTGATCGGTTGACCAGGTGGAACTCCTGGACCGACGGTCAAAGTCCGGATGGGAAGTGCACGCACGAGCGGTCGGCCCGCAGCCCGCGGGCCTCGCCCGCACCCGACCCCCGGAGTCCGCGTGACGCGGACCAGAGGAGTGTCGGAGCGATGGCCAGCCCCAGGGAGTACGAGGCGATGCAGCGGGCGCTGCAGCTCGCGACGACCCTCGGCGTCCCACGACTGCCCAACCCGCGGGTGGGCTGCGTGCTGCTGGACAGCGACGGCGCCGTCGTCGGCGAGGGACACCACCGCGGCGCGGGCACGCCCCACGCCGAGGTCGACGCGCTGGCCTCGGCCGGCGACCGGTCGCGCGGTGCCACGGCCGTGGTGACGCTCGAGCCCTGCAACCACACCGGTCGCACCGGTCCGTGCGCCCAGGCACTGGTGGACGCCGGCGTCGCCCGGGTCGTGATCGCGCAGCGCGACCCCAACCCTCTGGCCGAGGGCGGTGCCGCCACCCTCGCTGCGGCCGGGATCGACGTGGAGGCCGGGCCCCTCGCGGCGGACGCGCGAGCGGTCAACCCGGCGTGGACCTTCGCCCACGAGCACCGGCGCCCCTTCGTCACGTGGAAGTTCGCGACCACCCTGGACGGGCGCAGTGCCGCTGTTGACGGCACGTCACGGTGGGTCTCCTCGCGGCCCGCACGGCTCGACACCCACCGGCTGCGAGCGCTCAGCGACACCATGATGGTGGGCACCAACACCGTGGCCGTCGACGATCCGGCCCTGACCGTGCGCGACGCCGACGACCGGCCGTTGCCCGTGCAGCCACTGCGTGTCGTGATGGGCGAACGGACCCTCCCGACCGACCGGGCCGTCTTCGACGAGCAGGCTGCGACGGTCCACCTGCGGACCCGCGACCCGGCCGAGGCGCTGGCTGCCCTCTACCGTGACCACGGACGACACCACGTCTTCCTCGAGGGCGGTCCGACGCTCGCCGCCGCCTTCCTGGCGGCCGGACTGGTCGACGAGGTCGTCACCTACGTCGCACCGATGCTGCTCGGTGCCGGTCGATCCGCCGTGGCGGATCTCGGCATCGGCACGATCGCCGACGCCCGTCATCTCGCGATCGCCGACGTGACCGTGGTCGGCACCGGTGACGAGGCCAACGTCCGACTCACCATGCGTCCGACCCCGACCCAGGAGGAGAGCTGATGTTCACCGGAATCGTGGAGGAGCTGGGGGAGATCGTCGCGGTCGACGACCTCGCCGACGCCCTCCGGCTGACCATCGCCGCACACGACGTGCTCGCGGGCACCGAGCTCGGCGACTCGATCGCGGTCAACGGGTGCTGTCTGACAGTGACGTCGCTCGACAGCGGCCGATGGACGACCGACGTGATGAAGGAGACGCTCGACAAGACCTCCCTGAGCAAGGTCCAGGTGGGCGACCGGGTCAACCTGGAGCGCGCCGTCACGGCGGAGAAGCGGCTCGGCGGCCACATCGTGCAGGGTCACGTCGACGCCGTCGGCACCGTGCTCACCCGTGCCCCGAGCGACCATTGGGACGTGGTCGAGATCGCGATCCCGGGCCACCTCACCAAGTACGTCGTCGACAAGGGATCGATCACCATCGACGGGATCAGCCTCACCGTCGTGGAGGTGGGGGAGGAGAGCCTCACCGTGAGCCTGATCCCCGAGACGCTCGCCCGCACGACGCTCGGCAGCCGAGCACCGGGGGATCCGGTGAACATCGAGGTCGACATCCTCGCGAAGCACCTGGAGAAGCTCGCGACGGCCCATCTGAAGGAGAAGAGCTCATGACGCAGCAGATCCGCCTCGATCCCGTCGACCGGGCGATCGCCGACATCGCCGCGGGCAGGCCGGTGATCGTCGTCGACGACGAGGACCGTGAGAACGAGGGCGACATCATCTTCGCCGCCTCCAAGGCCACCCCGGAGCTGATGGCGTTCACGATCCGCCACAGCAGCGGCGTGATCTGCGTGCCCATGCCGGGTGACATGCTCGACCGGCTCGAGATCCCGTTGATGACACCGCACAACAAGGACGCCTACCGGACGGCGTACACGATCTCGGTCGACGCTCGCGACGGCGTGACCACGGGCATCTCGGCGGCCGACCGGGCTCACACCGCCCGTGTGCTCGCCGACTCCGCGACCGAGCCGTGGGAGATCACCCGCCCGGGACACGTCTTCCCGCTGCGCTACCGCGAGGGCGGTGTGCTGGTCCGACGGGGACACACCGAGGCCGCGGTCGACCTCGCCCGCCTGGCCGGGCTCACCCCTGCCGGCGTCCTCGTCGAGGTCGTCAACGAGGACGGCACGATGAAGCGGGGGCCCGAGCTGCGGGCGTTCGCCGACGAGCACGGACTGGCGATGATCTCGATCGAGGACCTGGTGCGCTATCGCCGCCGCAACGAGGTCCACGTCATCCGCGAGGCCGAGACCAGGCTGCCGACCCGCCACGGCGACTTCACCGCCTACGGCTACACGATCACCGTCGACGGGAGCGAGCACGCCGCGCTCGTGTACGGCGATCCGGCCGCCCTCATCGACGGCGAGCCGGTGCTCACCCGCGTCCACTCCGAGTGCCTCACCGGCGACGTCTTCGGAAGCAGCCGGTGCGACTGCGGCCCCCAGCTGGACGAGGCGCTGGAGCGGATCGTCGAGGAGGGCCGCGGTGTCGTGGTCTACCTGCGTGGCCACGAGGGCCGGGGCATCGGCCTGGTGGCGAAGCTGCAGGCCTACCAGCTGCAGGACGGCGGGCGCGACACCGTCGATGCCAACCTCGACCTCGGCCTGCCCGCGGACGCGCGTCACTACGGCGCCGCGACGCAGATCCTGCGCGACCTCGGCGTCGGCGGGGTGCGGCTGCTGACCAACAACCCCGACAAGGTCAGCAACCTCGAGGAGTACGGCGTCCGCGTCACCGAGCGTGTCCCGCTGACCCCGCGCCCGAACGACCACAACCTGGCCTATCTGCTCGCCAAGCGCGACCGGATGGGTCACGACCTGCCCCACCTCTCGTTCCCGGCCGCCGACGGCGAGCCCGTGGTCGAGCTCGACGAGTCCCGAGGAGCACGCTGACATGGCCGGATCGGGAGCACCCGACACGACCGTCGTCGACGGCAGCGACCTGCGCGTCGCCGTGGTGGCGGCGAGCTGGCACGCCGAGGTCATGGACGGCCTGCTCGCAGGGGCCGACCGCGCGCTCGCCGACCATCGGGTGATCGATGCTCGCGTGGTGCGCGTGCCCGGCACGTTCGAGCTGCCCGTGGTCGTGGCCGAGCTCGCCGCGTCGTACGACGCCGTGATCGCCCTCGGCGTCGTCGTGCGGGGCGGCACACCGCACTTCGAGTACGTCTGCAACGCGGCCACCGACGGGTTGACCCGGGTGGCGCTCGACAGCCGCACACCGATCGGCTTCGGCGTCCTCACCTGCGACACCGACGAGCAGGCGCTCGATCGGGCGGGGCTCGACGGCTCGCACGAGGACAAGGGCTACGAGGCGACCGCGGCGGCCCTCGCCACGGCCCGGACGCTGCAGGACCTGCGACAGGGCGCGCGTCAGCCGTCCCGGCCGAGGCCGTAGGCTGATCACCCGTGAAGACGTTCGACGAGCTGTGGCTCGAGCTGAAGGAGCGGGCAGCCACGCGCCCGCCGGACTCCGGGACGGTCGCCGCGCTGGACGCCGGCGTCCATCAGATCGGCAAGAAGCTGGTCGAGGAGGCTGCCGAGTCCTGGATGGCTGCGGAGTACGAGGGCACGGATCGCACGGCCGAGGAGATCAGCCAGCTGCTCTACCACGCCCAGGTGCTGATGCTGGCCAGCGGCGTGGAGCTCTCCGACGTCTACTCCCACCTGTAGGGGACACCATGTCTCGACTGAAGATCGCGATCCCCAACAAGGGCGCGCTCTCGGCCGCAGCGACGGAGATCCTGCGGGAGTCCGGCTACCAGCAGCGCAGTGACACCAAGCAGCTGCGGCTGCTGGACGCGGAGAACGACGTCGAGTTCTTCTACCTGCGGCCGCGTGACATCGCGCTGTACGTCGGTGAGGGCACCCTCGACGTCGGGATCACCGGCCGCGACCTGCTGCGGGACTCCGGTGCCCATGCGCGGGAGATCATGCCGCTCGAGTTCGGGCGCAGCACGTTCCGCTTCGCCGGCCCGCAGGGGGAGTTCACCGAGCTCGCGGAGCTGGCCGGCAAGCGGATCGCGACGTCGTACGCCGGTGTCGCTCGCGCCTTCCTCGCCGACCGCGGGATCGACGCCGAGGTGGTGCGGCTCGACGGCGCCGTCGAGACCAGCATCCAGCTCGGTGTCGCGGACGCCATCGCCGACGTCGTCGAGACCGG
>CAZJDU010000074.1:0-19234 GCA_964544855.1 uncultured Nocardioides sp.
TGTCGTTGATCGCGCAGGTGGCCAGCTCCTGGTTGGTCATCTGGAAGCAGCCGTCACCGTCCACGGCCCACACGGTGCGGTCGGGCATGCCGACCTTCGCCCCCATCGCCGCCGGCACCGCGAACCCCATGGTGCCGAGCCCACCGGAGTTGATCCAGGTGTTGGGCTGCTCGTAGCCGACGAACTGCGCGGCCCACATCTGGTGCTGGCCGACACCCGCGGCGTAGATCGCGTCGTCGCCCGCGAGCGCGCCGAGCCGCTCGATGACGTACTGCGGCGCGAGGCCACCGTCCGCCGGCGGCTCGTAACCCAGCGGGTAGGTCCGCTTGACGCCCGCGAGGAACTCCACCCACGCCTCGTAGTCGCCGGTGTGGCCCGCGTCGGCCTCGGTGCGCAACATGGTGATCAGGTCGATCAGCACCTCACGCACGTCGCCGACGATCGGCACGTCGGCGTGCCGGTTCTTGCCGATCTCGGCCGGGTCGATGTCGGCGTGGATCACCTGTGCCGCGGGAGCGAACGAGTCGAGTGCACCGGTGACGCGGTCGTCGAAACGAGCGCCGAGGCTGATGATCAGGTCGCTCTTCTGCAGGCCGGCGACCGCGGCGACCGTGCCGTGCATCCCCGGCATGCCGAGGTGCTGAGGGTGGCTGTCGGGGAACGCACCGCGCGCCATCAGCGTGGTGGTCACCGGGATGCCCGTGAGCGCCGCCAGCTCGGCGAGCTCGCGGTGTGCTCCCGAGCGGATCGTGCCACCACCGACGTAGAGCACGGGGCGGCGTGCGGCCAGGATCAGCCGGGTGGCCTCCCGGATCTGCTTGGCGTGCGGGCGGGTGACGGGGCGGTAGCCGGGCAGCGCGAGCTCGGTCGGCCAGGTGAACCGCGTCGTGTCCTGCAGCGCCGACTTCGCCACGTCCACCAGCACCGGCCCGGGCCGACCCGTGCTGGCGATGTGGAAGGCCTGGGCGACCGTGGCCGGGATCTCGGCCGGATCGGTCACCAGGAAGTTGTGCTTGGTGATCGGCATCGTGATGCCGCGGATGTCCGCCTCCTGGAAGGCGTCGGTGCCGATCGCGGAGGCGCCGACCTGCCCGGTGACCGCGACCATCGGCACCGAGTCCATGTGGGCGTCCGCGAGCGGGGTGACCAGGTTGGTCGCGCCGGGCCCGGAGGTCGCCATGCAGACGCCGACCCGGCCCGACGCCGCGGCGTACCCCTGGGCGGCGTGCCCGGCGCCCTGCTCGTGGCGCACCAGGATGTGCCGGATCGTGGAGTCCATCAGCGGGTCGTACGCCGGGAGGATCGCGCCGCCCGGGATGCCGAAGATGTCGGTGACGCCCGCTGCCTCCAGCGACCTCACCAGGCTCTCCGCGCCCGTGACCGGGGCGCTTCCGCCGGTCTGCTGCTGCTCGCTCATCCGTGTCGTTCCTTCAGTCGTGGTGCCTACCCAACAAAAAACCCCTCGGTTGCCGAGCAACGAGGGGTGACGCGCGTCTGTGCCGTACTGGCTGTCAGCTCGCGCGCCCGGTGCATACAAGAAGGTCATGCCGCATGCACACACCGTAACCCGAAGGCAACGACACCGCCTCCCAGTCTCCCACGCGTCCCATCATACGGACGACCCGCCCGGCATGCGGACCGATCGACGCGCCACCCTGACTAGGCCGACGGCCCACGGCCACTGACCGTGCAGATGCAGACCTTGTTGCCCTGCGGGTCGGCCAGCACCCAGAAGGACGGCGCGTGCCCGTCGTCGATCAGGGTGCCGCCCGCCGCGACCGCCGCTTCCAGACGCGCCTCGGCCTGGTCGGTCGGCACCCACACGTCGGGGTGCCACCGCTGGCGCGGCGACGCGTGCTCGTCGGTGGACTGGAGCCACACGGTCGGACCGGCGCCGTACGGGTCGACGAGGTCGTCCTCACCCGCCGGCCGGTAGCCCAGGATCGCCTGCCAGAACGGCGAGATCGCCGCACCGTCCCAGGTGTCCAGGCCGTACTCGACCCGCTGGACCGTCTCCGGGGCGGCCGTGGCGCCGACCTCGGCGGCCAGCTCGCTGATGCGGCGCGCCAGCCTCAGGTCGCGGTCGGTGATCCAGCCGGTGTCATGGCTGGTCAACCGGACGTCCAGCCGACCCCAGCGCAGGTCCAGGTCGGGGTGGTGGTTCATCTCCTCCGCCGCGGCGCCGATGCGGTCGAGGAGCCGCAGCGCGGTGGCGAAGTCCTTCGTGCGGAACCGTGCGTGCAGCGCGTCGAGCAGCTGACGGAACTCCGGCGGCGCCTGCTCGGCGATCTCGGTGACGCTCAACTTGGTATCGGTCATGGCAGCACCAGCTCTCCGATCGGTCCTGGGTTGTAGGCGATCTCCCAGCGGTACCCGTCCGGGTCGGCGAAGTAACCCGTGTAGCCGCCCCAGGATCGCTCCTGGGCCGGTCGGACCGGCTCGGCCCCCGCGGCCGCGGCCGTCTGCAGCACCACGTCGACCTCCACGCGGGTGGCGAGGTTGTGGGCCAGCGTGACCGGAGCGACGCCCGGCCCACTCATCGCCACACCGACCTCCGCCTCGAAGTGCCGACGATCCCAGAACGACAGGACGAGCTGCGGGCCCGCGCGCAGCATCAGCACCTCCCCCGGCTGGTCGATCTCGGCGTCCCACCCCAAGCCGTCGAGGT
The DNA here is from genome assembly GCA_964544855.1 of uncultured Nocardioides sp. GTDB lineage: Bacteria > Actinomycetota > Actinomycetes > Propionibacteriales > Nocardioidaceae > Nocardioides. The sequence goes on from CAZJDU010000074.1 coordinate 2,669, forward strand.
AGAACCGCCGGGTGTCGTCGAGCTGGGCCACTGCCAGGGTGACGAAACTGATCCGCTGGTCCATCGTTCCAGCCTCGCAAACCCCACCGACATCGTGAACCCCTCCCCTCAGCGCCGGCCGCCGGACCAGGGGGTGTCCGACGGCCGGCCTGGGGGTGGGACGGGGTGCGCCAGAACCTCGCCCCGAGAAGATCTGCAGCGCTCAGGGGGCAGCGCCGCAGACCCACACGTTCCGCGGCGCCGGGGGATGCCGTGGAACGCGAGACTCGCTCAGTCGACCGCCTCCAGCAGCGAGGTGACCAGCCCTCGCCGGTGAGGTGCACCCCAGTCGCCGTCGAGCGACGTGACCGGGATGTCGTTGCGTGCCAGCGCGACGGTGTCCGCGTCGCGACGACCCTGCTCCGTCGGCGCGCCGTAGCCGAGCCGGTAGGTGCCGCCCTCGGCCGGCACGTCGCCGGTCAGTGCCACACCGAGGTCACTCGTGTCGCCCACGACCGCGGCCACCGGACGGCCGAGGGTCTCCTCCGCCCCCACGAAGGGGTGGTTGACGTTGAGCACCACGCCCGGCTCCAGTCGATCGCGCGCCACCAGGGCGCCGAGCAGGTCGACGGCGACGTCCGCCGTCTCGTCGAACGGCATGTCCGGGATCTGCGAGAGGTCGTCGATCGGCACCTCGGCGCTCAACGCGAGCGCAGGCAGATCGAACTCGGCGGCGGTGACCACGGCCCCGACCGTACCGGAATGATTGACCGTTGTACCTACGTTCTGGCCGAAATTCACACCAGAGAGCACCACATCCGGCCCCTCGGGCCAGAAGTTCGCCGCGAACCGGGTGACACCGACCCGCACCGCGTCCGCCGGAGAGGCCGACGGCGTCCCCGACGAGCAGGGCTGGTCGGACAGGCACACGCCGACGACGGCCCCGTCGGTCGTGGTCCCCGCACAGTCATCGGCGTACGGCGCCGGAGGCGTGACGGGCTCCACCGTCAACGACACGGGCGCGAACCCCGGGGTGGTCATCCGCGCGCTCGCGCCGCTCTGCTGCGACCACGGTGCGACGACCAGCACGTCCGCACCGGCCGCGCACAGTGCCTGCCGGAGCTCGTAGAGCCCCTTGCCGTCGGTGCCGTAGCCCAGGTCGTGGCCCTGGGCGCTGTCGTCGTTGGTGACCAGCACGCGCAGTCCGGTCAGATCCGTGGCGCCGCTCGGCGGTTCGTTCCCCTCTCGCGGCACCGCGGTGGCCCCCGAGGACGGGGTCAGCAACACCGGGCCCGCGATCGCCGCCGCAAGCGCTGCTCCGGCGGCGACGAGCCGCACGATGACCGAGTTGTCGAACATGGGTCTCCCTCCCGTGTGATTCACGCCATAACATCGCGGGTGGGGAGGCCAGACGTCCAAGACTCTTTCGGCATGACTCGGGAGCGGGATGAACATCCAACAGCTGAGGTACGTCGTCGCGACGGCCGGCTGCGGCACGATGACAGCCGCTGCCTCGGAGCTCCGGGTGGCGCAACCGGCACTGAGCCGCGGGATCCGGCTGCTCGAGCGCGAGCTCGAGGTGACGCTGTTCTCCCGGGCGGGCCGCGGCGTCGTGCTCACGTCCGAGGGCGAGGTGTTCGTCGCTCGCGCCGAGCGGGTGCTGGACAACATCGATGCGCTCCGGGGGATCAGCGAGGACACCCGTGACGGCGCCGCCCTCGTCATCGCCGCGTCACCGACCGTGCAGTCCGCCCTGGCGATCCCCACGCTCGCGACGCTTCGCCAGCAGGGTGTCGCCGTGCCCACCCGGCTGCTCGGCTGCAGCAGCAGTGCCGACGTGGTCGACCTGGTCGACACGCGGCGGGCCGGGCTCGGGATCTGCGACCCGACCGGCGACGTCGTCCCCGATCGCCTCGGCCTCGAGCAGCTGCCGATCGGCCGGGCGGAGGTGAAGCTCTACTCACCCGCCTCCGTCGCGCTGCCGCCACAGCTGACCGTGGCCGACCTCGCCGGCGTACCGATGGTGATGCCCACACCGGGCACCGAGCGGCGGGCGGCGCTGGACGGGTTCTTCGCCCACTTCGGCCTCACCCCCGTGGTCGCGATCGAGACCGACGAGCGCAACGCCTGGCTCGATGCCGTGCGACACGGCCTGGCGTCGTGCGTCTGGCACAGCGTGGAGTCGTTCGGGCCGCCCGTCGACGGGATCGTCTCCCGCAGCTTCGTCCCCGCGCTGCACCAGACCTTCACCGCCGTGCACCGCGCGGACGACGACACCCCCGCGGTGCGCCACCTGCTCGCCGTGCTGCAGCAGCTGGCCGCCCTCGCGCCGGCGGCCTGACGGCGGGCCACGCCGCGGACCCAGATCAGCCGGTGATGGCACCCAGCGAGGCCGACTGGACCGTCTTGGCGTACTTGCCGAGCACACCGCGGGTGTACTTCGGCGGGTGCGGCTGCCATCCCTGCTGGCGCGCGGCGAGCTCGTCGGCGTCGACCTCGAGCTCGAGCGCCCGGTTGGCCACGTCGAGAGTGATCCGGTCGCCGTCACGGACGAACGCGATCGGGCCCGCGTCGACCGCCTCCGGGGCGATGTGCCCCACGCACAGCCCGGTCGTGCCGCCGGAGAACCGGCCGTCGGTGACGAGCACGACGTCCTTGCCGAGACCGGCGCCCTTGATCGCTCCGGTGATCGCGAGCATCTCCCGCATGCCGGGGCCACCCTTCGGTCCCTCGTAGCGGATCACGACGACGTCGCCGGCGACGATCCGTCCCTCGGCGAGGGCGTCGAGGGCGGCACGCTCGCCGTCGAAGACGCGCGCCGTGCCGCTGTAGACGGACTCGTCGAACCCGGCCGACTTCACCACGGCTCCTTCCGGCGCCAGCGTGCCGCGGAGGATCGTGAGCCCACCGGTCTGGTGGATCGGCTCCGACATCGAGCGGATCACCGCGCCGTCGAGCTCCGGCGGCGCGATGTCGGCGAGGTTCTCCGCCACGGTCCTTCCGGTCACGGTGAGGCAGTCGCCGTGCAGCAGCCCGGCCTCGAGCAGCGCCTTCATCACCATCGGGATCCCGCCGACGCGGTCGAAGTCGACCCAGACGTACTTCCCGAACGGCTTCAGGTCCGCCAGGTGCGGCACCTTCTCGCCGATCCGGGTGAAGTCGTCGATCGTCAGCTCCACCTCGGCCTCGTTGGCGATGGCCAGCAGATGGAGCACCGCGTTGGTGGAGCCTCCGAGCGCCATGGCCACGGCGATCGCGTTCTCGAAGGCCTCCCTGGTCAGGATCTGGCGGGCGGTGATGCCCCGGCGGAGCATCTCGACGACCGCCTCCCCGGACCGGTGCGCATAGCCGTCGCGCCGGCGGTCGACCGCCGGCGGCGCCGCCGAGCCCGGCAGCGACATGCCGAGCGCCTCGGCCACCGCCGCCATCGTGTTGGCGGTGTAGGCGCCACCGCAGGCACCCTCACCCGGGCAGATCGCCCGCTCGACCTCATCGACCTCCTCACGGCTGATCCTGCCCGCCAGACAGGCGCCGACCGCCTCGAAGGCGTCGATGATCGTGACGTCCTCGCCGTTCACCTTGCCCGGGAGGATGGTGCCGGCGTAGAGGAACACCGAGGCCAGGTCGAGCCGGGCGGCCGCCATCAGCATGCCGGGCAGCGACTTGTCGCACCCGGCGAGGAGCACCGAGCCGTCGAGCCGCTCGGCCATCATCACCGTCTCGACCGAGTCCGCGATCACCTCACGCGAGACCAGGGAGAAGTGCATCCCCTCGTGCCCCATCGAGATGCCGTCGGACACCGAGATCGTGCCGAACTCCATCGGGAACCCGCCGCCCGCGTGGACACCGTTCTTCGAGGCCTTCGCGAGCCGGTCCAGTGAGAGGTTGCACGGGGTGATCTCGTTCCAGGACGACGCGACGCCGATCTGCGGCTTGGCGAAGTCGTCGTCGCCCATGCCGACCGCCCGCAGCATGCCACGGGCCGCGGCCCGTTCGAGACCGTCGGTGACCTCACGGGATCGGGGCTTGATGTCGGGCGTCGTCGGACCGTCAGTCATGGCTCCGAGCGTAGTCGCGCGGCGGCCTCCGCGCCCGGGCGGTCTCACGGAGTCGTCGGGAGCCGACGACCCGGGATATCCTGGCGCCGTACCTCCCGGTCGGCGGCGGGACGGCCACCGACCGGGCGGACACATCCCGAATACGCAGAGGGTACGTTCGCGTCTCGGAGGCGGGTCCGACGCGACACTTCGTCGCACCCGAAGGACCCACCCATGACCCCTCTTGCGTCCTACCGCCGGCTCTGGCAGCTGGCGGGTCCCGGCTACGTCCTCGTCGCCTTCCTCGGCCGGCTCCCCCTCGCGATGAGCCAGCTCGGCGCGCTCGTCCTCGTCTCCGGCGCCACCGGGAGCTACGGCACCGGCGGTGCCGCGGCGGGCGCGCTCGCCGTCGCCAACGCTGTCGGCTCCCCCGCCGCGGCCGCGATCGCCGACCGGCACGGGCAACGCGGCGTCGTGCTCGTCCAGTCCCTCGCCGGTGCCGTCGGCCTCGCGCTGCTCGTCGTGCTGGCCCAGCAGGGCGCCGACGGCCCGTCGCTGGTCCTGGTCGCAGCCGGGACCGGGCTGCTGCTACCGCAGGTGGGCCCGATGGCCCGCGTGCGCTGGCGCCCGATGACCGCCGGCGCGAACCACCAGCGGCGGCTGGTCGACGCCGCGTTCTCCTACGAGGGCGCCGCGGACGAGGCGTCGTTCGTGCTCGGGCCGGCGCTGATCGGTGCCGTGGCGGTCGCGCTGTCCCCTGCTGCAGCGTTGCTGACCGGAGCCGGCCTGCTCGCCGTGTTCGGTACGGCGTTCGCGCTGCACCCCACCGCCCGGCTCACCGACGAGCAGCCGGCCGGCCCGACCACCGGTCGGCTGCTGACCGCGGCCTTCGTCGTGCTGCTGCTCGCCCAGGCCGGCGTCGGCATGCTCTTCGGGTCGATCCAGACCGGCACCACGGTGCTCGCCACCGAGGCCGGGATCCCCGGTGCGGCCGGGTTGATCCACGCGGTCCTCGCCGTCGGGAGCGTGGTCGCCGGCCTCGCCACGGCGTTCCTGCCCGCTCGGGTGACCCACGAGCGGCGCTGGGCCACCGCGGCGCTCGCACTGCCGGTGCTGGCGGCTCCGTTGCTGCTCGTCGACTCCGTGCCGGCCCTCGTCGCGGTGGTCGCGCTGCTGGGGTTCGCCGTGGCGCCGTACATGATCGCGGTGTTCACGCTCGCCGAGCGGATCGTGCCGTCGCGGCTCGTCGGATCGGCGCTCACCCTCCTCGCGGCCGCGACCGGGCTCGGCTACGCGATCGGGTCGAGCACCGCCGGCCGGCTCGCCGACAGCCACGGATCCACGGCGGCGTTCGCCGTCACCGTCACGGTCACGACGCTCGCGGCCGTGCTGGCCCTGACCCAGCACCGGCGGGTGCGGCAGGCGCGGCTCGCGGCCGGCGACGAGGACGGTCAGACCACGCCGACCTTGACCGCCATCACGTCCGGCAGCTCGCCGACGATCCGACGCCACGAGTCACCGTCGTCGGCCGACGCCCAGACCGAGCCGTTGCGCGCACCGAGGTAGAGCCCCGCAGGATCGTGGCTGTCGGCGCACATCGCGTCACGCATCACGCCGACGTAGCAGGGGTCCGGGAGGCCGTCGCCGTACGACGCCCACGACTCGCCCGCGTCGTCGGAGCGCCACACCCGCGCCTTCGCCTCCGGCGGGTAGCGCCGGTCACCGCCGCCGAGCGGGAACACGTAGATCGTGTCCGGCCGGTGCGGATGCACCACGATCGGGAAGCCGAAGTCGCTCGGCAGGTCGTCGCCGATCGAGACCCAGGAGACGCCCTCGTCGTCGGAGCGGTAGACCCCGCCGTGGTTCTGGGCGTAGAGCCGCTCCGGCCGTGAGGGGTGGCGGGTGACCTTGTGCACGCACTGGCCGAACTCCGGATAGCGCATCTCCTCGGGGTAGAAGTCCGCACGGATGCCCTGGTTGCGCGGCGTCCAGGAAGCGCCGCCGTCGGTGGTCTGGTAGACGCCGCCGGTGGAGATCGCCGCGGTCAGCGACGCGGGGTCGCTCGGATGTGGCAGGAGGGTGTGGAAGGCCTGGCCGCCGAAGCCGGCGTTCCACTCCTTGCGGTGCGGGTGGTCCCAGAGCGCCTGCTCGAGCGTGAACGTCGCACCCCGGTCGGTGGACCGGAACACCGCGCCCGGCTCGGTGCCGGCGTAGACCACCTCCGGCTGGACCCCGGGCACCAGCTGCCAGATGCGCTCCACGGTCGCGTCGACGCCGTCGGGGAAGCGGACCGCACCGCCCGGCGTCTCCTGCCAGGTCTCCCCGAGGTCGTCGGACCACCGGACCTGCGGCCCGAGCCAGGGCGAGGACGCGCCGGCGTAGAGCCGGGGCGTGCCGTCGCGCGCGTCGACGAGGCAGGAGTAGACATCCTCCATGTCGTGGTGCGGGCCGGTGAAGGTCCACGCGTCACGGTCCTCGGACCGCCCGATCCAGAGCCCCTTGCGGGTGCCGATCATGAGAATGGTGGTCATCTGGATCCTCCCTGATCCGGGTTGAGGGCTCGGCCGGGACCCGGCCGTCCGGCCGCTGTCTCCTAGAGTGACCCGGTGAGTGCCCGGATGTCATCGCCGGATCGCCGGAATCCGTCGATCGGGCCGGCGATCGGGCTGGTGCTCGCGGGGATCGCGTCGCTGCAGCTGGGCGCGGCGGTGGCGAAGACCGTGTTCGACGAGGTCACACCGACCGTGCTGGTCTGGCTCCGGCTCGCGTCGAGCGCGCTCGTCCTGGCCCTGATCGCGCGACCGCGGCTGCACGGCCGGACGCGGGCCGACTGGATGGTGGCGCTCGGCTTCGGCATCACGCTGGGGCTGATGAACTGGTCGATCTACCAGTCGTTCTCCCGGATCCCGATCGGCATCGCGGTGACCATCGAGTTCGTCGGTCCGCTGGCGGTCGCCGCTGTCGGGTTCCGGCGGCCCCGGGACCTCGCCTGGGTGGTCCTCGCCGCGATCGGTGTCCTCCTGCTCGGCTCGGAGCCCACCGACCTGGACCCGATCGGGGTCGGCTTCGCCGCGCTGGCGGGCGCCTCCTGGGCGGGCTACATCCTGCTCAGCTCGCACACCGGGCGTCGCTGGGACGGCATCGACGGCCTCGCCGTGGCCTGCGTCGCCGCGGCCGTGGTGCTCGCGCCGGCCCTGCTCGTCACCGACGCCGGCCCGCTCGCCGACCCACGGATCCTGCTGATCGGCGCGGCCATCGGCCTGCTCAGCTCGGTCATCCCCTACAGCTGCGAGCTGATCGCGCTGCGCCGCCTCGCCCCCGCCGTCTTCGGCGTGCTGATGAGCCTGGAGCCCGCCGCGGCGGCCCTGGCCGGACTGATCGTGGTGGGTGAGCAGCTCGGGCCCTGGCAGTGGGCCGCGATCGGCTGCGTCGTGCTCGCGAGCGCCGGAGCCACGCGGGCCGCGCGGCGTCCGGCGCTGACCGAGCCCGCCCCGGACTGAGCCTCGCGAGGCCTCTCAGGTCACGCGACCGTGACCGCTCGGGCACAATCGTGGCCATGGCGACCTCTGCTGCTCCCACCGAGGCACCGGTCTCGGTGTCGTTCCACGACATCCTGTCCGACGACGGCACCACCGTGCGCGCCTGGACGAACGACCCGGCGGGCGTGATCGAGGGCCCCACGGTCGTGCTCTGCAACGGGCTCGGCACCAACGCCTATCTCTGGCCCGCGCTGCTCGACCCCGCGTGCGGCGTCCGCGTCGTGTCGTGGAACCACCGGGGGGTCGGCGGATCCGACCGCCCCGCCGATCCGCGTCACGTGGAGATCGAGCACTTCGTCGAGGACGCACTCTCCGTCATGGACCACTTCGGCATCGACCGCGCCGTGCTGATGGGCTGGTCGATGGGCGTCAACACGATGTTCGAGCTCCAGGCGCACCACCCCGAGCGGGTCACCGGACTGTTCGCGGTCGCGGGCGTCCCGGGCGACACCTTCGCGACGATGCTGGGCCCGCTGCGCCTCCCCCGGCTCGTGGCCCACGCGCTCACGACGAACCTCTGCCGGGTGGGGAAGTACGCCGGGTGGGCGCTCACCCCGCTCACCCGGCGGCTGCCGATCGGCCCGCGTGCCGTCGACCTCATCAGCCACTCCGGCTTCATGCTGCCGGTGGCCGACCCGCAGCTGGCCGCCGTCGCCATCAAGGAGTTCCTCACCACCCCGGTGGAGTGGTACGCCCATCTCGCGCTCGGCACCTCGCGGCATCCCCGGGTGTCTCTGAGCCGGGTCGCGGTGCCGGTCCGGTTCGTGGCGGCGACGTACGACGTCCTCGCGGGCGCGCGGCAGATGGCGACCGCGGCCGAGCGGGTGGCCGACGCCGACTACGTCGAGCTGCGCGGCTCCCACTTCGTCCAGCTGGAGCAGCCGGACATCGTCCACGACCTGCTGCTCGACTTCCTCGAGAGGGTGCGATGAGTCGCCGTCGACTCGTCGCCGTCCTGCTGGCCGGTGGACTGGTCGCCGCCGGGTGCTCCCAGGGAGGCAACGAGAGCACCGTCGAGACGATCGGTCCGGAGCCGTCGCCCACGGCGAGCGTCTCGGAGAGCGGCTCGCCCTCCGAGCGGGCGACCGTGCCCACCGACGGCACCCCCGACGTCGTCGGCACCGCCGCCGTCGGACTCGACACGCCCTGGGGCATCGACTTCCTCCCCGACGGCCGCGCGGTGGTCACCGAGCGCAACTCGGGCCGGGTGCTGATCGTGGCGCCACCGGAGGACCCGTCCGCGGAGCCCGCCGACCCGGTGGTCGCCGGGACGATCCCGGACGTCCGGGCCCGCAGCGAGTCCGGGCTGCTCGGCGTCGCGGTCTCCCCCGACTTCGACAGTGACGGGCTGGTCTACTTCTACCTGACCACCGACCGGGACAACCGGGTGGTCCGGGCACGCCTGCGCGACGGCTCCCTCGGCCGCGTGCGGCCCGTGCTCACCGGCATCCCCGCCGCCGACCGGCACGACGGCGGCGGCCTGCTCTTCGCCGGCAACGGCGACCTCTTCGTGAGCACCGGCGAGGTCACGCAGCCCGAGCTGGCGCAGCAGCGCGGCTCCCTGGCCGGCAAGATCCTGCGCATCACGCCGGACGGCGACCCCGCGCCCGACACCCCGTTCGGTGACAGCCCGGTGTGGTCGCTGGGCCACCGCAACGTCGAGGGGATGACCGTCGACACCGAGGGCAACCTCTGGGCGAGCGAGTTCGGCGACGACATCGCCGACGAGATCAACCGCATCGAGCCGGGTGAGAACTACGGCTGGCCCGAGGCCGAGGGGCCGGTCGGCGCCAGCGGCTACGCGGAGCCGGGCATCACCCGCCGGCCCGCTGACGCATCCTGGGCGGGCATCGCCTACGCCGCGGGCTTCCTGTGGGCCGCGGGCCTGCGGGGCGAGCGGCTCTGGCGGGTCAAGGTCGCCGACGGCAGCCTCAGCGACGGCCGGGCCTTCCTGCGCGGCGAGTTCGGCAGGCTCCGGGCGGTGGCGACCGCACCGGACGGCGCGCTGTGGCTCGGCACCAGCAACCGCGACGGGCGGGGCGACCCCCAGCAGGCCGACGACCAGATCCTGATCATCCACCCGTAGCCCGGATCCGTGGACGGGTGCCGTAGCGAGCGGCACCAGGAGGGTGCGCCGGCAAGGCGACCGCCGCGACGGCGTACTGGTGGTCCGTCGAGCGGCGGCAACGCAGCCAGCGGGCCCTCGTGGTGGCGCGCAGCCGGCGCCACCTACCCGCGCAACCTCTGAGCGTTGGCAGCCGGCACCCGCTCCACCCGGCTGCGGCGGGCAGCACGTCGCAACGTGGTGAGCACGGCCGGCCCGAGGAAGGCGATCGCGAGCGCGTTGGTGATCGCGCGACCAGTGTCCCAGCCACCGGTGGAGGTCAGCAGCGTGTAGAGCAGGAACCGGTGCAGGTTCTCCCCTGGCGAGGCGCCGGGGGCGTAGGACAGCTCGGTGCTGTCCTGCCCGGGGATCTCGACGCCGAGGAGGAACGGCCAGCCCCACAGGTTCATCAGCAGGCCGTAGGCGTAGGCCGCGACGACGCCGTACGCGACCAGCATCGCGATCTCCCGGCGCCCGGAGACCCGGCGCGGCAGCAGTCCGGCCCCCATGCCGACCCATCCGGCCACCAGCATCTGGAACGGCAGCCACGGGCCGACCCCTGCGGTGAGCAATGCGGAGGCGAACAGCGACGTGCAGCCGAGCACGAAGCCGAAGCCCGGACCGAAGACCCGGGCCCCGAGGATCAGCAGGAAGAAGACCAGCTCGATGCCGGCACCGCCGGCGCTGACGCCGCGCAGCACGGCGTTGATGGCGCTGAGCACGCCGAGGACGGCGAGCACGCGCGCGTCCATGCCGCCCTCGCTCAGCTCGGCGAGGACGACGGCCAGGACCACCGGCAGCAGTGCCAGGAAGAAGAACGGCGGGTCCACCCGCTGCGCCTGGTCGGCGGGGAGGAAGAACGGCCAGCAGAGCATCAGCACGCCGAGCGCGGAGGCGAGACCGAGCACGACCACCGACCGGAGCGTGACCGGGACCGCTGCCCCCCGCGGGGTGCTCACGTCGTCACCTCGGACGGGTCGCCGGTGCCGGACTCGAGCGCCGTCGCGACCTCGTCGACCCGCAGCCAGCCCGGGCCGAGGACCTTGGTGACCTGGGGCGCGAAGGACGGCGACTCGGCGATCACCTCCCGCACGGGACCGTCGGAGACGACCTCGGCCTCGGCGAGCACGGTCACCCGGTCGGCGACCTGCGCGGCGAACTCGACGTCGTGGGTCGCCACGAGGACGGCGCGGCCGTCCGCGGCGAGGGTGCGCAGCATGCCGGCGAGCGCGCGCTTGGCGGGATAGTCCAGGCCTCGGGTCGGCTCGTCGAGGAGCAGCAGCGGTGGACGGGCCGTCAGCACGATCGCCACCGCGAGCGCCAGCCGCTGGCCCTCCGAGAGGTCCCGCGGGTGGGTGCCGGGGTCGATGCCGGGCGCCAGCCGCTCGAGGACGCTCGCGCAGTCACCGGGCGAGGCGTCCGTCGTAGCGTCGGCGGCCTCGCACTCCTCGGCCACGGTCTCCAGATAGAGCAGGTCGGCGGGGTTCTGTGGCACGAGGCCGACGTGGCGCCGCCGCGCGTCGGCGTCCGCGGCGTGCGGATCCGCTTCGCCGACCCGCACCGTCCCGCCGGCGGCCGGAAGCTGTCCCTGCAGCGCCCACATCAGCGTCGACTTCCCGGCGCCGTTGCGTCCCATGAGGGCGGTGACGGTGCCGGCACGCAGTCGGAGGTCGACCTCGCGCAGCGCGACCGCGCTGCCGTGGGTCACGGTGAGCCTCCGGGTCTCGGCCGCGGACTCGCGTCGTACCTGACGTTCGCGTGGGCTCTGGCCCGGATCGGCAACGAATACGTCAGGTACGACGGTGGGCGGGGCACCGAGGCGCGCCCGGAGGGTCGAGGTACGACGCCGCGCGTCGCGGACCGTGAGCGGCAGCGGCGACCAGCCTGCGAGCCGGCCGAGCTCGACCAGCGGCGGGGCGATCGGGGCGTCGACCAGCACCTCAGCCGGCTCCCCCACCCGCAGCCGACCGTCACCGGTCAGCAGGCACATCCGGTCGGCGAACGGCACCACCCGCTCCAGCCGGTGCTCGGCGACCAGCACCGAGAGCCCGAGGTCGTGCACCAGCCGGGTGAGCGTGGCGAGCACGTCCTCCGCGGCGGTCGGGTCGAGCGCGGACGTGGGCTCGTCGAGCACGAGCAGCCGCGGGTGCACCGCGAGCACCGAGCCGATCGCGACCCGCTGCTGCTGACCACCGGAGAGCGTGCGCAGGTCACGGTGGCGCAGGTCGGCGATGCCGAGCAGGTCGAGGGTCTCCTCGACCCGGCGCCGCATCGTCGACGGCGGCAGCCCGAGCTGCTCCATGCCGAAGGCGAGCTCCTCCTCGACCGTGTCGGTGACGAACCAGGCCGCCGGGTGCTGGCCGACGTAGCCGATCGCGTGGGCGCGGTCGCGGGCGGGCAGCTCGATGACGCTCTCGCCGTCGAGGCGGACGTCGCCGGTGAGGGTGCCACCGCTGAAGGCCGGCACCAGCCCGGCGACCACGCCGAGCAGCGAGGACTTGCCCACGCCCGTGGGGCCGGCGAGCAGCATCAGCTCGCCGGTCTCGACGGTGAGATCGACCCGGTCGAGCACGCGGCGGTCGTCGTAGGCGAGCGTGATGCCCTGCAGCTGGATCATCCGGTGCCCACCGCCTCGGGCACCGCCGCCGCGGCTCCCCGGTGCGCGGCGGTCAACGGCGGCGGCGCGCACCAGACCGGCAGCACGCCACACAGCACCGCGAGCACCGCCGGCAGGGACAGCGCGGGCACCTCGAGCACTCCCGGGTGCGCGACGGCCGGGTCCCAGCGCTGCACCGCCCACACACCGGCCCCGACCAGGACGCCCGACAGCACGACCCCCAGCTCGGGCAGCCGCCACGGCTCCGCGCGATAGCGGGTACGGCGCACCCGCCGTCCGGCCACCACGAAGCCGGCCAGCGCGAGCAGCACGCCGAGGGCCAGCATCGGGCCGGCCAGCAGCCGAGGGGCCGAGCCGTCGAGGACGGCGTACACCCCGACGCAGACGCCGAGCAGCCCGGCGATCATCAGCGCACCGGTCCCCCGGCGCTGCGCCGCGCCGACCATGCCGGAGCGGCCGTAGCCGCGAGCATCCATCCCCGCGGCGAGGGCGAGTGACCGCTCGAAGGCGTCCTCCATCACCGGGACCAGGAGCCGGCGCATCCTGCCGAACCGGGAGTCCGGGCCGCCGCGCAGCCGCTGCGCCGCCCGCACCCGGCGCAGGCTCTCGGCCAGCTGCGGCAGCACGTTGATCGCGATCACCATCGCGGTGCCCACCTCGTAGAGCGCGGGCGGCAGCGACTTCATCAGCCGCTTCGGGTTGGCCAGCGCGTTGGCGGCACCGACCGCGACCACGATCATCGCCAGCCGGAGACCGTCGTACAGCGCCGCGAGCAGCTCCTCGCGGGTGAACGGACCGAGCAGACTGATGCCGGCGGCCCAGCCGGGCAGTGGGACCTCCGGGAGCGGCAGCAGCACGTGGCCGACCACGTTGCCGCCCAGCACGATCCGGAACAGCACCCGGATCACCACGATCGCGGCGCCGAGCCACAGGTAGAGCCGGAACACCCGCGACCAGGGCTGGTCCCCCCGGCAGGTGAACACCACCAGGCAGGCCACGACGAGCAGCAGGCCGAGCAGGAACGGGTTGGTGGTCGACGACGCCGCCACGGCGAGGCCGATCGCCCAGCACCACCAGGCGACGGGATGCAGGTCGCGGGGCAGCCTCATCGGCGCTCCTCGCGGCGCCGGCGCGCCAACGGCACCGCGGCGGCCCCGAGCACCAGGGCGGCGAGCCCCGCGGCCGCCCAGACCGGGAACGAGCCGTCCCCGGCCGACGGGTCGGAGGAGTCCGCCTCCGCCTCGCTGCCTGGCTCGGCCGGCGCGGCGACCTGGTCGTCGCAGACCGGCCAGTCGGGGCACCCGCGGTCGGCGGGGTCGACCACCGTGGGCGGCCCGGCATCGCCGTCGCCCTCGTGCCAGGAGAAGGCGACCGCACCGCCCGCGGGGATCTCCAGGGCCGTGACGCCGAGGGACGCGTAGGTCCACTCCGTGGAGCCGTCGGACCACCACAGGCTCCAGTAGGCGTCGCCGTCGAAGCAGGGGCCGGACTCCGGCAGGCCGCCCACGCGGCACACGAAGCCCGGCTGCTGCGGCAGGAACTCGAGCGCGACGCCGACCTCGTCGAACGCCTCGGCCGCCGTGCCGGCGTGCGCGCAGTCGACCAGGTCCTCACCCCCGAGGGTGTGGTGGTCGACGACCACGGTCACGCCCTCGCACGCGGCCGCAGCCGGGGTCGCCACGGCGGTGGGCGCGGATGCCACGACCAGCGCGGCTGCCGCCCACCAGGCGGCAGCGCGCGCAACGACCGTGGCGACGCGCACTCAGCTCACCCGACGTCCGGGCACACCGCCGGCCCGGCGTCCGCGGAGACGGCGAGCAGAGCCGGCAGTGCCTGCGCGGTGGCCAGCTGCCACTGGTACGACGTCTTCGACGTGATGCCGTTCTTCCCGGCAGCGGTCAGCGCGGCGTCGTCGTAGGCGATCGCACCGGACGCGTCGGCCAGGTCGGCCTCGCAGCCGTCGGCGACCTGGTGGGATCGCACCCACCCGGCAGCAGCCGCGGCGGCATCGTCCTCTCCGGCGATCTGGAGCGCCCATCCGGCCAGACCGGTGCTGTTGGCGTTGGTCGGCAGCTCGCTGCTGCCGACGAAGGAGCCGTCGTCGGCCTGCTCGGCGAGCAGGTAGCCCACGGCGCTGTCGAGCGCGGCCGCGACCTCCTCGTCCTCCTCGGCGAGCTCGTCGAGCACGACCACCGCGAGGGCGGTGGCGTCGGTGGATGCGGCACCGTCACCGCCGTCGCAGCTCTGGTCCTGCGCCTTCGGGCCCGCGAAGTCCTGCCGGAAGAAGCCGGCCTCGCACTGCTGGAGCAGCAGGAAGTCACGGGCCGCGGCCGCCTCGTCCGACCCGGCGGCGGTCAGCCCGCGGACCGCCCAGGCCTGGCCGAGCGAGTTGGCGAAGTCGCCGTACTCGCTGTCGTCGCTGGTGCGGCCGTCCGCAGCGGTGCGCTCCTCGAGCGTGCCGAGGGCGTCGAAGCCGTCGACGTCGCTCGGGTCGGCGTCGCCGTCGGTGGCCAGCGTGACGAGCTTGCCGGCGTTGCCCGCCCAGACGTCCTCGCCGGGTGCGACGTACTCCTGCGCGGCGGCGTAGACCGCCGTCGTCATCGCCTCGGCCGTCGCCTCGTGTCCGCCGAGCGCACGCAGGGCGTAGATCGCGTCGACGGTCGCCCCGTAGTCGGGCGTGCCGAACTCCTCGTTGACGATCACGTCGTCGGTGAGCTGGCCGGTCAGCCAGTCGGCCGCCTCGCCGGCAGCGACCTCGCCGGCGTCGGGCGCCGACTCGTCGGCCGACTCGTCCGCGGCGTCGTCACCGCAGCCGGCGAGCGCTCCGAGCAGAGCGATGCCCGCGACGACGGCGGCACCGCGTCGGCAGCGCCGGGTGGGACCGGGGTGGTGGAACATGGTGGCCTTCCCGCTGCACGACCAGCGGGCGGAGGGATCCGACCCGCTGCTCTCCACGACAGCGTTGTGTCAGGTCGCCCCGCGGCAGGTGCTCCGGCTCGCCTCCCCGAGGGAGGCCTACGGTTGCGGGTCAGCGCCGGACTCGGACCGGCTTCCCCCGCACACGGGCGCTGTTGATCAGTACCAACCCACTGTAGAGCACCGGCCCCGGGCCTCCGCGCCCGAGGGAGCGAAGCGACCGATGCGAGCGCGCGCCGGGGGAACCAGCCGACTCGGCGGACGTCAGGTGAGCTTCTCGAGGATCAGCTCGCGCACCCGACCGGCATCGGCCTGACCGCGCATCTGTTTCATCACCGCACCGATGAGCGCACCGGCGGCCTGCACCTTGCCGCTGCGGATCTTCTCGGCGACGTCGGGGTTGGCCGCGATCGCGTCATCGACGGCTGCCTCGAGCGCGCCATCGTCGGAGACGATCTCGAGGCCACGGGCGGCGACGATCTCCTCGGGGGTGCCCTCGCCGGCGTAGAGCCCCTCGAAGACCTCGCGCGCGAGCTTGTCGTTGATGGTCTTCGCGTCCACCAGGCTCTGCACCGCAGCGACGTCGGCCGGGCTCACGCCGAGGGCGTCGATCGGCGTGTCGGTGTCGTTGGCGCGGCGCGCGAGCTCACCGAGCCACCACTTCTTGGCCGCCTGCGCGGACGCTCCGGCGGCGACGGTGTGCTCGACCGCCGCCAGCGCACCGGCGCCGATGGTGTCGCGCATCTCCAGGTCGGAGAAACCCCACTCGGCCTGCAGCCGTGCGCGCTGCTGGGTCGGGTTCTCGGGCAACGTGCCGCGCAGCTCCTCGACCCACTCCCGGCTCGGCGCGACCGGCACCAGGTCGGGCTCGGGGAAGTAGCGGTAGTCCTCGGCGTCGGACTTGGGCCGGCCCGGCGTGGTGATGCCGGTGTCCTCGTGCCAGTGCCGGGTCTCCTGGGTGATCGCCTCTCCCCGATCGAGGACGGCGGCGTGCCGCCCCATCTCGAAGGCGACGGCCCGCTCGACGGAGCGGAACGAGTTGACGTTCTTGGTCTCGGTCCGGGTGCCGAGGACCTCGGAGCCCTTCGGGGCGAGCGAGAGGTTGACGTCGGCCCGCAGGTTGCCCTGGTCCATCCGCGCCTCGGAGACGCCGAGCGCGACGATCAGGTCGCGGAGCTGCTGGACGTAGGCCCGCGCCACTGCGGGGGCCTTCTCACCGGCGCCGAGGATCGGCTTGGTGACGATCTCGATGAGCGGGATGCCGGCACGGTTGTAGTCCACCAGCGAGTGGCTGGCGCCGTGGATCCGGCCGGTGGAGCCGACATGGGTCGACTTGCCGGTGTCCTCCTCCATGTGGGCCCGCTCGATGCCGAC